>JAHFGT010000003.1:0-63024 GCA_023247275.1 Candidatus Omnitrophota bacterium
TCGTTGGCGTTCCAACTGGAAAAACGGATCGCGTTCCGCCGGGCGATGAAACGCTCTATCCAGCAGGCCATGGAATCGAAAGATTGCCGCGGCATTAAGGTCGTCTGCGACGGGCGCCTGGCCGGGTCAGAGATGACGCGGCGGGAGGTCTACCGTGCCGGCAAGGTACCGCTCGGTACGCTCCGGGCCCATATCCAGTTTGGCACCGGCACCGCCCACACCACGGCCGGGTGTATTGGCACGAAAGTGTGGGTCTGTCGAGGTGAACTGTTGCCGCTTGAAAAACCGGTCACGCCACCGAAGCAAAAGATCCGCGTCGCGCCACAAACGCCCACGGTCGCCGAGACCTCATAGCGCGGAGTCACTCACATGCCCTTGTTATTTCCTAAGCGGATCAAGTATCGAAAAGCGTTTCGCGGTAAACGACGCGGAGCGGCCAAAGGCGGCACACGACTGGCGTTTGGACAATTCGGGCTCAAGGTGTTAGAAAACGGCTGGCTCACCGCCGCACAGCTCGAGTCATGTCGCGTAGCGATTAGCCGGTCACTGAGCCGGGGCGGCAAGGCCTGGCTGCGGGTGTTCCCAGACAAACCGGTCACCGTCCACGGCCAGGAAAAACCGATGGGGGCCGGCAAAGGGCTGGTTGACCACTGGGTGGCTGTGGTGAAGCGAGGGCGGGTGCTGTTCGAAATTGATGGGATCCCGGAGCTGGCGGCACGGGAAACGTTCCGGCTGGCGGCGTGTAAGCTGCCCCTGCGAACTCGCATGGTCACTCGTAAAGACGATTCAACGACGTGAGCAACAGCATCATGGCTGACCGACTTCCAACAGCGACTGAACTTCGAGGACTGCCGGCGGCAGACCTGGCAACCCAACTGGACGCGCTGCGCCAGCAACTGTGGCAGGCCCGTATCAAGATTCAGGAGGGCAGCCTTCAGCAAGGGCATCAGATCCGCCTGCTCCGCCGCCAGATGGCCCGTGTCTCGACGGTCCTACAGCAACAGCGGAATCAGAAAGGAACCGGTTCATGATGTCACAGGTGTTGCCGACCGCCCGAGCCACGCGAAAAGTCCGGGTGGGGGTTGTCGTCAGTAACAAGATGCGGAAGACGATTGTGGTGCGAATCCAGCGGTTGGTTCGACATGCGAAATATGCGCGTGTCATTCACCAGACGAATAAGTTCAAGGCGCACGATGAGTCGAACACCGCGGCCATCGGTGATTGGGTGAGGATTATGGAAACCCGACCGCTGTCCAAGGACAAACGCTGGCGGCTGGTCGAAGTGATTCGTCGCGCATCCACCGCGCCACCAGTGCCGGGCATTGAGTCTGAATCAGAACAGTCGGCCAGGCAGAAGAGCAAAGACTCGGCGTCATGATCCTGCCACCTATGGTTCGTGTACAAATGAACAGGTGTCCCAGTGAACAGGTCGTCGGCTGGCGCATCTCGACCACTCGTACGCCCGTACGCCCGTACGCCCGTTTCCGAATCGTCCGGGCAGCCGAGGTGGTGGAATGATCGCCATGCGAACGCAGCTTGACGTCGCTGACAACACCGGCGTCAAGAAAGTGTGGGCGATTGGGGTGATTGGTCGCGGCAATAAGCACACCGCGGCCATCGGAGACGTGATCACCGTCCATATTCGCGAAGCCGATCCAGATGCGCTGGCCAAGAAGGGCGAAGTGGTCCGATGCGTGGTCGTCCGCACCAGGGCACCGATCCGCCGGCTGGATGGGACCACGTTGAAGTTTGATTCGAACGCTGTCGTACTCATCGACCCGCAGAACAACCCACGCGGCACCCGTGTCTTTGGGCCAGTCGCACGGGAACTACGCGAAAAGCGGTTCATGAAGATCATCTCGCTGGCCCCAGAAGTGGTCTAACCAACGGTGTAGGAGCGATTGAGCAAATCGATGGCACGCGTAAAGAAGGGCGATACGGTGATCGTGCGCACTGGCAAGGACCGCGGCAAGACCGGCAAGGTCCTCCAGGTGTGGCCTGAACGTGAGCGAGCGCTGGTCGAGCGATTGAATCTCCTCAAACATTTCGAGCGTCGCAGTCAGCAGAACCAGGCCGGCGGCGTGGTGGAGCGCGAAGGCTCCCTAGCCTTGTCGAAGCTGGCGCTGTACTGTCCACGATGTCGCAAAGGCGTCCGGATCGGCTGGCAGGTTGCCGGCGATGGAACCAAGCAGCGAATCTGCCGCGCGTGTCAGGCGGTCTTATAGAGATGATGAGTAAAGCCACGACGGTCACCCCCCATCGGCTGCCCCGATTGTTGGAGCGGTATCGAACAACCATCGCCCCGTCGTTACTAAAGGAGTTCAAACGTTCCAATTCTATGGCTGTGGCCCGACTCCAGAAAATCGTCCTGAACATTGGCTGTGGCGAGGCCGCGCATGAGGCCAAGGTGCTCGAAGCCGCGCAGCGCGATTTGGCGCTGATTACTGGGCAACGACCGCTCGTGACCCGAGCTAAGAAGGCGATCTCCAACTTCAAAATCAAAGAACACGACCCGGTCGGCTGCAAAGTCACCTTACGACGTGCCCGAATGTACGAGTTCCTGGATCGACTGGTGAGCACCGCGTTGCCTCGGATCCGAGACTTTCGAGGGTTGAGCCCGAAGGGATTCGACCAGGGGGGCAGTTACAGCTTTGGTATTCGAGAGTACACGATTTTCCCAGAAATCGAGCAGGACCGTGTCCACTATCCGCTGGGCATGGACATTACCCTGGTAACGACCGCGGACACACGTGAGGAAGCCCTGGCCCTCCTGAAAGGGTTCGGACTTCCGCTCGCAACGAAATAGGAGCCGTCATGGCGAAACGATCGTGGCTCGAACGAGCCAAACGACCTCCAAAGTTTGCGACCCGCACAGTCAATCGGTGTCAGCGCTGTGGTCGCCGCCGCGCGTATTACCGCCGATTCGGCCTGTGCCGCATGTGCTTCCGAGAGATGGCCTGGCGAGCCGAGATCCCTGGCCTGACGAAAGCGAGTTGGTAACCCCATGGCTATAAGCGACCCGATTGCTGATGGACTGACGAAAATCCGGAACGCCTCGCTGGCTAAGCATCCAACCGTTGATGTCCGGCCCTCGCGTTTTTTGGTCCGAATCCTGGATGTCCTGAAACAAGAAGGGTTCATCCGCACCTATAAGGCTCTTGGCGAGACGCCGGCACAACGCGCGATTCGCGTGTACCTGAAATACGCCAAGCGAACACCGGCCATTACCCAGGTGATCCGGGTGTCCAATCCTGGCATGCGAAAGTATCGATCCGCCGCCACATTGCCCCGAGTGTTGGGAGGGCTAGGCGTTGCGGTCGTCTCAACGTCGAAAGGCGTGATGTCTGAGCGCGAAGCCTACCGGCAGCGGATTGGTGGGGAGGTTGTCTGTTATGTGTGGTAACCCGGGTTGACCCCATGTCACGCATTGGACGTCTTCCGGTCACAATCCCGTCTGCGGTAACCATTCGGCAGGACGGTGCTCGTCTGTTGGTTGAAGGACCCAAGGGCAAGCTGTCCGTCACCGTCCCGGAGAGTCTTCGGGTGACGGTCAAGGACCAACGGATGCAGGTTGAGCCGACCGATACGCAGCTGCCGGTCAAGGCCATGCATGGCCTGTACCGAGCGCTCATCGCCAACATGGTCCGTGGAACGACAGAAGGGTTCTCTCGGGAACTTGAGATTGTTGGCGTCGGGTACCGAGCTCAGCTTCAAGGCCGGCAACTGACCCTCCATGTGGGCTTCTCGCATCCGGTGGTCGTGCCCATCCCCGAGGGACTCACGATCGACGTGCCAAAACCAACCACCGTGATCGTTCGTGGCGCTGACAAACAACAGGTCGGTCAATTTGCGGCGAACATCCGGCGGATTGCGCCCCCAGAACCGTACAAGGGCAAGGGGATCAAATATCAAGGGGAGCAGATCCGTCGCAAAGCCGGGAAGGCGGCGACCGGGTCTGGCGCAAAGGCGGGTGGCGGATGACCCTGGCGCTGTCGCGTGAAGTGGGTCGTCATCGTCGTCATCGACGGCTACGCAAGCACCTGGCGGGACTGCCTGAGCGGCCCAGGCTCTGCGTGTTCCGGAGCCACAAGCATCTCTACGCACAATTGGTCGATGATGTCGCTGGTCGCACGGTGCGTGGCTGGTCGACCAAGGATGATCGACTGAAGCGCCAGGGTGGGGGGACCATCGAGGCAGCCACCGCATTGGGCCAGCTCATCGCTGGAGATGTGTCCCAACAGGGCATGACCAAGATCGTGTTCGACCGCGGCGGCTATGTGTATCACGGGCGCGTAAAAGCGCTCGCGGAATCGATGCGCGCAGGAGGCCTGGAATTCTGACATGAGCACCGCTAGCAGCAACCCGATCGCCATGCCACATTATGTGAGGAGCCGCTAATGGCGCGTGAGCAACGTTTTGGCGCTCGAGACAACCAGGGCGATGGCCCGCAGCTGATCGAGAAACTCATCAGCATTAATCGGGTCGCCAAGGTCCACAAGGGCGGCAAGCGATTGGCATTTAATGCACTCGCCGTGGTGGGTGACGGGCGCGGTCGGGTCGGCATGGCGCTCGGCAAATCGAACGAAGCGGCTGACGCTATTCGCAAAGGATTCCTACAAGCCCAACGTAATATGGTGGCCATCGCCCTCCGGGGCACGACCATTCCGCATGAAATCGTCGGCAGCTCTGACGCGTCCAAAGTGCTGCTCAAGCCGGCGAGCCCAGGGACTGGGATCATCGCCGGTGGGCCGGTGCGAGCGGTCTGTGAAGCCTGCGGCATTCGCGACATCCTTACCAAGAGCCTGGGATCCTGCAATGCGGTGAATCTGGTGAAGGCCACGCTCCAAGGGCTCCAAGCGGTTGAAAGTGCTGACACGATCCGCGCACGTCGTCGGCTGGTTGTTGAGGTCACAGAAAACTAAGATGGATGTCACCACCATTCCTGCTGTTCCAGGCGCCCGCCACCGAAAGAAACGCCTCGGGCGAGGGGTTGGCTCTGGACACGGCAAAACCGCCACGCGCGGGCAGAAGGGCCAGCGCGCACGGACCGGCGAAGGCAAACGTCCAGGATTTGAAGGCGGGAGGAACCCATTGATTCGTCGCCTGCCCAAGCGGGGATTTCGGCGTAAGGCTGGCTTACCGACCCGAGCCCAGGTGCTCAATGTCGAGGACCTGAACCGGTGCACGGACGGAGAGCGGGTCACGGCAGAACGGTTGCGCCAGCTCGGACTGATTCGTAACGAGCACACCCCGGTCAAACTCCTGGGTGATGGCTCCTTGGCCAAGCGTGTCACCGTGATCGTTCACGCCGCGAGCGAGTCGGCCAAAGCTAAAGTGACGCAGGCTGGCGGCTCGATCGAATTGATCCGTATCGCACCAAAGACCGCCTAGCGTGCGCAGCGCCGTAGCGCTTGCCCGCAACGGGTCGAGTCATGTTTAGACTGCTCAGTGCGCTCAAGAACGCTTGGACCATTCCAGAGTTGCGCCGGCGACTGTTGTTTACGCTGGGCATTTTGGCGGTGTACGAACTTGGGTTGTTTATCCCAGTGCCAGGGATCGATGGCAAAGAACTGGGACGGATCTTTGACAGACTCTCTGAAATGAGCAGCGGCGGCCTGCTGAATCTGCTCGATATGTTCACCGGTGGGGCGCTCTCAAAGGCGACCATTTTCGCCCTGGGAATCATGCCGTACATCACGGCCACCATCATCGTTGAGACCCTGTTGTCCAACGCGATCCCGGCCTTTGAGAAACTGCGCAAGGAAGGCATGAGCGGGTATCGCAAGCTGCATCAATATTCGCGCTATGCGACGGTCGCGCTGGCGGTTTTTAACTCCTTCATGTACGCCACGATGCTGGAAACGCGGATCCCAGAGGCGTTCAAGGTCCAGATCGTGCAATCTCCCGGGCTCGGATTCAAGTTGGTCACCGTGCTCACGATGACCGGTGGGATGGCGCTCATCATGTGGCTGGCCGAGCAGATCACCGAGCGCGGCATTGGCAATGGGATGAGCTTGATTATGACCGCCTCGATTGTGGGGCGCATTCCGCTTGCCTTGCGGGATTTGATTGTGCATTTCGGAGCCGGCGGGCCCGGCCGCGGAAATCTGCAACCGATTATCTTGTTACTGCTGGGCGCGTTCTTCGTCTTCATCGTGTTCGCCGTGATCTTCGTCGAGCAAGGTCAGCGTCGCATCCCAGTGCAGTATGCGCGTCGAGTGGTCGGACGAAAGGTCTATACCGGACAAAGCACCTACTTGCCACTTCGTGTGAACAGCGGCGGGGTGTTGCCGATTATTTTCGCGGTGTCGCTGGTCACGTTCCCGATGCAGATTGCCGGGTTTGTTCCGCAACTGCGCGGTCTCTTGGATTGGTTTGGTCGAACATCCATTTTTTTTAATGTGGCGTACGCCGTGTTGATTTTTCTCTTCACCTACTTTAGTACCGCGTTGACGGCGCAGGAATTTATCCGCGCGGCGGACGACATGAAAAAATATGGGGCGTTCATCCCAGGGATCAGGCCTGGTCAACCGACCGTGGATCATCTGTATCAGATCCTCATGCGGCTGACGTTCGTGGCCGCGGTGTATCTGATCGCCATCGCGATCCTCCCAGATCTGCTGATGGCCAAAATGAAGATCCCGTTTAGCGTGGCCAGTTTCTTTGGAGGCACGAGCCTCTTGATTGTGGTCGGCGTCACGCTGGACACCATGAAACAGATCGAGTCGCATCTGTTGATGCGCCACTACGAAGGCTTTTTCAAGTCCGGTCGGCTCAGGGCGCGCCGATGACCGGCGGGACTTAAGGGGCGATTGTGCGTCTGGTGTTTCTAGGCCCTCCAGGGGCTGGCAAAGGTTCTTTGGCAGCGCTGTGCAGTCAACGACTCAAGGTCCAACATCTGTCCACCGGAGAGATGTTCCGGCACGAAATGGCGACCAAGACCTTGCTGGGTCGACGCGTCACACGGTATGTGGCCAACGGCCAACTTGTCCCGGATGCGCTGGTGGTTGAAGTGATGGCCAGCCGACTGCCGAAGCGAACCGGCTTCGTGCTGGACGGATTTCCTCGAACCCGCGCACAGGCCGAGGGCTTGGACGAGGTGCTGGCGCGGCGCCGGCTCCCCGTGGATGGGGCGGTGTACATCTCTTCGCCTGAATCGGTCTTGGTGCGCCGGCTGAGCGGTCGGCTGGTGTGCGCGCAGTGCGGAGCGAATTACCACATCCGCACCATGCGACCGAAACAGCCAGGCCGATGCGACCAGTGCCAGGGACGCTTGATCACGCGCAAGGATGACCAGCTGAAGACGATTCGTAAGCGGCTGGCGATCCACCGACGAGAAATGACGCCCTTGTTGCAGTATTATCGCCGCCGCGGACTCCTGAACTCGGTGGATGGTCGCGGGCGAATTGGAACGGTGTTTCTCCGCGCTATGGGGTTATTTCGTCGTCACGGTTGGGTCAGGTAACGTTCGATGCGAGGCGGGCTGCGCAATCGAACACATGATCGAACTCAAAACACCCCAGGAACTCGAATGGATGCGCCAGGCTGGCCGAGTGGTCGCCGGTGTGCTGGACCGGGTCGCCACCATCGTCAAGCCAGGCATCACGACACAGCAGCTGGATGATGCGGCGGCAGCGTACATTCGCCGGCACGGGGCGCAACCGGCATTTCTGGGCTACCGGGGATTTCCGGCAACCATCTGCGTGTCGGTCAACGAAGAAGTCGTGCACGGAATCCCGGGCGCACGGCGCATTGGCCCGGGGGATCTGGTCAGCATTGACGCAGGCGCCGTTGTCAGCGGCTTTTATGCGGACGCCGCCGTCACCGTCATCGCAGGATCCGGTTCCCCGCAGACCAAGCGGCTCGTCGACATCACACGGCGGGCGCTTCAGGAAGGGATTGCGCAGGTCGTAGTCGGTCGACGGCTGCATGACATCTCGTATGCGATCCAGCGGGTCATTGAGCAGGCCGGCTTTGGAATCGTCCGGGATTTTGTGGGACATGGCATTGGTCGGGCGCTCCACGAGGATCCGCCGATCCCGAACTTTGGCACCCCACATACCGGTGATCGGCTGCGACCTGGGATGGTGTTCGCCATCGAACCCATGGTGACGATGGGTGGACACGAGGTGGACATCCTGCAAGATGGATGGACCGCGGTGACCAAGGACCGCTCGCTCGCAGCCCATTTCGAGCATACCGTGGTGGTCACCGAAGATGCTCCAGAAATCTTGACGCGGGTGGGCTAGGCGGCATGGCGAAAGAAGACCTGATCGAAGTTGATGGCATCGTGCTCGAGGCCCTGCCGAACACGATGTTTCGCGTGGAGATTCAAGACGGCCATAAGGTCCTGGCCCATTTGGGTGGGAAACTCCGAAAGAACTATATTCGGATCCTGCCAGGCGACAAAGTCACGCTGGAGCTGTCGCCGTACGATTTGACCCGGGGCCGAATTACCTTTCGTGTCAGTTAGGAGTCAACGATGAAAGTTCGCGCATCCGTCAAACGGATTTGCAGCAAGTGCAAGATCATCAAGCGGCAGGGAATCGTGCGGGTGATCTGCTCGAATCCGAAGCATAAACAGCGGCAAGGCTAACAGAACGAGAGCGAGGTCCTATGCCACGTATTGTGGGCGTTGAATTGCCGAAAGAAAAACCCATTGAGATCGCGCTAACCTATCTCTACGGCATCGGACGCCCGATGGCCAGGAAAATTATGTCGGCCACGCAGATTGATCCGCACAAGCGCGCCAAGGCGCTGACCGATGAGGAAGTCGCCAAATTGACGCACGCGGTCCAAGCCACGTGCAAAGTCGAAGGGGATTTGCGCCGTGAAGTTGGCGCGAACATCCGGCGGCTGATCGAAATCGGCTGCTATCGCGGATTGCGACACAAGCGAGGATTGCCGGTACGAGGGCAACGCACCCGCACCAACGCACGCAGCCGCAAAGGCCCACGGCCGCGGGTCGGGGTCCGTAAACGCGCACGGACCACATCAGCTCCGGTCCGGTCAGCCGCGTGATCCAAGACAAACGCCACGGTCATCAGGAGGATACGAGCGCATGAGTGAAGGCAAGCAAGAGGCAACAGACCCGCGACCAGAATCGGCTGGGCCATCAGCCGGACAGCAGCCGGCAGCCGCTGCCTCAGCCAGTACCGGACCGGCAGCAGCCACAACCCAGGACCCATCCGGCAAGGAACTACCCAAGGTCGCGCCGAAGACGCGGTCGAAAAAGAAGCTGCACACCACCCAAGGGATCGCGCATATCCTGGCGACGTTTAACAACACGATCATCACAATTACGGATCGCAACGGCAGTACGGTGTGCTGGAGCACCTCTGGTGCCAGCGGTTATCATGGCTCACGGAAATCCACCCCATACGCGGCACAGGTTGCAGCCAGCAACGCAGCGAAGAAGGCGCTCGAAGCTGGCTTGAAGGAAGTGGAGGTGTTCGTGAAAGGACCTGGTCAGGGACGCGAGTCTGCTATCCGAGCCTTGTCGCAGGCCGGGCTCAGCATCACGGCCATCAAGGATGTCACACCCATTCCTCACAACGGCTGCCGTCCGCCGAAACGGCGCCGGGTCTGATGATGGCGAACTTATCGTTTACGGTTCACACAAGGATGTGAAATGGCTCGATACACCGGTCCGTCGTGTCGTCTGTGCCGTCGAGAAGGGATGAAGCTGTTCCTCAAAGGCACGAAGTGTTTCACCCCAAAGTGTCCGGTTGAAAAGCGGGCGTTTCCTCCGGGCCAGCATGGGCAAATGCGGGTCAAGCTGTCCGACTACGGGATCCAGCTGCGCGAGAAGCAAAAGGTGAAGCGGATCTATGGCGTTCTCGAGCGGCAGTTTAAGAACTATTTCGTGATCGCGCACAAAGCAAAGGGTGTCACCGGCCAGCAGCTGCTCGAGATGCTGGAACGCCGTTTGGACAACATCGTCTACCGAATCGGATTTGCGACCTCGCGCCATGAAGGGCGACAGTTCGTGCGGCATCGAGCGGTCGCGGTCAATGGCCGGGTGGTCGACATCCCGTCCTACCAGGTACAGGTCAACGACGTCGTGCAAATTGTGCCCCACCGCAGTGGCCAACTCGCACGGGTCAAACAGAATCTTGATCGAACCAAAGACCGGCCTGGCCCAGCGTGGATCCAGGTCGATGCGGCGCATGCTCAAGGGGTGATTACCCGGATGCCGCAGAAGGATGATATCGGGCTTCCGATTCAAGAACAGCTCGTGGTGGAACTGTATTCGAAGTAATCTGGAGGGAACTGCATGGGAACGCTCTGGCGTGATTTTGCGACTCCGAAGCAGCTGGCGTGTGATGAGGAGACTCAGACCGACACCTACGGAAAATTCGTCGCTGAGCCGTTTGAGCGGGGCTATGGGATGACGATCGGGAACAGCCTCCGCCGCGTGCTCCTCTCGTCGATCGAAGGGGCTGCCGTAACCTCGTTGAAGATTGATGGCGTGCTCCATGAGTTCAGCGCGATCCCGGGCGTGCTGGAGGATGTCACACAGATCGTCCTCAACATCAAGCAGCTCGTCCTGCGGGCGCATTCACGCCAACCGAAAACGCTGGTGATCGAAAAGGACAAGAAAGGCCCGGTGACCGCCGGAGATCTGCAGGTTGATGAAACGATCGAGGTGATCAATCCTGACCTACAACTCTGCACGTTGACCAAAACCGGAAAGTTTCGGATGGAACTGGAAATCAGCCGTGGTCGCGGGTATGTGCCGGCCGAAAAGCATAAGAAGGACGGGCAGCCGATCGGCATGATTCCGGTGGATGCGCTCTTCTCTCCAGTTAAGCGCGTCAATTTCATGGTGGAGGACACGCGCGTCGGGCAAGTCACCGACTATGACCGGCTGCTCCTCGAGATTTGGACCAACGGCTCGATGACGCCAAAGGATTCGTTGCTCTATGCCTCCAATATCCTCCAACGACACCTTGACCTGTTCGTGAACTACGGCAGCCTGCCGGAGGAACCAGAAGAGGAACAGCCTCAAGCGGTTGACGAGGAGCTCCAGGAAAAATTGAAGACCCCAATCTCCGAGCTGGAACTGTCCGTGCGCTCGGCGAATTGTCTGCGGGAAGCGAAGATCCACACCATTGGCGAGCTGGTCGAGAAGAGCCCGCAAGAGCTCTTGAAATATCGCAACTTCGGCAAGAAATCGCTTGCCGAAATTGAAGAGCTGCTCAAGGGCATGGGCTTGTCGCTGGGTCCGTTACCGAACGCAGAGAAAGGCGCGCCCCAGCAAGCCTCGTCCTAGGCGAGCACCCGCTGATCGCGACGAGACGCCCCTATGCGACACGCCACACAGAGCCAACGATTATCACGTCCCAGCGCGCATCGCCAGGCGTTGGTCCATGGACTCGTGAAGGGGTTGATGGTCCATGGCCAGGTGCGCACCACGCTCGCAAGAGCCAAGCAAGCCCAGCGACTCGCTGACCGATTGGTCACTCTTGGGAAAGAAGGCAGTCTCCACTCGCGGCGGCAAGCCTACCGGGTGCTACAAGATCGCAGCCTGGTGAAACAACTGTTCGGAGACATTGCCCCCCGATTTATCGACTTGCCAGGCGGGTACACCCGTGTGTTGAAATTGTCGTTCCGCCGTGGCGATGGCGCACAAGAAGCCGTGTTGGCCCTGAGCCGATTGCCTGCGGCCCAGCCGGCTATGCCCAGCGGCAAAGCCGCACCAGCAGAGCCCAAGCCGACTGGAGGTCCCTCAACGCCTGAGGCAGAGAAAACCGAACACACCAAGAAACCGAAGGGATTTTTTGAAGGGCTGCGTGGACTATGGACACGTAAGAAGAAGGGGAGCGCGGCCTCCTGATCATCGGGGACAGCTATCCCTGCGCATTGTCACGCATCAGGGATGGCTGTCCCTTCGTTCACAAGTGGCCACAGGGTGAGACAAAGAGATGGGCAAGAGTTGCGGCATGAACACGCGAACCCTGGCAGACCGTCTACAGGACATTGAAGCGTCTCCGACCCTTGCTCTAGACCAGGCTGCCAAGGCCTTGGCGAAGGCTGGCAAACCGGTCTTGAACCTCACCGCCGGCGAACCAGATGCTCCGACGCCTGAACATGTCAAGCAGGCTGGGATACAGGCGATCCAGTCCAATCGCACCACCTATACGCCAGTCGCCGGAATCGCTGAGTTGCGATCCGCCATCACCACGACAGCTCAGCACAACTGCGGGGTCGCGTATCAGCCTTCGCAAGTACTGGTGTCCTGCGGCGCGAAGCATTCGCTCTACAATATTTTTCAGACGCTGTGCCAACCTGGCGACGAGGTCATCATCTTTGCGCCGTACTGGGTCAGCTATCCGCCATTGGTTCGCCTGGCCGGTGCCACACCGATTCTTCTCCCCACGAAAGAATCTGACGGGTTCATGCCCGACGTCGCGTCCATCCGAGCGGCACTCACCCATTCCACCAAGGCGATCATCCTCAATAGCCCAGGCAATCCAACCGGAGCCGTGATCGACGAAGCGCGGCTGGCCGAAATCGCAGCGCTCGCACAGACCCACCATCTCGTAGTTGTCACCGATGAGATTTATGACCAGCTGGTCTACCCACCGGCGCGTCATGTCTCCATCCTCCGCGTCGCCCCAGACCTGGCTGACCAAACCGTGCTGGTCGGCGGAGCGTCAAAGACCTATAGCATGACCGGCTGGCGGATCGGGTATGCCTTGGGACCCCAACCGTGGATTGAAGCCATGACCGCGCTGCAGAGCCACTCAACGTCCAACCCAACGTCCATCAGCCAGTACGCCGCGCTGGCCGCACTCACCGGAGACCAGCAGCCTGTGGTCCGCATGCGGGATGAATTCCATCGACGACGAGATCGTCTGGTCCATGGCTTGAATCGCATTCCTGGATTGCGGTGTTTTCTGCCTGGCGGAGCCTTCTACGCCTGGTGTAACATTGCCGGACTTGGGCGATCGGCAAAGCAGGTGGCCGCGGAGTGGCTCGAGCAAACCTATGTCGCCGTCGTGCCAGGTGAAGGGTTCGGGGCAGCGGATTCGGTTCGATTCAGTTTCGCAGCGCCCATCGATGTCATCGATCAAGCCGTGCAGCGGCTGAGCGGCTGGGCCACCACACACTCGTGAGCAGATCATGCCCCGTGTAACCTTTATTCCAGGTGATGGGATCGGACCTGAAGTGGCTTGGGCGGCTCGCCATTGTCTCGACGCCACCGGCGTCCGGTTTCACTGGGAAGAGCAGCTCGCTGGTGAGGGGGCGCTCAAGCAGTTCAACACGCCGTTGCCCCCACAAACCTTGGAGTCGGTGCGCAAGAACCGGGTGGCGATCAAGGGACCGATCACGACCCCGATCGGCACCGGGTTTCGCTCAGTGAATGTCGCCTTGCGCAGAGAGTTGAATCTCTTCGCTTGCGTCCGACCCTGTCGAACGTTTGCCGGGGTGCGCTCGCCATTCCAGAGTGTGGACCTGGTCATCGTCCGCGAAAATACCGAGGATCTGTATGCCGGGATCGAATTCGCCGCTGGTGAGCTAGCCACCACGCAGTTGATCATGCAGTTGACCACCTTGTCCAAACAACCGATCCAGCCAGATGCCGCGATCAGTATCAAACCGATTTCCACGACGGCAAGTGAGCGAATCGTCCGGTTCGCGTTCGACTATGCGCTCGGCCACGGACGCAAGAAAGTGACAGCGGTCCATAAAGCCAATATCATGAAATTCACCGATGGCCTGTTTATGGAGACCGCGCGACGTGTCGCTAAGGCGTATGACGGGTGTGTCGCGTTTGAAGATCGGTTGGTGGACGCGACCTGCATGCAATTGGTCCTGAAACCAAAAGAGTTTGATGTGTTGGTACTGCCGAATCTGTATGGGGATATCCTGTCTGATTTGTGCGCCGGATTGGTGGGGGGCTTAGGGGTCGCCCCAGGGGCGAACATCGGTGACGGGGTGGCCGTGTTCGAAGCGGTCCATGGCAGCGCGCCCAAATATGCTGGACTCAACAAGGTCAACCCGACGGCGATGATTCTTTCTGGTGTCATGTTGCTGCGCCACATCGGCGAAGCCGACGCGGCAGACCGGTTGGAAACCGCGGTGGAATCGATCCTCCGCGAAGGCCGCTCGGTCACGTATGATCTCAAAACAGAACGCAACGATCCGACTGCGGTGGGCACCAAGGAAATGGCTGACGCGATCATTGCACGGATGCGATCACCTCGTCGTGATGAGACGCTATCCTGATTGGCTGAAGCAGTCGTTCTCTCCGAACGGGACAGCCCGTGAAGTCAAAACGTTGGTGCATGATCTGAATCTTGTCACGGTGTGCGAGAGCGCTCTCTGCCCGAATTTGCAGGAGTGCTACAGTCAGCGCCAGCTGACGTTCATGATCCTGGGCGACACCTGTACGCGCAGCTGCCGGTTTTGCGCGGTGCCGCATGGACGACCGGCATCGGCCAGCGCCGATGAGCCACAGCGGATCGCCGAAGCGGTCCACCGATTGCGATTGCGGCATGCTGTGATCACCTCGGTGGCTCGCGATGATTTGCCGGATGAGGGCGCTGGCCATTTTGTCCGCGTGCTCCAGGCGGTCCGAGCCCGCAACCCTGGAGTCACGCTAGAGATTCTCGTACCAGATTTCCACGATCGAGCGCCACTCATCGAGCAGGTCATGCGCGAGGGACATCCAGAGGTGTTCGCGCACAACGTTGAGACGATTGAACGTTTGTCGCCGATGCTACGTCCCCAGGCGAGTTATCCCCGGTCCTTGCGGGTGCTGCGTCGGGCTGCGGATCTCCAGACGAGCAGTCTGATTAAATCCAGCGTGATGGTCGGACTCGGAGAGACGCTGGAAGAGTTGCGCCACACCATCGACGATCTCGTGCACGCGGGCGTCACCCATTTGACGATCGGTCAATATCTCCAGCCGGATTCAGACCATGTGCCGGTGATGGAGTATGTCAGCCCACAACGGTTTGGTCTGTACGAGGCGTTGGCGTATGAGTACGGCTTGCGCTGGGTGAAAGCCGGACCGTTCGTGCGCAGTTCGTATCACGCGGTCGACGCGGTTGATGCGCAACGTGCCCCATCACCAATTCACGCGCTGTCATGAGGAGTCGCCAGACACCGATGAAATCAGGTTCACGAGCACACGCAGGCAATGGCGCGCTCATCCAGCGCGTCCAACGGCATCTCCGCGAGCGCAGCCGCCTGGAACAACGGCGCAACAGCCGTCGGCTATTCCATGAAGCGAACCGTCTGCGCCGGCTGCCACTGTATCTGTTCACCATCCTGGATGAGCTCAAGGCGCAGGCCCAAGCCCGTGGAATCAACGTAATCGATCTGGGCATGGGAAACCCGGATTTGCCTCCACCGAGGAATGTCGTCCGAGAACTCGTCACACAGGTGCAGCGCAGCGAGAACCACCGGTACTCGCGCAAGGGCGGAGATGTCGAACGCAAGCTCAACCAGACGATCGCCCAGTGGTACCATCGTAAATTCACCGTCACCCTGGATCCAACCACCGAAGTCTTGCCACTGATTGGCTCCAAAGAAGGTATCTCACATTTGTCGTTGGCATTCTTGAACCATGACGATATTGCGTTGGTGCCGAATCCAACCTACCCGGTACATTTCAACGGCGTTGTGATGGCCGGTGGGGTGCTCTATAGCCTGCCCATCCACCCAGAGACCAACTTCCTACCGGATCTGAAGGCGATTCCTCGCAGCGTGCTGAAACAGTCAAAGATGCTGTTCTTGAGTTACCCGCACAACCCCACGACCGCGGTCGCGGATCTTGCGTTCTTTCGCCAGGTGGTCGCCTGGGCCAAACAGCATCGGATCATGGTCGTCCACGACTTCGCGTACTCCGATTTTGTGTTCGACGGATTGCGCGCGCCCAGCATCCTCGAGATCCCAGGAGCCAAAGAGGTCGCGGTCGAGTTCCACACCCTCTCGAAGTCGTACAGTCTGCCTGGCCTGCGACTTGGGTTTGCCGTCGGGAACCAGGACGTATTGGCCTCGCTTGCGAAGACCAAGAGTTACATCGACTTTGGGATTTTTCGCGCGGTGCAGTGGGCAGCGATTGAAGCCTTGAGCGGACCACAGGAGTATGTGCGGGAGGCGATCGCCCTGTACGAGCGACGCCGAAACGTGTTCCTCGCTGGATTGAAGCAGATCGGCTGGGATCTGGCCATCCCGAAGGGCACGTTCTACGTGTGGGCGAAACTCCCGCTCAAATACAGCGCGCTTACCTCGCTGGAATTTGCCACCCTCCTGGTGCAGGAGGCTGGCGTCGTGGTCGCTCCAGGCAGCGGATTTGGTGAATATGGGGAAGGATGTGTTCGGTTCGCCTTGGTCGAGCCAGAGCGTCGGCTTCAACAAGCGGTCAAGCGGATCGCCAAGGTCCTCCAGATGGGCGATTGATCGATGGCTCAGCCAGGCGTTCGGCCGCGCGATCGCCGTCACGGAGGGCAGCTTAGGCATGACAAACCGCGTCGGCGTTCGTCGGCGCATCCTTGCTAACATCCGTCCCATTGCGGACGCCACGAACAGGCGTGACTGATGGCGACACGCCGGTTCTTGCTTATCTATATCACCACCCACTCAGGTCATCATCGGGCGAGCGCGGCAATCGAACACACGTTGCTGCGTCTGGATCCGCACGCATCCGTGGTGGCCGTTGATGGGTTTCAGTACGTCAGCCCGTTGGTCCGCTGGGCAATCTCCCGCTCCTACTTCTCGCTGATTCGGCACCAACCCGATGTCTGGGAATACCTGTACGATAATCCTGTCGTTCATCGCCGCGTCCAACATCTGCGCGCCTTGCTGCATCGGTATCAAGCCGGAAAACTGCAACGACTCCTGGAGACCGTGCGTCCTGATGTGATTGCGTGCACACAGGCGTACCCGTGCGGAATCGTCGCAGATTTCAAAAAGCACCATCATCTCTCCATCCCGGTTGTGGGGATCCTCACCGATTACGCACCGCACCTGTACTGGTTCCATGATACGGTAGACCTGTATGTCGTTCCGTCTGAACAGGTCAAACAACGATTTGTGATCAGCGGCGTCGCCGATCACCGGGTGCGTGTCACCGGAATCCCCATCGATCCGCGGTTCTTGGAGCGCCACGAACCTGAGGTGGTCGCACGCCAGTTCGATCTGACGCTCGATCAACCGATTATCCTGATCATGGGTGGAGGAGCTGGATTTGGCCGGATCCGAGAAATCGTCCTGAACCTGGATGGTCTGCCCAGCCGCTGCCAATTGGTCGTGTTGACCGGGACCAATCGCCCGTTGATGACCTGGGTACAGTCTCAACGGTTCCGTCATCGCGTGGTTCCTCTCAGCTATACGGATGAGGTGCACAAGCTCATGGAAATCGCCACCGTCCTGGTGAGCAAGCCAGGGGGGCTGACCACGTCCGAAGCGCTGGCGAAGCACTTACCGCTGATCATCGTCAATCCGATCCCTGGGCAGGAGGCGTATAATGCCCGCTTCTTGCTGTCGCAGGGAGCCGCGGTGCAGGCCTGGTCGCCAGAGGCGGTCCGACAAACGGTGCGGGACCTGTTGGACAATCCGGAACAGCTGCAGGCCTTACGACGTCGGA
This sequence comes from Candidatus Omnitrophota bacterium, assembly GCA_023247275.1. Taxonomy (GTDB): domain Bacteria; phylum Omnitrophota; class Gorgyraeia; order Aquiviventales; family Aquiviventaceae; genus JAHFGT01. The sequence continues at coordinate 17,603 of JAHFGT010000003.1, forward strand.
ATGCGGAATTGTCGCATCCGAATGCCGCATTCGACATCGCCAAGTTGCTGATCGAATTGGCGGATCGCCCGCAGACCGGCCACCCCACCCCGCCGGTAGATCCCGGCCCGATTCACCTACGCGAAGCTGATCGACAATGACCATGAAATATCTGGCGTACCGACTGGCGCAACGGCTGAGCTGCGGACTCCCGCCACGGACCGCCTACCGCCTTGCTGAACAGCTTGCTGATCTGCAATGGCGCTGGTCTCAGATCGATCGAGCCGCGGTGCACGCCAATCTCTCCGTCGTGCTCAGGGGGCACGACACGTTGCTGCCATCGCTGGTACGGGAGACGTTCAGGAATTTTGGTCGATACCTCATCGAATTTTTCACGGCCCACATCCCGCAGCGATTCGAGATTACGGTGCAGGGCGGCGACGCGCTGGATCGCGCCGCTGACGCTCGCCGTGGCGTCATCATCTGGACTGGCCACCTGGGCAACTGGGAACTTGGCGCCATGACGTTGCAGCGGCTGGGGTGGCGCGTCGCGGCGATCGCGCTGCCGCATGATGACTCGCGCATGAACCGCCTGTTCGATCGGCAGCGCCAACGCTGCGGGGTTGAGGTGATCTCCTTAGGACCGCACGCCACGCGACACAGCCTCATGCACCTTGAGCAGGGCGGCCTGCTGGGGATCCTCGGCGACCGCGATTTCACTGGCCGGACGGTTGATATCCGTTGCTGGGGTCGTCGCCTCGCCGTGCCGGCTGGGCCGGCGCTATTGAGCCTGCGACGGCAAACGCCCGTGGTCCCAGTCTTTCTCATCCGAGAAGGGCAGCAACGATTGCGCCTCCAGATCGAACCACCGATCTGGCCAACGCCGCTGGCCGGCCGCACGATTGCCACCGCAGTCCAGGAGCTGACGCAGCAGCTCGTCAGCGTCCTCGAGCGATACGTGACACGGTTTCCTGATCAATGGCTGGTCTTTCGCCCGTTGTTTCAATCGGCATGACCCCACGATACTGCGTGATCATCCCAGCGTTCCAGGCGGCGAAGACAATCGGCGAGTTGGTCCACCGCGTCAAGGCGCTTGGTCTGACGGTGGTCGTTGTGGACGATGGGTCGCGCGATCAGACCGCCGCCATCGCGGCCCAGCAGGGCGCGTTGGTGATCAGCCATTTGCGCAATCAAGGGAAGGGGGCTGCGTTACGAACCGGTTTTGACTACGCGCTGCGGGGCCAGTTTGACGGCCTCATCACCATGGACAGCGATGGCCAGCATGATCCGGCTGAAATCGCTCATCTGATCCGGGCGGGGGAAGTCCAACACGCCGCGATCGTGCTGGGCAATCGCATGTCCAATGGCGCGGTCATGCCGCCGATCCGTCGACGAACCAACCAGCTCATGTCCCACATCATATCCCGTGTGGCTCGTCAACTCATCCCGGATACGCAATGCGGCTTTCGGCTCATCCGCAAAGAAGTGCTGCACGATGTGCCGCTCCACGCCAAGCGGTTTGAGATCGAAACTGAACTGTTGTTGGCCGCCGCCGCCAAACGATGGAAAATCATTTCGGTGCCGGTGCGCAGCATCTACAGTGTGAACCACTCCAGCCATATTCGCCCGCTTCGTGAGACGCTGCGATTCCTCAGCGTGATTGCGCGCTACGCCATTCGGCGAATGGGATGAACTTTCATGCGCAACGCCAACGGATGGTGAGAGAACAGCTTCAGGCGCGCGGAATCACGGACGAACGCGTACTCGACACATTTCGAACCGTCCCCAGGCATCTGTTTGTTCCTGACCCGCTCACCACAGAAGCGTACACCGACCACCCTCTCCCAATCGGCGCCGGACAGACCATCAGCCAGCCCTATATTGTCGCGGTGATGCTCCAAGCGCTCCAGCTTCAAGGCCATGAGCGTGTCTTGGAGATTGGCACCGGCTCTGGCTACCAAACTGCGATCCTGGCTGAGCTGGCCTTAGAGGTGTATTCGGTTGAACGACTGCCAGAGTTGTTGCCCCCGGTCGCTGAGCGCCTTGAACAACTTGGATATTCTAACGTCCACTTGGCCGCAGCCAATGGGTCGCTGGGATGGCCAGAGCACGCCCCGTATGATGCCATGCTCGTCAGCGCCGCTGCACCGGATGTCCCTCCACCGCTGATCGACCAGCTCGCAGCACGTGGACGGATGGTCCTACCCATCGGGTCCCCTCAGCAACAGATGCTCACCGAAATAGAACACCGCCAGGGCACTCTCTCGCGCCGAGAGTTGGCCAGTTGTGTGTTCGTGCCGCTCCTGGGCGCCTACGGCTGGCCCTCCACATAGGGCTGCGACCATGACGGATCGAACCCTCGTCATCGGATTTGCGATCTCCGCCAGCCTGCATCTGTCGGTGTTGGCCGCGCAGTGTTCTTCATTGAATTGGTTGCACTCGGTCCGACCGGCTTCGGCGCTCGAGGTCATTTACGAGTCCGAAGCGGCTGCGCACGAGCTGCGTCAACTCCAAGCACAGTTGGCTCGCGCCAAACGGGAAACGGTGTCCATGGCCTCACCCGTCGGTGGACCAGGAGGGCAGACTCGAATCCGAATTCCCGAACGACCGTCGCTACTGGGCGATACCGGACCATCCACCATCGGGCCGTCTGGCGCAGGAATCGTGGATCTGTCCAACCTGGTCGAGGCCGCAGCCGGCAATCCGATCTTGCTGAGCTACTTCAGCATTCTCCGGGAACAGATCCAGCAAACAGCCAATCGGCGTGACTGGCTTGCCGGAAAGACGCTGGAAGGTGTGATCCATGTGTCGTTTCTCCTACGATCGGATGGATCGGTGAGCCATATTGCGATCGTGCCGGACCGATCCGCCGCGGTCGACACACTACGAAGCGTGGCCCCGAAGATTGTGAAGACCTCGGCCCCGTTTCCAGCATTTCCTCCGTCGATGAAGGAACCAAACAAGACCGTCGTCGTCCCCTTGGAGTTTTTGCTCCAACCACCCTCGTGAGACAGGGAATTGACACCCAGCGGTTGCCCACTTATAATGTGGTGCTCCTAGGTCACTGCCTGTAGCGAACGCGACCCGATAGGTCCTCCATGCCACGTGTAGAAGTTCGAGACGACGAATCGCTCGAAAAAGCTCTTCGGCGCTTCAAGCGCATGCTGGAACGCGAAGGAATCCTCAAAGCGCTCAAGGCCAAAAAGCACTATGAAAAGCCCAGCGAGCGCAAGCGCCGTGAGCTGCGACAGGCCATTAGCCGTCGTGCCCGCGCTAGCTAGTGCCGTTCCAACTCTTCGCGCCGAAACTCACCGAACGGTACAGCGAACAGTGCTATGGTTCTCCTCATGGGTACGAGTGGTCTGGTTAAATTGGAACGGCACTAGAGCCCCATCCGAACGTTCGCCCTCCTCCTCGACCACGAACGATGTCGGAGATCGGCCGCATGATGGCCGGTTCCCAGTTCTCCGACGTGGGGTGTCTCGTCTCCTCTTGGTGCTCGCCATCGTCACCGTAGAACAAGGAAGCTCTATGCCACATTCAGCGTCAGCGTCAACCACCACCCCACGCCAATCGGTCGGCCAGCTGTTGCTTGACAACGGTCTACAGGCCACGTGGGAAGAGGATCATCGACAGCCGCTGGTCGCCATCGAGGCCAGGATTCAAGGCGGACTACGAGGCGAGGGACGGGACGTCGGGACCGGGATCACCCATTTCATTGAGCATATGTTGTTCAAAGGGACACCGACCCGACCGCCAGGATCTATCGATCAAGAGGTGCGGCGATACGGCGGCTCGATCAACGCGTTTACCTCCATGGATTCGACCGGCGTGTCGCTATTTGTCGAGTCGTCACACCTCAAGGATGGCCTCGCGTTGCTCGCGGATATTCTCCAACATGCCATCTTCGACCAGGCCGAATTTGACAAGGAACGCGCCGTGGTCCTCTCAGAAATAACGATGAATGAGGACGATCCTGAGCGGACCGTGCACCATCTCTTCTGGAATCGCCATTACCGGCAGCACTACTACAAACATCCGATCTTGGGCTATCCATCGCTGCTCAAGCAGTTGACGGTCAACGAGATGACCACATTCTACCGGTCACAGTACCAGCCACAGAATATCACCGTCGCCTGCGTTGGTGACTTGGATCCTGCGGCAGTGGAGCGCACCATCCGCGACCTGTTTGGGCCTTGGGCGCGTGGAGTCACCGACCCGCAGCAGCTGTTGGTGCCTGAGGAGCCTCCGACGGTCGGCGCCCTCGAGGCGGTCGATGAGCGTCCGGTGCAGGCGGCCTATGTCATCATGGGATTTTCATCGACCCGCCTGGCTGATCCTCAGACGTATCCGCTCGATGTGCTCGCCAACATTTTGGGGCAAGGCCGCAGCTCCCGGCTGTACGAGAGCTTGGTGCGGCGCCAACAGCTAGTAGAAAGCATTCGTGCATGGAATTACACGCCGCAGGATCGCGGCGTGTTCGGCATTCAGTTCCGCGCGCAGCCGGACAAGACAGCGGCGGCCAAGGCCGCGGTGCTCGAGATGATCCGAGACGTGCAGCAACATGGCATTACTGAAGCAGAGTTGCAGAAAGCCCAGCGGAGTATCAGCGCAGAGTTTCTCTTCAATCTGCAAACCATCGAAGGGCGGGCTGGCGACTTGGCCAACTCGCTCGCCAGCACCGGAGACCCGTTGTTCTCTCGTCAATATGTGGATCGGATCCGGGCGGTGACCACCGAGCAAGTCCAACAGACCGCTCGGGCGTATTGTCAACCAGCGGTCATGACGACCGCGGTCGTTCGCCCGGGCTCGGCGCCAGCCGCCCCAACCGCCAAGACGATCGGGCAACCGGTGCAGATGACGCGCACCGTGTTGGGCAATGGGACGACCGCGATCATCGGCGTGGATCACACGCTGCCGATCGCTGCGGTCGTCGTCGCGTACCGGGGTGGGATCCGGGCCGAGACCGCGAATCAGCAGGGAGTGGCCAACCTCGTCGCCCAATTGCTCACAAAAGGCACCGCCAAGCAGACCGCCTCGGACATCGCCCGCCGGGTCGAGTCGCTGGGCGGCAGCCTGGAACCGTTCAGCGGTCGGGATGGATCTGGTCTGGTGCTGCAATTGTTGGCCCAAGACTGGACCCACGGGGTCGATTTGGTCGATGAACTGGTGACCCAATCGACCTTTCCAGCCGATGAACTGGAGATTCAGCGCCAACTCATCCTGCAACAGTTGGCAGCGCAGGATGATGACATCTTCGATGTGGGCGGCCGATTACTTCGGTACGCGCTCTTCCCGCATCATCCGTATGGATTTAACCCGCTCGGCACAATCGAGACCATCACGCGGATTCGGCGGGAGGACTGCGTGGCCTTCGCCCATCGGTGGATCGCGCCCTCCAACCTGGTGGTGGCGGTCTTTGGCGACGTGGATTCGGCCGCGGTACAGCAACGACTTGAGCGTTCTGTCGGAAAGATTCCGGCGCGCGCCACCGACTGGCCGGCCAGGCTGGCGGTAGAACCGCTCGACACGGTCCGCACCGTCGTGCAGCCGATGCCGCGAGAGCAGGCGCTGATCATGCTGGGATTCCCCGGCAGCACCCACACCGCACCTGACCGGTATGCGCTGGACGTCACCACGGCTGTCCTGTCCGGCATGGCCGGACGACTGTTCCAGGCGGTGCGTGAGTCCCAGGGACTGTCCTACACCTTAGGAGCGGCCAACATCCCTGGCTGGGACCCAGGGTATGTGTTGGTGTATGCGGCCACCCGACCAGACGAGCAAGACCGTGTCCTCTCGGTCCTCGAAGAACAGTTACGCGCGGTCGCGACGACCGGATTCACTCCTGAAGAGATCGATCAGGCCAAGCGGTATCTCATCGGCACACATCGGATGGACATCCAGCACCTGGTGGGTCTGACTCGACGATCCGCTATGGACGAGCTGTATGGGCTTCGCTATGACGCATGGACCCGGTACGAGTCGGTCATCAACAGTGTCACCATCGACCAGATCAACGAGGCCGCGCGCCGATACCTCACGTTGGAGCGACGCGCGCAGGTCGTGGTATCGCCGAACGGGGCGATCCGTCGACCGTCCACAGTGGATGCTCGACAGACGACGAGTGTCTCGCCATGACCAGCCTGATTCAGCAACCGGGTCTGCTGGCGTGATCAGCTCCTAACCGAGAGGACCTCTCCGTATGGATGAACCGACGAACAAGCGTGTCGATGAATCATGGAAGCAACAAGCTGAGCGCGAAAAGCAGACCGGGAATCCCGCAGCGCCCAAGGAACCGTCAGCCGCTGCGTCGTCGCCCGGACCCGGCGCCGCTGAATCTGGAGCGCCAGAAGTCCGGTTCGATCTCTTTATCTCCGGCCTGGCGATGGAAGCCTTGATGGCGCTCGGTGATGTGGCGCATCCCACCACCCGCAAACAGACCACCAACCTGCCACAGGCACGGTACCTGATTGATCTACTGGGTGTCTTGGAACAAAAGACGACGGGCAACTTGTCAGCGGATGAACAGCGCCTGCTCAAGGATGCGTTGTATCAGCTACGCATGCGATACCTCACCAAGTCCGGAGCTGCCGTCTCAACCTAATGGTGATGATCCCTATCGTCACGAGCTTGGTGGTGTCGCTGGCCATCATCGCACTGGCCGCGCGATGGCTGCAGAGCCAGTTTCCCACAGTGGCTCGAGCCGCCCTCAAAGAGATCAGCGAGGATTTCCTCACGCTAGCGCGCGGCCAGTTCAACGTCGACCGGGAGAAAGGGGTCGGCGAACTGGAACATCGCCGCCAAGCCATCGACCAGATGCTCAAGGGGCTTGAGGCGCAGTTGCAGCGGTACGAGCAGCTGGTGAAAGGATTTGAATCGGACCGAGACCAGAAATACGGACAGCTCCATGCCGAGCTCCAGCAGGTCGCCAAAGAAACCGGCCAGTTACACCAAGCGACTTCGAACCTGATCGCGGTGCTCGGCAACTCCCGGGTGCGGGGACAGTGGGGCCAACGGATGGCGCGCGACATTCTGCAATTCTGCGGGTTGCAGGAGAATCTCCAGTATTGTTGCGAGACCGCCACCGAGGCGGGTCGGCCGGACTACACCTTTTTCCTCCCGGATCAGCATCGACTCTTCATGGACGTCAAATTTCCGCTCGATCATTACCTCAAGTATGCGGCCAGCACACGGGACGAAGAGCAGCGGACGCACCAAGAGGCGTTTATCCGGGATGTTCGAGAGCACCTGCGTGAGATGGAACGTCGCAACTACGCGCAGGTAGACGGCTCGGTGGACTACATCATTATTTTTATCCCCAACGAACAGGTGTATGGGCTCGTGAACGAATGGATGCCGTACCTGATTGATGAGTGCTTGCAGAAGAAAACCATCCTCTGCGGACCCTGGAGCCTGTACGCGGTAGTACGAATTATCGCCCAGGCGTGGCAGCATTACCATTACACGGTGGCGATCCGCGATATCGTGCGGTCCATTAACGGCTTTTTGCAGGACTATCGGCTGTTTCGTGATCGGTTCACTGAAGTTGGAGCGTTGATCGAAAAGCTCGATAAGAAATACCAGGAAGTCTGTGTGACCAGCCACCAACGCTTGGAGAATCGAATCCGCCGGATCGAAGAGTACCGCAAAGGCCAGCAGATCCCCGAGGAACCGACTGGCCTCTGGAGCTCCACGGACAACCCCGTGGAGCGGAACCCTGAGCGAGGACCTACGGATAAAGCCGTGGCCCGAGCCGAAGGGTTGGGCGCTGAGTCGCCCGCATTGCCAACAGCAGCCGGCTCATAGAGGAACAGCGTGAGGGCACCCATGATCGATGACGAGCTCTTGGCGATTCTCCGATGCCCGATCTGCAAGACAGCGGTCAGCCTGCAGCAGGATCGTCTGATCTGCGGCCAGTGCGGGCGCCGGTACCCCATCCGCGAGGGCATTCCAGTGATGCTGCCCGAGGAAGCGACCCCACCAGGGGCAAGGTCAACGATGGAGACAAACCCAACAGGAGCGGGTACATGAATATTTTGGTGATCCACGGTCCCAACCTGCAGTTGCTCGGCAGTCGCCAACCGGCATTGTATGGCACCGCTGATTTGGCCTCGATCAACCGAGAGCTGCACCGGCTGGCGGCCTCCCACCAGGTGATGTTAACGATTGTTCAATCGAATCACGAAGGCGAAATGATCAGCCGAATCGGCGCGGCCCGCGGACGATGCGACGGTCTGCTGATCAATCCGGCCGGCTATACGCACACCAGCGTCGCACTCCGCGATGCCATCGAGGCCGCTGGAATCGCTGCGGTGGAAGTCCATCTCTCCAACATCTATGCCCGCGAGCCGTTTCGCCACCAGTCGCTCACCGCCGGCGTCTGCCGCGGCCAAATTTGCGGATTCGGAGCGGCGAGCTACCGGCTCGGATTGGAAGCCCTCATTGGGGTGCTGACCGCCAGTCAGACCGCTCAGCGCCCACACCAACCCACCCCCTCCCGGCGCCCAGCACGGGCAGGCTCGACATCGGCGTCGCGGCGCCGTCGCTAGTACCGTTCCAACTTGATGCACCTCACGATCCGTTTGGGCAACGGCCAACCGCTCCCACTGAACCGCCCAGTTGATACGTGGCGTAAATAGTTGGAACGGGACTCGCACGCAAGGGTGCGTCAGCCATTCCTCGGTCAGTTGACCGCACCCTGTGATCAACAGTACAATAGGAGTTTCCACCATGATTTCAACAACCGATTTTCGAAGTGGGGAAACCCTTGTGATGGACGGGCAACTGTGGTCCATCGTGGAGTTCCAGCATGTCAAACCCGGCAAGGGGGGGGCGTTTGTTCGCACCAAGCTGCGCCGCCTCCGAGATGGCTCGGTCATTGAACGGACGTTTCGGGCCGGCGAAAAATTTCAGGAAGCGTTCATTGAAAAACGGACGTTGCAATATCTCTACCGCACCGCAGAGACGTACCACCTCATGGACACCAAGTCGTACGAGGAAGTGCAAGTGCCGGCTGATGTCCTCGGAACAGGGGCAGGGTTCCTAAAGGAAAACATGGAGCTGGAGGGACAGTTTCATGATGGACAGCTCATTGGAATCCAGCCCCCCATGTTCGTCGAGGTCCATATCGAATCGACCGAGCCTGGGGTTCGGGGAGATACCTCCAAGGGTGGGATGAAACCGGCTAAGTTGGAAACCGGCGCCACGATCCAGGTGCCGCTGTTTGTTGAGCCGGGGGATGTGATTCGTGTCGACACTCGAACCGGGTCCTACGTCTCCCGCGCCTAGCGGTCGATGGGAGACCGCCGGTTGCATGCACACCGGCGTCGAAGCGTAGCGGACAGGCCAACAACGAGGCGACCGTGGATAAGCGCAAACCTTCGGAGCGGGAAGCCGTTCAGCTCATTGAAGAGATGCTCGCCCTCATGGAAGCTCGCGGTCTTGCCGAGCTGGAAATCGAACAAGAGGGGATCAAGATCCGGCTGAAGAAAGCGGTGCCGGTCGTTTCGTCCCAGCCGGTGGAATACGTGGCCGGCGTCTCGCACTCGTTGCCGGCGCCAACCGCGACCAGCCATGTGGTGGCGGATGACCGTCACCGCGTCGTCATCAAATCCCCGATGGTCGGAACGTTCTATCGCGCGCCAGCGCCTGACGCCCCACCCTTTGTCGAGGTCGGCCAAGACCTTGAGGTGGGCCAGGTCGTCTGCATCATCGAAGCGATGAAGTTGATGAACGAGATTAAAACCGAGACGACCGGCCGGATCGTGGAGATCCTGGTGGAGAATGGCGCGCCGGTGGAGTTCGGCCAACCACTGTTTGCGGTAGAACCGCCGTAGTGACCGCATCGGGGGCGTGACGCCGGTCGTGCGTTCCCCAGGATCCCTGCCAGATGTTCTCGAAGATCCTCATTGCGAACCGCGGCGAAATCGCCGTGCGCGTGATCCGGGCCTGCAAAGAGATGGGGATCCGGACCGTCGCTATTTATTCGGAAGCCGATCGAAATAGCCTGCACGTCCGGCTGGCCGATGAAGCGATCTGCGTCGGTGGCCCAAAGGCCGAGCAGAGCTACCTGCATATCCCCGCCATTGTCAGCGCCGCAGAAATCACCGATGTCGACGGAATCCACCCGGGCTACGGGTTTCTATCCCAGAACGCCCACTTTGCCGAGATCTGCGAGTCGTGCAATATCACCTTTCTCGGACCCTCGGCCCAATCCATCCGGCTCATGGGGGATAAGATCGCCGCGAAAGACCTCATGCGGAAAACCGGGATCCCGATCATCCCTGGCAGCATGGCTGCGGTCCGGAATAAGGAGGACGCCTTAAACACGGCGCGCCGAATCGGCTATCCGGTGATGGTCAAGGCGGCCGCGGGCGGCGGCGGACGCGGCATGCGGGTCTGCCATAATGATGTCCGACTGATTAGTGCCTTAATGACCTGCCAGGCCGAGGCCGAAGCCAGCTTTGGCAACAGCGAGGTGTTCGTCGAGAAGTACCTGCAAGAACCGCGCCACATTGAATTTCAGATCCTCGCGGACAAGCAGGGCCATATCATCCATTTGGGGGAACGCGACTGCACGATTCAGCGCCGCCACCAAAAGCTGGTCGAAGAGGCCCCCTCGCCGGTGGTCGACGCCAAACTTCGGCGGAAGATGGGCGAGCTGGCTGTGCGGGCCGCAAAAGCCGCAGGCTACACCTCAACCGGCACCGTGGAATTTCTGCTCGATAAGGACGGTGGATTTTATTTCATCGAGATGAACACCCGGATCCAGGTTGAGCACCCGGTCACCGAAATGGTCACAGGGATTGACCTGATCAAGGAACAGATCCGGGTAGCCGCTGGTGAATCGTTGGGAATCAAACAAGACGAGGTGACGATGGAGGGCTGGGCCATCGAATGCCGGATCAACGCCGAGGATCCGGCGAATCGATTCGCGCCCTCGCCAGGGAAAATCACGTTTTATCATGAGCCAGGCGGCCGCGGGGTCCGCGTCGACTCCCACGTGTTCACCGGCTACGATGTGCCACCGTATTATGATTCGTTGTTGGCCAAACTGATCACCACCGGCTCGACTCGGCAAGAAGCGATCCGCACGATGCAGCGGGCGCTTGAAGAGTATTTCATCGAGCCCATCAAGACCACCATCCCGCTACACAAGCAGATCTTCAGCGACCCGACGTTTTGGCGCGGCCACATCGCCACCGACTACATCGATCGACAGTTGCAACTTGGGGAATCGGAATAATGTCACCACTCGACCACAGAGGAGCCGTATGACCACGGTACGTCAATTGGGGGTGTTAACCGGGGGTGGCGACTGTCCTGGACTCAACCCGGTGATCCGGGCGGTGACCCGTCGGGCGATTCTTGCTGGCGTGACAGTCGTCGGGATCTGCAACGGCTGGAAAGGGCTGCTGGAGGCGGAGACAACTCCGTTGGATCTGCAGGCGGTGTCTGGGATTCTTCCCAAAGGCGGGACGATTCTGGGGACTTCTCGGACGAACCCGTACAAACACCCGGAAGATCGCGTTCGGCTGTTGGAGAATATCAAACGGCTGCAGCTCGATGCGCTCATCGCGATCGGCGGCGAAGATACACTCGGGGTCGCCACCAAGCTGGCACAGGAAGGGGTGCATGTCGTCGGCGTCCCGAAGACGATCGACAATGATCTGTCCGCCACCGATTTTACATTCGGATTCGACACCGCGGTCAATATCGCTACCGAGGCGATCGACCGGCTCCATACCACCGCTGAAAGCCATCATCGGATCATGGTGGCCGAAGTGATGGGGCGGCATGCCGGGTGGATCGCCACCGCCGCGGGAATCGCCGGCGGAGCGGATGTGATTTTGATCCCTGAGCAGCCGGTGGACCTTGAGGAGGTCTGTGATTTGATCCGTCAGCGATACGCTCGCGGCAAGGACTTCAGCATCGTCGTGGTCGCTGAAGGCGCCCAGATGAAGAAAGACGCTGAGGTGACCACCGCCGAGGAGCTCGATGAGTTCGGCCATATGCGACTTGGCGGTATTGGCCATCTGTTGGGAAAACTGATCGAACAACGGACAGGGTATGAGACGCGCGTGACAGTCCTTGGTCATCTCCAACGGGGTGGCAGTCCGACCGCGTTCGATCGGATCCTCGGCACGCGGTTTGGCGTACGGGCGGTCGAGCTGGTGCTCGAAGGCCGGTTCGGCCAGATGGTGAGCCTCCAGGGCAATCACATCGTGTCGGTGCCGATCGAGCAGGGCACAGGCACACTGAAAACGTTGGATATGGAGCTGTACCGCATTGCCAAGATGTTCTTTGGATGAGGATGGATCGATGACGTCTGAACAGACGGTCTACACCAGTGTTCAAGAGGCGGTCGGCGCGTATCGCGCGATCTCTGATGAGCATATCCGCTTGATCGCGAAGGCCGGGCGGCTCATGAGTGAGGCGATCAACACCGGCCACAAGATCATCTGGTTCGGCAATGGTGGTTCGGCCACGCAAAGCCAACATATGGCGGGAGAGTTTGTCGGCCGATTTCGACAAGACCGCCGGTCGCTTCCATCGATTTCGCTCACTGAAAATATGGCGAGCGTCACCGCGATCGGCAACGACTACACGTTTGACCAGATTTTCTCGCGTCAACTCGAAGGATTGGCTCAACCAGGGGATGTGGCTGTCGGACTGTCAACCTCTGGCCATTCGGCCAATGTCTTGGCCGGTCTGCAAGCCGCCCGCCGGCTCAGCACCGCGACGATCGGACTGACCGGCGAGAGCGGAGGCAAGATGACCAGCGCCTGTGACATCTGCATCTGCGTCCCGTCGTCGGTGACGGCCAGAATCCAAGAACTCCATTTAACCATCGGCCACATTTTGTGCGCGCTGGTTGAGGATGCGCTCCAGCTCACCCCTGCTGTCCACCCATCGTAAGATCGCGTCACTCACGACGCTGACCCGGCGAATCCGGCAAGCCCAGCATCGAGGTCAGCGAGTGGTCTTCACCAACGGGTGTTTTGATGTGGTGCATGCTGGCCACGTCACGATCTTGGAACAGGCGAAACGACTCGGGGACCTGCTCATCGTCGCCATTAACAGCGACCGGTCGGTCCGCCGATTGAAAGGCCCGGGCCGGCCGATTCTGTCTCAGCGCGAGCGCGCGCTCCTCTTGGCCGCGTTCGCCTGCGTGGATTACGTCACCGTCTTTGATCAGGACACGCCCTGGCATACCATCAAGCGGCTGCGTCCGAATGTCCTAGTCAAAGGCGCAGATTGGGATTCGAAGGCGATTGTCGGACGAGACCTCGTGGAAGGGTATGGTGGACGCGTGGCCCGGCTGCCGCTGGTCAAGGGCCGGTCGACGACCAACATCATTGAGCGGATTCGCCGCTGGTCATGATGAACCGCTCGGTGCTGCGGCTGCTGGATGCCAATGCCAACCGAGCGTTGGAAGGTCTTCGAGTCGCCGAAGAGATCGTGCGATTTCACTTCGAAGCCACGTCCTTGTTCAGCCGAGCGCGGGCGTTGCGCCATGCGGTGGCAAACGCGATACGAGCCTTACCCGTTCCAGCTCGAGCCCTGGTCGCTGCGCGTGAAAGCCGGGGGGACATTGGCCGCCACGCCTTGGCAAGCCCGGTGGGCACCCTTGACCGACTCCTCGTGATTAATCTCCAACGAGCAAAAGAATCGCTTCGCGCCCTCGAAGAATGCACGCGGGTATTCGCCCCGACACACACGGCGAGATTCCAGCGATTACGGTTTCGCACCTATGTCCTCGAACGTGACCTCTTGCTCCACCTGGCGGCTCTACGTGATTCTCGACGACGACACCGCCGTCGGTCGCGACCTCGTTGAGCTGGCGATCGCTGCGATTCGCGGCGGCGCAGATGTGCTCCAACTGCGCGCCAAACGCGCGACCGATGATCAGCTCGCCGCTGTAGCCACCCGGCTGCTGGTGGTGACACGTCCTCACCATATCCCGCTACTCATCAACGACCGTCCTCAGGTCGCGGCCGATATCAACGCCGATGGGGTGCATCTAGGGCAAGACGACGCGCCAGTGGCTGAGGCTCGGCGGCTCCTCAGGGGTGGGAAGCTGGTGGGGAAATCCACGCATTCGCTCGAGCAAGCGCTTGCCGCCCAAGCCGAAGGCGCTGATTACATCGGCGTGGGCCCGATCTTTCCCACGCCAACCAAGCCGAACTATGGCAGCGTCGGCTTGGCAGGCATCCGGCAGGTTCGTCAGCAGCTCAGCATTCCATTCACCTGCATCGGAGGGATTGATGCTCAGACCATCGGCGATGTGGTCCATGCCGGCGCTTACTGCGTCGCAGTGGTCCGTGCCGTCTGTGCAGCCGCAGACCCTGAATCGGCCGCACGCAGTCTGAAACAGCGGCTGCTCAGGGGGTGAAGGGGAAAAATACAGCGGGTAGCGGGAATCGAACCCGCGTGGCCAGCTTGGGAAGCTGGTGCACTACCACTGTGCTATACCCGCCAGCAGAACCTGGTGAGTTGTTCGAAATATTCTAGTCGAGCCGGCCAAAAAGTGGAATATTTTTCACCGGACTCGTCGACAAAACAGCCGCGGTTTCGGCTTGCCTTTTTTTGACGACCGCGATAGAGTGGTGCAGCTGACGCCAGACATGACGTACGGATTGATTGGTATACTGAACCTCTTCACCAAGAGCTAAAGCCCTGAACCTCCTGAACGACGCCTCTCCAGGATGACGCGTGTCTGGTCCCTGGGGATCACGGCCTGTGCATTGATCACTGGGTGCGCGACCGTTCCGGTCGGCCCAGTGGCTCTTGACTCACCCCCTGTGGTCCGGCCGCTGCCTCAACTGGCCGGATCTTACCATGTGGTTCAACGCGGTGAAACACTTTGGCGAATCGCACACTCCTATGGCCTTGAGCCGCAGCAATTGGCAGCTGCCAACCGCCTGCGAAGCACCGTACCCGTCAGATCCGGGCAACGATTGTTCGTTCCGCTGCCGCCTGAGACATTGGCATTTCTTTGGCCGGTCCGTGGGACCGTTCGGAGCGCCGGATCAACCCATGGGGTCAAAATCAGCGCGTCGCCAGGTAGCTTGGTGCGCGCCTCCCGAAGTGGTCAAGTTGCTGTCGCAGCGCAGCAGCTCGCCGGCTGGGGCAGGACCGTGGTGTTGGACCATCTTGACGGACATTTGACCGTGTATGCTGGCCTGGATCAAATCTTGGTCAGCCCTGGCGTTACCTTGCGCCAGGGCACCCCACTCGGAACCATCGGCCTGCAGGCGATGCATTTCGAAATCCGGTATGGGGCCACACCGAAGAACACCCTGGCGTATTTGCCATCGGAATGATCCCACCACCTGCGGCGGCTGCCAACGGCAGCCCTGCAACTGAAGGAATTGCAAGGAAGGTTGTCATGAGCACTCATCAACGAAGTCGTTGCAGTGCCACGCCGCCGGCGTGGCAGCCGCAGGTGGTGGGATGAGCTCACCCCCAAATCTCCGCCCAGAACTTGCCCGTCATCTGTCGCAACGACTCGAGGCCTTTAGCGATGGGTTTCGCCACAACCTGGCTTTAATCGGTCCACCAGGTAGCGGCAAGAGTTTTCAACTCCAGCAACTGGTTGCGGCTGCCCCGAACACGCTCACGCTCATCTCATGTTCGCTGTATCGCGAGTCATGCCGCAGCTTCCTCACGCGACTGCTCGGCGCGACCCTGCAGGCCGGCTGCATCGCCGCCGGTCAGCGCCAGGCTTTCGGAGTACCCGATAGAAACGATTCGACCACAGATCAATGGCTCGTACCGGCGCAGCCGCTCGAACAGATGGTACGCACAGCCGAGCCGGTGTTGCCCAACACTGCAGCAGCCATCCGCACCATCGAACCGCTCGTCAATCGCCGATCCTATGCTGAAGCCTTTACCCGCACACTCGACACCATTCCAGTCCTGGCCGAAGAGCTGCGCCAGCCCACGGTGCTCATCCTGGATGAATTCCTCTATCTCGAGGAGCTCGGGCTTGGGCATGCGTTTCATGAACTCGGAAAGCGGGTCATGACCTGGCCGTCGACGCTGTTCATCCTCTCCAGCAGTGCAACGTATCGCGCCCGAGCCATTCTCAGAGAACGGTTGCAACTGCTCTTCGGACAATTTGAACTGCTCACGTTGGAATCGCTTGAACCGAGCACCGCAAGTGAATGGGTGCACCAAGCATTGGTCGGAATCCGCCGCGCGGATATGGTCAGCCCGTTCTTGCTGCGTTGGCTTGGCGCCTACCCCTGGTACCTCACGTTGTTCCTTAAGCGATTCAAGGAGCTGGCCGCCTTGGGCCATCGGTTTGATGAGCCTGAGCACCTATTTTTGCAAACAGCCTGGGACCTCTTGGGCAGCCCCGAAGGTCCGCTCCATCAATGGTGTGTCTCGCGTATTGAGTCATTAGTCCATGCCCGCAGCGGCGCACGAGCGCTGGATACGCTCATCCATGTGGCTGGCGGCGCTCGAACCGCGACAGAAATCGGATCCCGTATTGGCCGGGCCGGCCTGTCGACCGCGCTGCAAGCCTTGGTTGAGCATGACCTTGTTCAACGCAACGGAAGCTGCTGGTTGGTGACCGATCCTGTTGTGCGCTGCTGGTTATCGTCTGTCTTGCTAGCCCGGCGCACCAATGCGCAGAGCGATGAGACCTTGGTCCGCCACCGATTCGAGCAGTATCTGCGGTCGCTCTGGGTGCACTGGGAACAGCTGCATCAGCTGTCGTTTTCAGAGCAGGTGGTCCATCTATTCGAGCGATTTGACGATGAAACGGTCTGGCTGGACTCTAAGACCGGTCGACTGCCAAAGTTTGACTCGATCCGCACTGAGTGGACCGCCAATTCGGCCGCGTACATCATCGCGGATGGCGGGGGACGACGATGGTGCGCCACCGTCCAGGAGCGTGCGGTGGCTGAATCGGATATCAGCAGTTTTGAGCGGTTCTGCCGCTCCCAGCAGCCGAAACCCTCTCGGAAGGTCGTCATCACGCGAACCGGATTGGATCAGAACGCTCGGTTGTTAGCCAAAACGTCCAACATGTGGGTCTGGCAGCCAAGTGATCTAAGCCTGCTGGCCGGACTCTACGGCGCCCAGCACCGGTGATGGCCGTTTCCAGCGAATCACTCCACCTGCCAGCGACCCGCGAAGAGTTAGAGGCCAGGGAAGAGCGCTGGCTCGCCTCGTATGCGATGAAGAGCCGGCATACCCGAGGCCGGCTCTACCCAGAGCCTGAAGACCCGTACCGCACCGTCTTCCGTCGAGACCATGATCGCATCATCCATACCACCGCGTTCCGCCGCCTGGAGTATAAAACCCAGGTATTCGTCAACCATGAGGGAGACCACTATCGCACGCGCCTGACGCATACGCTAGAGGTCGCGCAGGTCAGCGTATCGATCGCGCGGATTCTCCGGCTCAATGAGGATTTGGTAGAGACCGTCTCCCTCGCGCATGACATTGGTCACCCGCCCTTCGGCCACGCCGGCGAGGACGCCTTGCGTGATCTGATGGAAGCGCATGGAGGATTCGAGCACAATATTCAAGGTCTGCGGATCGTCGATGTGTTGGAACACCGCTATCCGGAGTTCCCCGGACTCAACTTGACATGGGAAGTCCGCGAAAGCATCAACAAACACCGAACCCCGTACCGTCAGCCGGACATGCAGGTGGCGCTCGATCCGACCACCGCCCCATTACTGGAGAGCCAAGTAGCCGATATCGCGGACGAGATCGCGTATGACCACCATGACTTGGACGACGGCCTGGCGTCAGGAATTCTCCATGAAGATCAGCTCGACGCGTTAGCGCTGTGGCGGCAGGCACGCGAGGCGGTGGAGTCCAGGCAGGGACAGCTTCATCCTGAGATTCGGCGGTACCAGATCATCCGGACGCTGATCAATCGACAAATCACCGATTTGGTCCAGGGCACCTTGGATCGATTGCGGCACGAACAAATCGAGCAGGTAGAAGATGTGCGGGCTTGCGCGCACCGGTTGGTGGGCTTTAGCGACGGCATGGCGCCGCTGCGCACGCCGCTCAAACGGCTGCTGTGGACCCAGTTCTACCAGCATGCACGCGTTCTCCGAATGGCGCAGGAAGCCAAGCGATACATCGCCGAACTGTTTGCCTTCTATCTGCGCCAGCCAGCGCAACTCCCGAACACACCGCGCAGCCGTCTTGACCGCGGTGACGACCCGTCCCGTGTCGTGTGCGACTATATCGCCGGCATGACGGATCGGTATTGCCTGGAGGCGTACAAGAAATATGTCGACCCATCAGCACGCGTTGAGTGAGTGACAGAGGAGGAGAAAGTATGACGCACCGACGATTGATCTACGGCGTGACGTTGAGTCTATTAGCAGGTTGCGGCACAAGAACCAGCTCGCTGTTGCTCGAACGCCAAACGCGGGGCCCGATGGTGGAGGCGCCATCAGTCGCCACAGGAGACCATCGTCGGCTTGAACCGACCACACAAACTCTCACCCAGGGGCAAGTCGAAGTCACGGTCACGCATGCGACGCCGCAGTATTTGAAGGATCTGTTCGGGCGGCGGGAGATCTTTGGGCAGTTCGCCGGGCATAACCCCTTCTTTCCAGAGCAGCTGGTGTTTTACGTGAAGATCATCAACCACAGCACGAGCAAGATCCGGATCAATCCGGCCGAGTTCGTCCTCATCGACGATCGCGGCAACCAGTACGCCTCGCTCAGTATCGACTATGCCAACGCGCTGGCCGAGTTCCACCAGCCAGTCGGCACGGTGACGCGCGGCGTCTTAGAAGAAGCCCGCCCTGGATACTTCGGATTTAGCCTGCCAGTCGGGAAGTTGGTGGCCCAGAAGCCGCAGGGGCGATTTGCGCTGATCACCCGCGCATCACTCCAGAGTGGCTACTTGTATCCGGATGTGGTCCACGATGGCTTGGTCGCGTTCTGGACACCCAATAAACAGGCGGGGAGCCTCCGGCTGATGGTCGCGAACATCAAGACCAGCTTCGACGCGAACGACTTCGCGAAGACGTCCGAAGATTTCCCGTTTACGTTCAACATCGTGACGCCCCAATAGCTCATGGCCCCTCGCGGGCGTCAACTAACCGGGGCAGTAACCAGACCCGCACGCCGCGCCAAGACGGTCCGCCCCGGACTGAGAGAGTTGTCCCCGCCAGCGCTGGCTCCGCAAGACCTGCTGCTTGCTGACCTGACGCCAGCGCAGCAGTGCGCCGTTCGACATGAAGGCGGGCCGCTGCTGATCATCGCTGGCGCCGGCACCGGGAAAACCACGGTGATCACCCGTCGGATCGCTTGGTTGATGCGCGACAAACAGGTCCGCCCAGACCAGATCTTGGCGCTGACGTTCACCGACAAAGCCGCCGTACAGATGGAAGAGCGGGTCGACCTGCTGGCTCCGTACGGCTACCTCAATATTGCGCTCAAGACCTTCCATGCGTTCGGCGACCAGTTACTGCGGGAACATGCCATTCAGCTAGGACTGACCCAAAATTTCCGCGTCCTGTCCCAGCAGGAGCAACGGATCTTCTTGAGCCAACACATGTTTGAGCTGCCGCTCGCCGAATATCGTCCGCTGAACGATCCGACCCGGTATGTCGACGCCTTAATCGCGCTGTTCTCGCGCGCAAAAGACGAGGCGGTGAGCCCGGACGAGTTTGCCGTGCACGCCAAACAGGTCCATGACCAGGCCAGGGCAGCGCCTGCCGATGAGGAGCTCCAGCGCCAGAGCCGCCGACTGCATGAGCTGGCCGCTGTGTACGCCGCGTATCAGGCGTTGCTGCGATCCGAAGATGTCGTGGACTTTGGCGACCAGATGTTGCTGGCGATCCAACTGCTCGAGCAGCATCCTGAGGTGTTGGCCGCGCTACGCCGACAGTACCAGTGGATCTTGGTCGATGAATTCCAAGATACCAACTATGCCCAGTTTCGTTTGCTCCAACTGTTCACCGATGCCCAGAGTGAGATCACGGTCGTGGCGGACGATGATCAGAGCATTTACAAATGGCGTGGAGCGGCGATTAGCAATGTCCTCAAATTTCTCGAGCGTTATCCCACGGTGCAGACCATCGTCCTGACGGATAATTTTCGGTCGTCGCAGGCCATTCTGGACACCGCGTATCGCCTGATCCGGTTCAATGATCCGGATCGGCTCGAAGTCCGCCAGGGCATTGAGAAACGATTGCTCGCCCGGGTGCCGCGCCAATCGATCGTGCCCAAGTTTCAGGTGTTTGACGATGCCTCCAGCGAATCGGACTGGGTGGCTACGACGATCCGGACAACGATCGAGGCGGGCAGACGCCGGCCCAGCGACTTTGCGATTTTGGTTCGGTCGAACCGCGACGCTGACCTCTTCCTGCGCGCACTGAACGTGGCCGGGGTCTCCTGGCGATTTAGCGGTGCCAGCGGCTTGTTCGCGCGACACGAGAGCAAAATGCTGGTGTCATGCCTGAAATCGCTCACCGACCCGGCCGATAGCCTGAGCTGGTACCATGTGGCCAGCTCACCGCTGTACAACTGCCCAATGGATGATTTAACCGCGGTGTTGGCTGAAGCGCGGCGCACCCACCGCAGCCTGCAGGAGCTCGTGCAACAGCTTGACGAGCATCCGACGCTGTCCACCGCGGTGTCTGATCCCGGCAAACAGATCCTGCGTCAACTGGGTGAGGATGTCCAACGGTTGCTGGAACTGTCCCGCCACCATTCCGGGGGTCAAGTCCTCTTTCGGTGGCTTCAAGATCGCGGGTTTCTCACACACCTCAGCCGATGTGACGACGTCAAGACATCGCTGCAACTTCAAACCGTGGCGAGATTTTTTAACGAGTTGCGCCGAGTTGAAGAGCTAGTCGGCCCCCATTTGCCAGCACTGGTCGGGCAGCTTGAACTGTTTGAGGCGATGGGGAACCAGCCGTTCGAGGAGGACGATGCCTGGGCAGATCGGGTGAATGTCCTCACCATTCATAAGGCGAAGGGATTAGAGTTTCCGGTCGTGTTTCTTGTTCGCTTGGTTCACGGCCGGTTTCCCACCCCGCAGCGCCGTGACACGCTGGAGCTGCCTGAGTCGTTGGTGAAGGACTTGTTGCCGTCCGGCGACTATCATCTTCAGGAAGAACGCCGACTGTTCTACGTGGGAATGACTCGAGCGAAAGAAGAGCTGTTCCTGACCGCCGCGTACGACTATGGGGGTAAGACCGCTCGAAAAGTCAGCCAATTTGTCCTGGAATCGCTGAACCTCTCGACGCAGACTCCCCCAGCCAAGCGGGCTGGCGCCACAGACATTCTCGAGCGATCACAGATCCGTGCCCCATTGGCGGTCACCATTGCGCCGACCGGGTCGACCGCGTTGCGGCTGGATGCGCATGGGCTGGACGATTATCTGACCTGTCCGATGAAATACCGCTATAGCAAGATTCTCCGGATTCCGGCCATGCGGCATCATGTGGTCATCTACGGCGCAGCGCTGCATAGCGCGATCGAGCAGTTCTTCAAACGCCAGCTTCAGGGCATGGCCATGCGTGAAGCTGAATTACTCGTGGCCTTCGAACAGGCCTGGGTGTCTGAGGGATTCTTGACCCGAGAACACGAACAGCTCCGGTTGGAGCAGGGGCGACAGACGTTGCGCCGGTTTTATGCGGCACAACAGGCCACGCCAGAGCATCCCACGCTAATCGAAGAGAAGTTCCGGTTCGCGCTGGATGATCTGTTCGTCACCGGCCGATGGGATCGGGTTGATCTCCAGGGGGATGATGCGATCATCATCGACTATAAATCGTCCGACATCCGAGACCAGGCGGCTGCAGATCGCCGAACCCGAGAATCGCTGCAGTTACTCGTCTACGCGTTGGCTTGGCAGACGTTACACGGCCGGTTGCCGAGTCGGGTCGAGCTGCGATTCTTAGAAACCGGGCTGACCGGACAAGCCCATCCCACCGACGATGATATGGACCGGACCAGACAGTTGCTCAGAACAGCAGCCAGAGGTATCCGGTCGCAAGACTTCCATCCCAAGCCAAATGAGTTTGCCTGCCAGTGGTGCGCCTACCAATCCATCTGCCCGGCGGCATTTCAATCGAAATAGCAACCTTCTCTAAAACAGGGAGTTACAAAAACATTGCTGTAGGCCATTGACGGTTACTCATACGATATGGTAATTTTAAATTGTAATACAATCTATGTAATATTAAGCAGGGCATCACACGTGATAGGGTCCCTCAGCCCTAGCAACGAGGGGCCGAACTACCAAGCGGTGGTTCGGCGAATTTATTGGGTGACGCGTGGACGATACGGCAATGTTTCATCGGCAGCTGTCACACTTCAAGATCACGCCGACTGCGCAGGAGCTTTCCGAGGCGCGCTTCAAACGATTCTTGAAAGACCTGGAGGGGTACGAGCGCAGACGGACCTTCGAGCGGACGCTCGATGCCTTCCTCGACCTGTACTCCTCGTGGAAGAAAACCCACCAGCCCACCTTGAAATTACGCTTGGTGATGCTGGTGTTCGAACTGCATCGGCTGGACCCGCAGTTCGAGTGCGACCTGGAGTTTGCCGAGTTACCCGCATGCGAGAAATCCGCGTCCGCAACCTCACCTCAGACGACTGGCTGAAGCGTGACTGCATCGTCAGCGAGCACCTCCAGCAGGGGGAGTATGCTACTGACGTGCTGCGCCGCTGCACCTATCATGTCGAGTCACAAGTCGCCCTCCCCTCGGTCGATGATTCCATTGACTGGGCCCACAACCTTGACCCGTTGCCGCCCCGGCAGGTATTCGTCACCAAGGACTTGAACCCGGAGAACGGCGCTGAGCGGGTCGTCTATAAGGTCCTCGGCCATTTCTATGTCGTGTGGGGCCGGATCGTGTTCTGCGTGGGGTACCGCCATATCCTCTCCATGGATATCGGACCAGAGATGCCGGCCGGCCAAGCGCCGTTTGAACTTGGCGACATCCCGCCGTTTTAATTCGCACGCCGATCCGCTCCACGGTTTGACGCGCCCTAGCAGCTTATGCTAAAGTTGCCGCACCATGCCGCACCCAGCGACGATCACCGTACTCGGAGATGGTGGGTGGGGTACCACCCTCGCGATCTATGCCCACCGGCTTGGCCATCGCGTGATCTGGTGGAGCCCGTTCGCTGAGTATGCCGGTGTACTACGCCGCCGACGCGACAACATCAAATTCCTCCCCGGGATCCGCATTCCTCGCGCGATCCGAATCACCGCGTCGTTGCCAGAGGCTGTTGGCCCGAGTTCGCTCGTTGTGCTCGCTATCCCGTCACAATATCTGCGCGGCGTTGTGCGCCAATTGGCGTCGATCGATCTTCGGCGTCAGCGGCTGCTGAGCGTGGCCAAAGGGATTGAGCCGCAGACGCTGAAGCGGATATCTGAAGTTATTCGCGATGAACTCGGCCACCCACGGCTGGCCGTGCTGTCTGGACCGAACATCGCGATGGAGATTGTTCAGGGGCAACCAGCGAGTTCAGTCGTCGCGTCAGAATCGCTCGAGCTGGCCCGAGACGTACAGCAGCTGCTGATCAGCGACCGGCTGCGCCTGTATACCTCCACCGATGTCATTGGGGTAGAGCTCGGCGGAGCGTTGAAAAACCCCATCGCCATCGCGGCTGGGATGAGCGACGGGCTTGGGTTCGGCTCGAACACCAAGGCCGCGCTGATCACGCGCGGTGTTGTTGAGATGGCCCGGCTGGGCGCCGCCTTGGGCGCGCAGGCGCAGACATTTTGGGGATTAAGCGGGTTGGGCGATTTGGTGACGACCTGTATGGCAGGCCGCAATCATTGGCTTGGCGAGCAGCTTGGCCAGGGCCGGTCGCTGCGTGCCGTGCTGAGCTCGACCCCGATGGTGATCGAAGGGGTGGAGACGGCCCGCGCGGCTGTCGAGCTGGCCCGGCGCCAGCGCGTCGAGCTACCGATCATTGAGCAGGTGCACGCGGTCTTGTTCCGCCGCCGCCCTCCGCGTCAGGCGCTGCGCGCGCTGATGCTGCGCTCTGCCAAACCCGAATCGTAGCCGCCAGTCGATTGACAGCCCTTGCCCAGGCTGCTAGGCTGATCTGTCGGATAGAAACGGGAGCACATTGAGCCAATGTATCAGAGGGATCAACGAGCAGGTCCGTGCGGGTTCAGCAGAACGCCGCCATTGATCATTGCTGGCCTGCTCAGTTTCATAGGTCATGTCGCAATGGCAGAAGAGGACCGCACGGTCTACCTACCAATGATGTTCTCTGCCGAAGGCGAGATACGGACATCGGCCTGTCTACAAGTCACTGAGCGGACTTATCCACAGTCAGCGTGGTGGGAAGACTCGGATGTCTCGCCTGGTACGCCGGAACACGCCTTCAAGGCGGTCATCAGCGCCATGAAGCGCAAGGATCGAGCCGCACGGTTTGAACTGTCCGACCCAGCGCCGGGTAAAGATCCCGAGCGTCTCGATGAGCAAGTGGTCACCTTCATTCAACAGTTCGAAAGCAGTATCGCCATCAATTAGAGCGGTTGGCCGGGGCGTGGCTCAGTTTGGTAGAGCGCCTGAATGGGGTTCAGGAGGTCCCGAGTTCGAATCTCGGCGCCCCGAGTCATGTTTGAGCGCGGCCACCTCGCTCGGGATAAAAGCGCCTGCGACCGAGCCGGGCACCACGCCGAAGGCGTGGTCGGCGAAGGAGTCCCGTAGGCGAAGGGGAATGGGGGTCAGGAGGTGGAGAGTTCGATCCTTCGACTCGCTTCGCTCGCTCAGGATCATCGCTAATGAGGCAGAGAAACCATGCGGGCTAAAATTCCAGTTAATAGAGAGCGGGTCGCTGAGTTCTGTCGGAGGCACCACATCAAAAAGCTGGCGCTGTTTGGCTCCGTGCTTCGCGACGATTTCCGACCTGAGAGTGACGTTGATGTGCTGGTAGAATTTGAGCCAGGGACCGCTGCCGGATTCTTGCGTCTGGCAGTGAGGGAGTTGGAATTGTCTCAGATGATGGGCCGCCGCGTGGACCTGAGAACTCTGCCTGACCTGAGCCGATATTTCAGAGACGAAGTGCTCAGAACCGCCGAAGTTCAGTATGCCGAAACGTGAGGAGACTGTCCGCCGGCAACATATCCAATGAATCAACGTTTCCTTCAAAAGCGATTAATCGGTCCTGAGCGGATTGCAGAACAGCTAGAGCCGTCCATGCGGTCATAGGCGCCCGGGATCTTATTGCTCCGGCCAATTTGGCAGGGCGGCTCTGGAAAGAGGGGTCATGGCCGAACACCATACCCCTCTTTTTCTTCGCCTGAATTGCCAAATGCGGCTGAATATGGTACAAAATAACCCCTTCGCATGCAGACAACAGTAAATATCGGCCTCATCGGACTTGGCACCGTTGGCACCGGGGTGGCCAGGGCGCTGATCGAGAAGGCGCGGCTCCTCGAACAACGCATCGGCACGCGGATCGCGTTGCGCCGCGTGTGCGATCGCGATATTCGTCCGTCGCGTGGCTTTCGGCTGCCGGCCGGCCTTGCGACCACCGACGCGTCGAAGATCCTGCGCGATCCGGATATCCAGATCGTGGTCGAGCTGATCGGCTGGCTTGAGCCGGCCAAGAGCTATATCTTGGACGCGCTGCGACATGGCAAGCATGTCGTCACCGCCAACAAGGCGCTCTTGGCAACCGCCGGGCGCGACCTGTTCATCGCCGCTGGACGGGCGCGCGCTGATTTGTATTTCGAAGCCTCGGTTGGTGGCGGAATCCCGATTATCAAAGCACTCCGCGAAGGCCTCATTGCCAACGACCTGGACACCATCCTCGGAATCGTCAATGGCACCTCGAACTACATCCTGACGCAGATGCGGGATCAGCACCTCAGTTTCCACGAAGCGCTGCTGGAAGCCAAGCATCATGGCTATGCCGAGCGCAACCCATCGTTGGATATTGACGGGCATGATGCCGCGCACAAGCTGGCGATTCTCACATTGCTTGGGTTCGGCTTGCCGGTGCAGCCGTCGGCCATCCATGTCGAAGGAATCAGCACGATCTCTCAGGCCGACATTGAGTACGCGGACGAGCTTGGGTACTGCATCAAACCCTTGGCGATCGCCAAACAAGTGGACCATGAATTAGAGGTGCGCGTCCATCCAGCGTTGCTGGCGAAGACGCACCTGCTGGCGAATGTCAACGGGGTGTACAACGCCATCTATGTGCACGGGGATATGGTTGGCTCAGCGTTGTTCTACGGGCGCGGCGCAGGGCAAAATCCAGCCGCCAGCTCGGTGCTGTCGGACATCGCCGACGTGGCTCGGAATATCATCAGCGGCGTCAACCATCGGATCCCGCTGACGAATCCATTGAGCCATGGCGTGCGCCGGGTGCGCCGGATGGGTCAGGTCGAGACACGCTACTACATGCGATTTCTCATGCGGGACAAGCCTGGCGTGTTGGCGAAGATTGCCGGCGTGTTGGGACGCCATTATATTTCCATCGCGAGCGTCCACCAAAAAGAACGTCGCGCGGCCCGGATCGTGCCGGTGGTCATGATGACACACGAGGCCAAAGAGTCAGACATCCGCACCGCCCTGCAACTCATCGATCGGATGGGGTTCGTCAAACACCCGACGGTGGCGTTGCGTACCGAAGCGCCGAAAGTAAAGTAAGCCTCATGCTCAGTCAACAGTCGACAGTCTTCAGCCCACAGCGAACACTGTACGCACTCTGTCGACTGTCGACTGTTAACTGTGAACCCTCGACTGCACGATGACACTTCGCCGTCGTTCTCGGCGAGTCTCGCAGTCCAACGCATGGCCTGGAGTCATTGAGGCCTACCGCAGCTATCTGCCGGTTTCTGCAACGACACCGATCATCTCGTTGTTGGAAGGCAACACGCCGCTAATCTACAGCCGCCAGTTGAGCCAGGCGATTGGCCCGCGAGCTCAGGTGTACCTCAAGTATGAGGGGATGAACCCAACCGGGTCATTCAAAGATCGTGGCATGACGCTGGCGATTTCAAAAGCGGTCGAAGCCAAGTCGGTCGCAGTGTTGTGCGCGTCGACCGGGAACACGTCAGCCGCCGCCAGCGCGTACGCCGCGCGCGCCGGGCTGCGATCGATCGTGCTCATTCCGAGCGGCAACATTGCGCTCGGTAAGCTGTCGCAAGCGCTGATCCATGGCGCAAAGGTGGCACCGGTCGAGGCCAACTTCGATGCCTGCTTGGCCCTCGCCAAATCGCTGGTGAACAACCATCCGATCACGCTGGTCAACTCGATCAACCCGTATCGGATCGAAGGTCAGAAGACCTGCGCGTTTGAAATTTGTGACGCGCTGGGGCAGGCCCCGGATTACCACTTCACGCCGGTGGGCAACGCCGGCAATATCACCGCGCAGTGGAAAGGATACAAGGAATACCGGCAGCACCGAAAGATCGACCGGCTGCCAGTCATGCTGGGGTTTCAAGCCGAGGGCGCCGCCCCCATCGTCCATGGCGCGGTTGTGAAGAACCCGAAGACGATCGCGACCGCGATCCGAATCGGCAACCCAGCCAGTTGGCAGGGCGCGTTGACCGCGACTCAAGAATCAGAGGGGGCCATCCAGGCGGTCTCCGACGCTCAAATCCTCGAGGCCTATCGGCTGTTGGCCAACCATGATGGCGTGTTCGCCGAACCAGCGTCGGCCGCATCGGTGGCCGGCTTGCTGCAATTGGCCCGAACCGGCTATTTTACCAGCCGCAAGAAACGGCAGACCACCGTTGTCTGTATTCTGACCGGCCATGGCCTCAAGGACCCTGGGTGTGCCATTGACAGCATTACGATGCCGAAGCCGCTGCCGCCGTCATTGTCCGCCGTGAGCAAAGCGGTTGGACTCGGTTAGAGCCTTCCTACGAACCCTGCATTCTCGTCGAGCACGCCAGCTGCCACACTTGGCGTCGACTCGGTTCCCGAGTATAATGAGTGATTCATGATCCCACCACCTGTCGCTTGAGCCGGCTCAGTGGTCAGCACGCCAGGCTGGCTCAAGATCGCCAACAAGACAACGAAGGTTGCACGGGATGACGAATACAAAGAGTGCTCGCCGGGGCGATCAGCCCGCCATCGGCGGGCTGCAACAGGTGGTGGGATGAAATATCTCCTCCTGCGCTGTGAAGATTATGCCCGCCCGGGTGGTCAGCTCGTCAGCCTGCTCGAAGGCGCCAAGACCGAGCATCTGCACCAGTTGGCTCAGGCCGGCGCGGCCGGGCAGTTAAAGCCTCAGGCGCCAGACCAGGGAATCAATCGGTTCGCTCTGCATCGCGGGTTACTCGGACTGCGGCCAGATGATCCAGAGGCTGCGGCCAGCCGATGCTATGCCACCAGCGCCGGGCTGTCGTTGGCTGATGGCCAGACCGCCTGGTGCTGTGATTTGGTGACGCAACAAGACGGCCAGATTGTGGATCCATTGGCCGGCCAGATCCCAACGAAGGAGAGCGCTGAGCTCCTTGACACGCTCAACCGAACACTGGGCCCAGACATCGGACGCTGGACACTGGGTTGGAACTCGCACCATGTGTTGGTCACTCAGCCAAACGTCTTACAGGTCGACGAGCTGCAACGGCTGCCAGCCCCAGAGCAGCTCACCAGCCAGCCTTGGCGTCGCGCACTCCCGAAGTCTGCGGCTGGCCGAGCGTTGCAGTCGCTGTTGGAGCAGGCTGGGGAGCAGCTCGACAACCACCCGATCAACCGGGTGCGGACCGACCTGGGAGAAAACCCAGCCAACTTTCTCTGGCTGTGGGGTGGGGCGGCCTCAATTCCGCAGCGCAGCTTTACAGAACGAACCGGGCTGTCCGGGGCGTTGATCTCGTCCAACTTTCCCTTGCGAGGATTCGCTGAATCACTCAGCCTTCATTGGTACACCGGCCCGTCGACGCTGCAGGATGCGCCGCTGGTCAAGCTGACCCAGCAACTCGGTCGACTCGCTCAGCAACATGATCTGGTCTACGCGCATCTTCGCGTGGACAGCCGTGACCCGGTCGAACGGCTGTGCATGATGGAGCGCTTGGACCAGCTGGTCTTCAAACCGCTCACCGAGCTGTTGCCCACGTTAGGATCGTGGCGGTTGCTCATCGTCATCGATGATCAGCCGACACAGAGTGTGCCGTTCGTGGGCATTGGCACTGGGCTGCCGCAGCACCCGGTCGTCAAATTAACCGCGGAGAATCTTGCCGGGAGCCCGCTCGTCTTCCAAGACGGTCGGGGACTGTTCGACTGGCTGACCGACTCGAGCAGCCACCAGGCGTCCTCATGAGAAGAAGGCGTTTGGTCGTCCAAAAATATGGCGGCAGCTCGGTGGCCAATCCAGAGCGTATCACCCGTGTGGCGCAGCGCGTGGTCGCCGCAAAACGCACCGGGGCTGATGTCGTCGTGGTCGTCTCAGCGCTTGGGGATACCACCGACGAGCTGCTGCAATTGGCGGCGCAGATCAGCCAAGACCCTCCTGAGCGTGAGTTGGACATGTTGATGGCCACCGGCGAGCAAGTGTCGGTCGCGCTCTTGGCGATGGCGATCCATGAGCTGGATGAAGATGCGGTCTCTTTCACCGGCGCACAGATCGGGATTTTGACCGATGGGACGCATACCAAAGCGCGCATTGTGGCCATTCCGGCCCAACGCGTCGTGAAAGAGCTGGCGCAAAACCGGATCGTCATCGTCGCCGGATTCCAAGGCATCAACCTGAACCAAGACATCACCACGTTGGGACGCGGCGGGTCAGACCTGACCGCGGTCGCGTTGGCGGTCGCACTCCGGGCCGATGTGTGCGAGATTTTCACCGACGTCGAGGGCGTCTACACCGCCGACCCCCGGATGGTGCCGGATGCCCGCAAATTGACAGCCATCAGCTACGATGAGATGCTCGAGATGGCTTCGTTGGGCGCTCAAGTCATGCAGGCCCGATCTATCTTCGTCGCCAAACGGTTCAACATCCCGATCCATGTCCGGTCCAGTTTTTCACAACGGGAGGGGACGATGATCACCAAATCCGCGAAGGCGATGGAAGACATCGTCGTCAGCGGGGTCACCTTGCAGCGGGATGAAGCCAAGGTCACTATCCGCGATGTGCCGGACAAGCCTGGCATGGCCGCAGAGATCTTCCGAGAGCTGGCGGGCAAGGGCATTAACGTGGACATGATCGTGCAGAACGTCAGCCGCGAGGGCTCCACCGACCTCTCCTTCACCGTCGTGAAGAGCGACTTGCCATCCACGTTGCGGGTGGCGCGCATGGTGTCGCACCGGATCGGCGCCGGCGAGGTGACGACCGATGAAGGCGTGGCAAAATTGTCGATCGTTGGGATTGGCATGCGCAGTCATTCAGGGATCGCTGCCAAAATGTTTGAATCCATGGCCCGCGAGCGAATCAACATCGAGATGATCTCCACCTCAGAAATTAAGATCTCCTGCGTGATCCGCAAGCTGCATGCGGAGCGCGCGGTCCGCGCGGTCCACCGAGCATTCGGTTTGTCTCGCGAACGCGTTGCGACTCATCGCCGACCCGCGGCGATGCTGGGCGCATAACCGGCGCGGTCTGTCCCGTACGCGTCGACTGACCGCCATCACACCAGGACAACCAATGTCTGTGATCGAACTGTATGACACCACGCTCCGCGATGGAGCGCAGACCGAAGGGATTTCCTACTCGGTGCAGGATAAACTGCGAATCACCGAGAAGCTGGACGCCCTTGGGCTGCACACCATCGAAGGGGGCTGGCCGCTCAACCCGAAAGATGCCCAGTTTTTCCGTCAAGCTCGTCAGTTACGCCTGACCGCTCGGCTGGCCGCATTTGGCAGCACGCGACGGGCTGCCACCCCTGCGGCAGACCCGAATCTGAAATCGCTGCTTGCGGCCGAGACCAAGATCGTGACGATTTTCGGCAAGAGCTGGGACCTGCATGTGCGCGATGTGCTCAATATCAGCCTCGATAACAACCTTCGCGTCATTGAGGACTCTGTCGCGTTTCTGAAGAAGCGTGGACGCACGGTGGTCTATGATGCTGAGCATTTCTTTGACGGGTACAAGGACAACGCCGCGTACGCGCTCAAGACGCTGCAGGCCGCAGTGGCCGGAGGCGCTCAAACACTCGTGCTGTGCGACACCAACGGCGGCAGCCTGCCGACCGAGATCACCGCCATCATCCACACGGCGAAGCGCGCCGTCTGGGTGCCGCTGGGAATCCACACGCACAATGACAGCGAACTGGCAGTCGCGAATGCGATCGCCGCGGTGCAGGCCGGGTGCCGACAGGTGCAGGGGACAATCAACGGGTATGGCGAACGGTGCGGTAATGCCAACCTCGTTTCCGTCATCGCGATCTTGAAAGTCAAACTCGGGATCAACTGCCTGCCGGATGCGAAGCTGAAGGAACTCACTGAGGTCTCGCGCTACGTTGCTGAATTGAGCAACATGGCCCAACACGCGAACCAGCCATTCGTCGGCGCGGCCGCGTTTGCGCACAAGGGCGGGGTGCATGTCAACGCGGTGCTAAAAAATCCGCGGACGTACGAGCATCTTGAGCCGGCCATGGTCGGCAATGAGCGGAAGATTCTCGTGTCCGAACTGTCTGGTCGCTCATCGCTGGTGTTCAAAGCCAAGGACCTGGCGCTGGATCTGTCGAAGAACACCCCGCAGGCGAAACGGCTGCTGAAGCTGTTGCAGAATTTGGAGCATCGCGGCTACCACTTTGAAGCGGCTGAGGGGTCGCTCGAGCTGCTGCTGAAGCGGCAGTTGAAACAGTTCGCGCCGTTTTTCACGCTGGAAGGGTTTCGGATCATCATGGAAAAGCGGGACCACCGGCTGGTCTCCGAAGCCACGGTCAAGCTGCATGTCAACGGCGTGCGCGAGCAGACCGTGGCTGAAGGGGATGGGCCGGTCAACGCGCTGGACAACGCCATCCGTAAAGCGCTCAACCGGTTTTACCCGGCGCTGGCGCAGATGCACCTGACCGACTTCAAGGTGCGGGTGCTCGATGAGAAGGCCGGCACCGCGGCGAAAGTGCGCGTATTGATCCAGTCGCAAGATCCGCATGAGTCCTGGGGCACTGTCGGCGTGTCCGAGAATATCATCGAAGCCAGTTGGCAGGCGCTCGTGGATTCGATCGAATACAAACTGCTGAAGGATCAGAAGACAGAGGGCAGAGGACAGAAGTCAGTAAAAATACGAAAGACGAAGGCGTTGCCTCGGTCCTCATGATCCCTTCTGTCCTCTGACTTCTGTCCTCTGACCTCTGAACGCCATGGCTGACCTCCCACCGCAATATAATCCGCAAGATGTCGAACAGCCCCGCTACGAATGGTGGGAGGCGCAGCGATTCTTTCATGCTGAGCCGGATCCAAATCGCCAGTCCTACACCATCGTCATCCCGCCACCCAACGTCACCGGCATCCTGCACATGGGGCATGCGCTCAACAACACGATCCAGGACATCCTGATTCGGTGGAAGCGCATGCAAGGCCTGAATGCGCTCTGGATCCCTGGCACCGATCATGCCGGGATCGCAACCCAGAACGTCGTCGAGCGCGCGTTGGCCAAAGAAGGCAAGCGGCGGGATGACCTGGGGCGTGACGCGTTTATCCAGCGGGTCTGGCAATGGAAAGAGCAGTCTGGCAACACCATCATCCAACAACTGCGACGGCTGGGCGCGTCATGCGACTGGACCCGAACCCGGTTCACGATGGATCAAGGGTTGTCGGACGCCGTGGCTGAGGTGTTCGTGCGGCTCTACGACAAGGGGTTGATCTATCGCGGCCAGTACATCATCAACTGGTGCCCGCGGTGCCAGACCGCGCTCGCCGATGAAGAGGCGCCGCGTCAAGAGATGCAAGGCAAGCTGTACCACATCAAGTATCCGCTCGAAGGCAAACCATCTGCATTTCTTGAAGTCGCGACCACACGACCAGAGACGATGCTGGGCGATACCGCGATCGCGGTGCATCCGGACGATGAGCGGTATCGCGCGCTGATCGGCCAGCAGGCGATCTTACCGCTGGTGAACCGGCGGCTGCCGATCATCGCCGATGAGGCGGTGGACCGCGAATTTGGCACCGGCGCGGTCAAGGTCACACCGGCGCATGACCCGGTCGACTTTCAGCTCGGGCGCAAGCACCAGCTCGAGTTCATCAACGTCATGACGGATGATGCGCACATGACCAATGTGCCGCCAGCCTATGACGGCCTTGACCGGTATGCCTGCCGCAGCAAGCTCATTGTCGACTTAGAACAGGCCGGCGTCTTAGGAGCGATTGATGAGCATGTGCATAATGTCGGCCACTGCTATCGATGCAACACGCCGATCGAGCCTCGCCTGAGCCCGCAGTGGTTCGTGAAGATGAAACCTCTCGCCGAGCCGGCCATCCAAGCGGTGAAAGACGGCACCATCACCTTTTGGCCAGACCGATGGACCAAGGTCTATCTCAACTGGATGGACAATATCCAGGACTGGTGCATCAGCCGACAGATCTGGTGGGGCCACCGGCTGCCGGTCTACTATTGCAAGACCTGCGCACGACAGGCAGCGGTGCACGGGGCACGGGGCACGGGGCACGGTGAGACATCAACCACCGTGCACCATACACCGTCAACCGTACACAAGGGAATCATTGTATCCAAAACCAGGCCGACGCGGTGTCCGACCTGCGGCAGCACTGAACTTGTACAGGATGAGGATGTATTGGACACCTGGTTCTCGTCCTGGCTGTGGCCGTTCTCGACGCTGGGCTGGCCGCAACAGACCCCAGAGTTGGCGTATTTCTATCCGACCTCGACGCTGGTGACCGCGCAAGAGATCATCTTCTTCTGGGTCGCGCGCATGATCATGGCCGGCTACTTCTGCATGGGCCAGCCGCCGTTTCGGCAGGTGTACATCCACGGCACGGTGCGCGACATCACCGGTAAGAAGATGTCGAAGTCGCTGGGCAACATCATCGACCCGCTGGACATCATCAAGCAGTACGGGACCGACGCCTTGCGCTATACGCTGGTGACCGCGACCGCAATCGGGCAGGATGTGTTCCTCTCTGAGGAGCGGTTCGCCGCCGGCCGCAACTTCGCGAATAAACTGTGGAACGCGACCCGGTTTGTGCTCGCACAGCCATCGCCTGCCGCTCAAGGCAACGACCAACTCGCACAGCCATCGCTCAGCGTCGCAGATCGCTGGATTGTGTCACGACTCCAACGAACCATCGGACGGGTCACCGAATCGCTGGACACGTTCTTGTTCAACGATGCGGCCAGCGCCTTGTACGATTTTCTGTGGCACGATTACTGCGATTGGTACGTTGAGGTGGCCAAACGGGCTGCTCCTGAGCAGCGAGCAACAACCCAGACGGTCCTGGTCACCGTGCTCGAACAAGCGCTGCGGCTGCTACATCCGTTGATGCCATTTGTCACCGAAGAGCTGTGGCAGCACCTCAGACAACAGGGGCACCCCGTGTCCATTATGACGGCAACATGGCCGACGATCGACCCCCGGCGGACAGACCCTG
Organism: Candidatus Omnitrophota bacterium; assembly: GCA_023247275.1. GTDB lineage: Bacteria > Omnitrophota > Gorgyraeia > Aquiviventales > Aquiviventaceae > JAHFGT01. Next base: position 52,057 of record JAHFGT010000003.1, read on the forward strand.
AGGCTGAGACGTTGTTTGAGCAGTTCAAGGCGGTGATCACCGCGGTCCGCACCACGCGCGCTGAGTTGAATCTGCCTGTGACCAGTCGGCCAGGCTTGTCGGTGCGAACATCAGACGCCGGAGCACGGGCGTTTTTTGAATCGCATCAGGCGTTGCTCGAGTCGCTGGCACAGGTTGAACGCGTTGCGATCAGCGCGACAGGGGACCGGCCCAAACACGCCGCGGTGTCAATTGTTGACGGGATCGAGGTGATGATTCCGCTGGCTGGTTTGATCGATCCGCAAAAAGAGTCGCACCGGCTGCAGCAGCGTGTCGCCGAGCTGCAGCAGGAGCTGGGTCGGGTGGACTCGCGCCTGGCCAACGAGCAGTTCACCGGCAAGGCGCCGCCAGAGGTTGTTGGCCAGGCGCGGGCCAGGCGGCAGCAGCTGGTGGACACCATCAAGAAGTTCTCAGACCACCTTGCCGTTATCCGATCGATGTGAGGCGGCTGATGCCACCACTTGGCCGTACACCGATCGCCGCGCTAATCCGGCTGGCCTTGCAGGAGGATGCCGCGTTCGTCGATGTGACCTCACGTAGTGTCTTGCCATCCGCCGTGCGAATCCGCGCCCGCATCATCGCAAAATCCAACGGGGTGATTGCTGGCGCACTCTACGCTGCGCAGGTGTTCAGGACGCTAGACCCGACGATTCGCTGCCACCTCGCCCATCGCGATGGCCAAGCCATCGCGGCCGGGCAGACCATTCTCACCGTCGATGGTCGAGCCTGCTCGATCTTCGCCGCTGAGCGGACCGCGCTGAATCTCCTCGGTCATCTCTCCGGAATTGCCACACTGACCCGTGCGTATATCGACCGGGTTCGCGGCACGCGGTGCGCCATGTTCGATACTCGCAAGACACTGCCTGGACTGCGTGACGTACAGAAGTACGCGGTCCGCATGGGTGGCGGCCAGAACCATCGGCGAGACTTGCGTGAGGCGATCCTGATCAAGACAAACCACCTCAGAGCCCTCCAACGTGGTAAGGGGTTGAGGGTGACGGGTGACGGGACCCTCCAATTGGCCGTGGCGCAAGCCAAGAGATTGAAGCCCAAACGACTCGTCGAGATCGAGGTGACTGATGTGGAGCAATTCCAGCAGGCGTTGTCCGCGCAACCGGATATCATTTTGTTGGACAACTGGCGTTTAGCCGACATCCGCCGTGCGGTACGGCTTCGGAATTCTTCACCCCACACCCCACACCCGACACCATCATTAGAGGTTTCTGGCGGGGTCACGCTGGCCAACGTGCGCGCGATCGCCAGCACCGGCGTTGACCGGATCTCGGTCGGCCGACTCACCCACTCCGCGCCGGCGCTGGATGTCTCTCTTCAAGTCACATGACGATGGACCGGCAGAACTTGACAGGCGAGTGACCACCGAGTTATACTTTGGTATGAATTAAAGAATACTAGGAGGACTGATGCAAAGCACAGTGAAGGTCGCCGTTAGCCTGCCGAAGGCGGAATTTCGGTTGGTCGAGCAACAGCGGCGGCGGTTGAAGGTGTCGCGGAGCGCTGTGGTCCGTGAGGCGCTCTCGCGATGGCTGGAATCGTTTCAGCAGCAACAGGCCATTCAGCAATACGTCGACGGCTACCGACGTATTCCGGAAGATACGCGAGTAGGGGCAGGGATCGAAGAACTTCAAGCGGACGCGCTGGCCCGAGACCAACAGCATGAGGCGTGGTGAGGTCTGGTGGGCTGATCTGCCACCCCCAGTAGGGCGACGGCCTGTGGTCTTGCTGTCACGCGATGAATCCTACCGCGTGAGATCTTTGGTAACCGTCGCCCTGATGACCACCATTATTCGACATATCCCGGTCGAAGTGTCCCTTGGACCCGGAGACGGACTCTCCAAGCTCTGTGTGGCAAATCTTGACACAATTCTCACGCTCCGCAAGAGCCAGTTAACGCGTGTCATCTGCTCGCTGCAGCCAGAAAAAATCGAGCAATTAAACCTTGCGCTCAAGTTCGCACTCGCCATCCCATAACCATTGAGTATGGATCGATTCCAACTCGTGACGGATCTCACTCCAAAAGGAGATCAACCCCACGCCATCCAGGCACTGACCGAAGGCCTCCAGGCCGGTCAGAAGTTCCAAACGCTCCTCGGGGTCACGGGATCTGGTAAAACATTCAGCATCGCCTCGGTCATCGCCAACGTCAATAGGCCGACGTTGGTCATTTCGCACAATAAGACGCTCGCCGCGCAACTGTATAGCGAATTCAAGAGCTTGTTTCCGCACAACGCGGTGGAATATTTCGTCAGCTATTACGACTATTACCAGCCTGAGGCGTATATCCCACAGACCGACACCTACATCGAAAAAGATTCGGCGGTCAATGATGACCTGGACCGGCTGCGCCTGTCAGCGACCAGCTCGTTGCTGAGCCGGCGCGACGTCCTGATTGTGAGCAGCGTCTCGTGCATCTACAACCTGGGCGATCCGGAAACGTACAAGCAACAGATGGCTTGGCTGGTGAAGGGCAAGCCGGCTCGTCGGGATGAAGTCATGTCATGGCTGGTGGGGATCCATTACACTCGTAACGACGTGGCGTTGAGCCGGGGGACATTCCGCGCGCGGGGTGAGCTGATCGATGTGTTTCCCGCCTATCGTCAGACCGGATATCGGATTGCGCTTGCCGACGGACGGATCGGCCGAATTCGTGAAATCGATCCGCTGACGACCGACACCATCGCCGAGCTGGATCAGGTCGCGATTTATCCGGCGAAGCACTTTGTCACCAAAAAAGAAGGGGTGCAGCAGGCGTTGGAGGCGATCCGCCAGGAGATGGTCGAGCGGGTGCGCGACCTGCAAACGCAGGGCAAATTGCTCGAAGCGCAGCGGCTGGAGTCGCGCACCAAGTACGACATGGAGATGCTCAAGGAGTTGGGTTTCTGCCATGGGGTGGAAAACTACTCGCGCCAACTGTCCGGCCGGCCGCCTGGTTCGCGGCCGAACTGCCTCATCGACTATTTCCCAAACGACTATCTGATGGTGATCGATGAGTCGCATGTCACTGTGCCGCAGATCCGCGGGATGTACGAGGGCGATCGCGCACGCAAGGAAGTGCTGGTCGACTATGGGTTCCGGCTGCCGTCGGCCCTGGACAACCGGCCGCAGACGTTTGACGAGTTCGAACGTCTGTTGAACCAGGTGGTGTGTGTGTCGGCCACGCCAGGGCCGTATGAATGGAAGCGGTGCGCTGGCCGGGTCGTCGAACAGATGATCCGACCGACCGGGTTGTTGGATCCGACGGTCACGGTAAAACCCACAACGGGTCAGATCGATGATCTGATCGAGCAGGTGCGTCGCCGGGCCGAACGCAAAGAACGGGTGCTGGTCACCACACTCACGAAGCGATTGGCTGAGGACTTGACCCGGTATCTGGCTGATGCAGGGCTGAATGTCAAATACCTGCATTCGGACATTCAAGCCATCGACCGCGTCGAAATCCTCCATGACCTTCGCCGAGGCACGTTCGACTGCCTGGTGGGGATCAATCTGTTGCGCGAGGGGCTGGATCTGCCTGAGGTATCGCTCGTCGCGGTGCTGGACGCGGACCAGGAAGGATTTCTACGCTCCGCGACTGCGCTGATCCAGGTGGCCGGCCGGGCCGCCAGAAACGTCAATGGCGAAGTCATCCTGTATGCGGATCATGCCACCGGCGCGATTGAACACATGCTCAGAGAAACGACTCGGCGGCGGGCCAAGCAGCTCGAGTACAACCAGCGGTATGGCCTCACGCCAACCACCGTGGTCAAAGCGATCCGGGAGAGCATCGAGGCGGCCCGGCAGGCTGAGGAGTTTGCCATCGAGCAGTCCGGGCAGACGCCAGAGCAGCACGATTCCCGGTATGTCGTCGCTGAGCTTGAAGAAGAAATGCTGCTGTGCGCGCAGCGGCTCCAGTTTGAGCGGGCCGCGCAACTCCGCGATCAAGCCCTCCAACTCAGGGAGCAATATGGAATCACCGGCGAGGTCAAGCGCCGTCCAACCAGAACCAGATCCCGGTCTTGAGCATCGGCTGGCCTCGGCGTGCGGCACCGCCAATGTCTATGCCTATACGTCGGTGGGCTCGACGATGGAGCTGGCCCATCTGGTGGCGGCTGAACACGCGCCAGCCGGCACGCTGGTGTGGGCGGCTCAGCAGCATCACGGACGTGGTCGTGCCGGACGAACATGGGAGTCGCCGCTAGGTGGCGCGTATTTTTCGCTGATTGTGCGCCCAGAGAAAGCGCCAGCCCAGATCCCGCAACTGTCGCTGGTCGCCGGGCTGGCGGTCGTCGAAGCGATCCATGCGCTGACCCCGTTGTTTGCGTCGATCCGCTGGCCGAACGATGTGCTGATCCGCGATCGCAAGGTCTGTGGAATTTTGCTTGAAGCTCGCGGGGCCGTCCCGCGAGCTGAAATCCCGAGCCAGGCCCAGGGGCCGAGTCGAGGGACTGAGGCGAAAGCCGGCTGGGCGGTCGTTGGTGTTGGAATCAATATTGTGACTGATCAATCGCTGCTCCCAGACACCGCCACCTCGCTGGTCGCCGAACTCTCGCGAAGTGACAGTCACTTCGCGGTGGACCCGGTGGCGCTCACCGGAGCCATCTATCAACGGTTCACCGCATGGTATGCTGTGTGGACGCTGAATAGATTCGAGCCGATCCACCAAGCGCTCAGGCCATGGATCGGCCTGTTCGGGCAGATGGTGCACATCACCGCTGGTACTGAGCGGTTCGAAGGCACCGCCACCGACCTGGACGAGCAGGGCCGCCTGCTCGTCCGCCTGGACTCCGGCCTCATGAGAGCCTTCGACATGGGAGAGGTCACCCTACTGCGATAGCCACGATTTGATATTGTATATACAATTGTGTATTATAATAAGAGCCGTAGATGCGCGACGTTAGATGGAATCCGCTCAAGGCCCAGCGCCTGAAAAGACTGCGGGGTGTGTCGTTTGAAGAGATCCTCCAGGCTCAGCTATTGGCGATCAAGCAGCATCCGTCGCGGACTCAACAACATCTGCTCCTCTTTCTCTACAAAGGATACATTTGGGTAGTGCCCTGCATCATGAGTAAGGATGACATCGTTCTGAAGACACTGTTCCCGAGCCGCAAGTATACGAAGCTCTACAAGCGAGGAGAACTATGATGAGACCCACGAAATTGACACGAGCGGAGCGCGATATCGAACAGGCACTTCTGAGGGGCGACTATGTGGATGTCCCCAAGGGTGAGATCGATTCGATTGTCCAGGACATCGCTCATCGACGCAAGGATGCGGTGCTGAATATCCGCGTCAATAGCGAAGACCTGCGAAGCATTAAGCAGAAGGCCAAACGATACGGTGTGAAGTATCAGTCATTCATCGCCGAGCTGCTCCATCGGGTCGCACACAGCTAGCCAAAGGTTGCCATGATAACACACATGGATGACATGGCTTCTATACTAGACAATACCAATCTGCTCTATCTTTTCAGCGCCTTGGCGCAATGTGCTGCTGCTTTTGCGGCTCTTGTTGCTGTATTTGGTGTATTTCGATTTCAGGCCAATGCTTCTGAACTCGCCAACCTCTTTTCGGAATCGAGATATCATTTATCGCATGTCCATAGTGCGCGTGCTCTAGATTTCCCCAAGAGTGAAGTAATACGACGGCTCCGAGATCTGGACATAGATACCGCAGCGCGGCAGGATTTGCGTCCTCGAGCCATTGAGTTGCATAAGAGAATTACGCAGATTGAGGAGATGGATGATAGATTCCCAAACGAGGTTGGAAAATTGTTGAAGTTTTGGACACTAATCTTTCTATTTTCAATTGCCATGTGCTCCGTAACACATCTCTATGCACCGATTGGCAGCGAATTCCCATGGCAAGCCTTAACAGTGACTGGAATGGCTCTCGCCTTGACAAGTATTGCCGTCCTTCAAACAAGTCAGTTTGTCCAGATATGCTTGGGTAGAACAAGGGACCAATGATTCTCACTGTTGATATTGGCAACACGACGACGAACTTCGGCGTGTTCGAGCGGGGCAAGCTCAGCGCCCAGTTTTCGATCGGCACGCAGTCCAACCGCACGCCGGATGAAGTGACGCTCCAGCTTAAGGCGCTGGCCAAAACCCGTCGGCTGCATCTGACTCAGGCTCGACAGATTCTGATTTGCAGTGTGGTGCCGCGCATGTCGTCGGTGCTGATCGAAGCGCTGCACTCGCTGGATGCCATTCCAATCGTCGTTGTGGGCCAGGATATCACGGTGCCGCTCAACAACCGGTATACCTACCCAGAGCAGGTAGGCCAGGATCGCCTGGTAGGAGCATACGCAGCCTGGCAGACGTATAATAATAAGAAGAAGAGACCTTGCATTGTGGCTGACTTTGGCACCGCGATCACGATTGATGTTGTGACAAAGGCTGGCGAGTATCTTGGCGGGATTATTGCTCCAGGAATCGACATTTCCTTAGATGCGCTGGCCACGCGTACCGCGTTGCTGCCAAAGGTTGAACTACGCGAGCCGCCTGAACTGCTCGGCCGCGATACCGCCAACAGCATCCGATCAGGCCTTGTATATGGCTGTGCAGCGCTCACCGAAGGGTTGATCGATCAACTGAAACGTCAGTATGCCAAGGACGCGGTTGTCATCGCCACTGGAGGCAGCAGTTCTCTTATCTCTAAATATACCAAATGTTTCAATCATGTCAGACCCTGGCTCGTCCTCGAAGGGCTGTACCAGTTAAGCAAGTCCAGCAAATAATTTCAAACTCATGAATAAATTGACAAATGACAGAGAAATAGTAGATAATATCCATCAGAAGTGTATTATTCAGCTGAATTCTCACCTTGAAAATGCACCATGCTGGCATCAGAATGTAAGAAATTAGCACTCGGTACACGTGATTGCTAAGAATCAACAGGAGGTTAGGTGATGGCGTTAAAACCGTTGGCAGACCGGATCGTGATTAAAACCGCTGAGGCGCAGGAGCGGACGAAGAGCGGATTGGTTCTTCCAGACACGGCCAGGGAAAAACCGCAAGAGGGCAAGGTGATTGCGGTCGGCACCGGGCGGACGCTGGATGATGGCGCGATCAAATCGCTGGAGATTCGAACCGGCGACCGGATTTTGTACGGCAAATATTCAGGCACCGAAGTCTCCATCGAAGGCGAAGACTACTTGATCCTGCGCGAGGACGACGTGCTCGCCGTGGTTCAGTCCTGACGTCTCGAGAGACCAACCCAAGAGGAGGCACGAACACATGGCGAAGCAGCTGCTCTTCAACGAGGATGCCCGGCGTAGAATGTACTCGGGCGTGCGTCAACTGGCCGACGCGGTCAAGGTGACGCTGGGCCCGAAGGGACGCAACGTGGTGTTGGAAAAGAAATTCGGCTCCCCGACGATTACCAAGGACGGGGTGACGGTGGCAAAGGAAGTCGACCTGGCTGACCCGTACGAGAACCTGGGCGCCCAACTCGTCAAAGAAGTTGCCGAGAAGACCTCGGACAGCGTGGGCGATGGCACCACCACCGCCACCGTCCTGGCGGACGCGATCTTCCGCGAGGGGCTCAAAAACGTCACCGCCGGTGCGAACCCGATGGCGCTCAAGCGCGGCATTGACCGGGCGGTCACCGAAGTCGTCGAACAGCTCAAGAAGCTGTCCAAGCAGGTGAAGGACAAGAAGGAGATTGCGCAGGTCGCGACAATTTCCGCCAATTATGACACCACCGTCGGCGAGCTGATCGCCGATGCGATGGAAAAGGTCGGTAAGGACGGGGTGATCACGGTGGAAGAGGCCAAGTCGATGCAGACCACGCTTGACCTGGTTGAAGGGATGCAGTTTGACCAGGGCTATCTTTCCCCCTACTTCGTCAGTGATGCCGAGCGGATGGAGGTCGTGCACGACGAGCCGTACATTCTGATCTATGAAAAGAAGATCTCGGCCATGAAAGACCTGCTCCCGCTGTTGGAGAAGGTAGCGAAGGCTGGCCGGCCAATCATCCTGATCGCCGAGGATGTTGAGGGCGAGGCGCTGGCGACGCTGGTGGTCAACAAGCTGCGCGGGACCCTGCAGGCCGCCGCGGTGAAGGCGCCGGGCTACGGCGATCGCCGCAAAGCCATGCTCGAGGATATCGCAACCTTGACTGGCGGTCGGGCCATCACCGAGGACCTGGGGATCAAGCTGGAGAACGTGCAGCTGGAGGACCTGGGCCGCGCCAAGCGGGTGAAGATCGATAAGGAGAACACTACCATCATCGAGGGCGCTGGCAAGACCTCAGCGATCAACGGGCGCATTGCGCAGATCAAGAAACAGATCGAAGAGAGCGACTCGGACTATGACCGCGAAAAGCTGCAAGAGCGGCTCGCGAAGCTCTCCGGCGGGGTCGCGCAGATCAACGTGGGCGCTGCCACCGAGACCGAGATGAAGGAAAAGAAGGCGCGGGTTGAGGACGCGCTGCACGCCACCAAGGCGGCCCGGGAAGAGGGCATCGTCCCAGGCGGCGGGGTCGCGCTGATCCGCTGCATCGCAACGCTTGAGAAGATCAAGATCGGGGGCGACGAACAGACCGGGGTGGACATCATCCGACGCGCGCTTGAAGAGCCGGCTCGACAGATCGCCTGCAACGCTGGCCAGGAAGGGTCGGTCGTGGTGCAGCGGGTGAAGGAAGAGAAGACCAGCGTCGGCTTCAACGCCGAGGCGCTGGAATACACCGATATGGTGTCGGCCGGGATCATCGATCCGACCAAAGTGGTGCGCACCGCTCTGCAGAACGCGGCCAGCATCGCCGGGCTGCTGATTACCAGCGAAGCGTTGATTACCGAGCTGCCGGAGAAAGACAAGGACAAGATGCCGGCCGGTGGTGGTCACGGCGGGCCTGGTGGATTCGGCGGCGGCGAGGGCATGTACTAAAGGAGACGTTCCATGGCCACAGCAACCGCAACACAAAGCAGTAGCCTGAAGCTCAAGCCGATCGGTGACCGGGTCATCGTGCAGCGGCTGGGCTCGGCCGAGAAGACCAGGACCGGGCTGTACCTGCCGGACACCGCGCAGGAAAAGCCGCAAGAGGGCAAGGTCATCGCGGTCGGATCGGGTAAGACGCTGAAGAACGGCAAGACCGTGCCGTTGTCGGTCAAGCCAGGCGATCGGATCATCTTCGGCAAGTACTCAGGTTCGGAGATCAAAGTTGACGACAAGGAGTATGTCTTCCTCAACGAAGACGACATCTTGGCCATCGTCACCTAAGCCGCGCGCAAGCGCGAGTCGAAGGGTCACACACAGCCCCTCTGTGCCGCAAGGCTAGAGGGGCTGTGTGTTTTTAGCGGTGCGGTGGCGGGTGGCAGGGCGATGCGGAGCTGGACGTCTGGAGGGGCGAGCGGCCACGGTGTCCCGCCGCAGGCGGGACAAGCGAGCCCCGGAAGCGAGCGAGGTCCGGCACGGTGGGCCGGACTGAGCGTTCCGGCGGAGCATCGCCTTGACAGGACCCACCGAGCAAGCTGACGATTGACAGCAACGGGGTGGATCGATAAAATCTCCTATGGACTCTAGCTTAACCTGCCAAATTGTCCTTTCCCACGATCCAACCCGTTTCTCTTGTCTCGTCTTCTGTCGTCGCATCGCAACCAAGGGGTCACTCTCCAATGGCTGAATGGATTGGGATTGGCAGACGCGCGCGGCGGTGTTACGGGTTTGACGAAATCGCGCTCGTCCCAGGCACCACGACCTTCAATCCGGCTGAGGTGAATACGACCTGGTCGCTTGACGGGCTGAAGTTCCGTGTTCCGTTTATCGCCTCGGCCATGGACGGGGTCGTGGATGTGACCTTCGCGATCGCCATGGGCAAGCTGGGCGGGTTGGCGGTGCTCAACCTCGACGGGGTGCAGGCCAGGTACGACGACCCCTCGGAGGTGATCAGTCAAATCATCCAGGGCGATGTGGAAGAGATGACCAACCTTGTCCAGCAACTGTACAAGGCGCCGATTAAAGAAAAACTGATCGCCAAGCGGGTCGAGCAGATCAAAGAGGCCAAGGTCCCATGTGCGGTCAGCACGATCCCGCAGAACGCGGAGCGGTTTGGCGCGATCGCGCAGGAGGCCGGCGCAGACATCTTCATCGTCCAGTCCACGGTGACCACCGCTCGTCATATCGCCAAGGCCTACAAGCCGGTCGATCTGTCCCAATTGTGCACATCGATCAAGATCCCGGTGATCATCGGCAACTGTGTGACATATGATCAGGCGATCGACCTGATGGAATCAGGAGCTCACTCGCTGTTGGTCGGCGTTGGGCCTGGGGCAGCGTGCACCACCCGCGGTGTTCTGGGCGTTGGCGTACCCCAGGTCACTGCAACGGTTGACTGCGCCGCTGCGCGAGACTTTTATTTCAAAAAAAGCGGCCGGTATGTGTCAATCATTACCGATGGGGGTATGCGCAACGGGGGGGATATCTGTAAGGCATTCGCATGTGGGTCGGATGCGGTAATGGTGGGGTCAGCATTCGCCAAAGCCAAGGAGGCGCCTGGCCGAGGGTATCACTGGGGCATGGCCTATCCGCACTCCAGCTTGCCGCGCGGCACCCGCATCTTTGTCGGCACGACCGGCACGCTAGAGCAAATCCTGTTCGGCCCGGCGCAGACCGACGACGGCTCGCAGAACCTGATGGGGGCATTGACCACCTGCATGGGTACCGTTGGCGCCAAAGACATCAAGGCGTTCCAGCTCGCCGACATCATCATCGCTCCGTCGATCCAGACCGAAGGGAAAATCTTCCAGCAGGTCCAGCGGGTCGGCATGGCACGCAAAGGCGCAGCCGAACAACCGTCTAACCACCAACCAAAGACAAAGTCGCGTCTTAACCGCGTGACGAAATAATTAGCTATCTCGATCACCTATATGAATCGCGAGTTTATCTTCATTGTCGACTACGGATCGCAGTACACGCAGCGTATTGCACGACG
>JAHFGT010000003.1:63034-86808 GCA_023247275.1 Candidatus Omnitrophota bacterium
GCCGAACAGCGTGTACCAACCTAGCGCTCCGCTGCCACCGGCTGACATCTTTACAGCCGGCGTCCCCATGCTAGGAATTTGCTACGGCATGCAGGCGATGGCCCATCGGCTCGGTGGCACCGTGGAGCGCGCCGCCAAGCGGGAGTACGGTCGGTCGCCGGTCCGAGTCATTGAGGCCGACGACCTATTCGCCGGTGTGAAAGCTGAGTTGGTGTCCTGGATGAGCCATGGCGACTCGGTGATCAAGCCCCCGACCGGCTTTGTTGTCAGCGCGCAGTCTGATAACTCAACTTCCGCAGCGATCGCTGATCCGCAGCGAAAGCTGTACGGACTCCAGTTCCACCCTGAAGTCGCGCACACTGAAGAAGGCACTAAGATCCTCCACAACTTCCTGTTCCGCATCTGTGGCTGCCGCGGCGAATGGACGATGGCCTCATTCGTCGAGGAGGCGGTCCAGCGGATTCGCGAGCAGGTAGGACAAGCGCACGTCGTGCTCGGCCTCAGCGGCGGCGTCGACTCGTCTGTCGCCGCCGTGCTGCTGCACCAGGCGATTGGGCGGCAACTGACCTGCATCTTCGTGGATAACGGGCTGTTGCGCAGCGGCGAGCGAGCGCAGGTGGAGCAGACCTTCGGACAACATGCCTATATGGAGTTGCGTGTGGTCGATGCCACCGACCGATTCCTGCAGCAACTGGCCGGAATCCTCGACCCTGAGCAGAAGCGCAAGCGGATCGGCGAGCAGTTCATCCGCGAGTTTGAAGTAGAAGCCAGGCGCATTTCTGGCGTCACATGTCTCGCGCAGGGCACGCTGTACCCGGATGTGATCGAAAGCCAATCAGCCTGGGGCGGACCGTCCGCGACGATCAAGACGCATCATAACGTCGGTGGCCTGCCCGCTGATATGAAGCTCAAGCTGGTCGAGCCATTGCGAGACCTGTTCAAGGATGAGGTCAGGGAGGTCGGCAAGCTGCTGGGCGTGCCTGATGAGATCCTGTGGCGCCAGCCGTTTCCAGGGCCAGGGTTGGCGGTCCGGATCCTGGGCGAGGTGACCGCTGAACGGTTGCGGATGGTGCGAGAGGCAGATATCATCGTTGAGCAGGAGATTCGTCGGGCCAGATTGTACCGCTCGCTGTGGCAAGCGTTCGCGGTGCTGCTGCCGGTGAAGACCGTCGGCGTCATGGGCGATGAGCGGACGTACGACCATGTGATCGCGGTGCGCGCGGTCACCAGCCAAGATGCGATGACGGCTGACTGGGCCAAGTTGCCGGCCGAGGTGCTGGGCACCATCTCGAATCGGATCATCAACGAGGTGAAAGGAATCAACCGAGTCGTGTACGATATTTCATCGAAACCACCAGCCACGATCGAGTGGGAATAATGCTGACCTCTCATGCACGCTTCGTGATCCTTGCGCTCTCATTGGAGCTGATCGGCGCAGGTCAGCCGCAGACGGCAAAAAGTGCGTCCGCATTCGAGGGGGTGTCTGCGGTCAATGAACAGGTGCATCCGGTGACCGCAGAGCTAATCGCCGAGCATGCCTCGGTGCAGCCAGGTGGCCGCACGCGGATTGGCATCCGGTTTGAGATGGAACCTGGCTGGCATATCTATGCTGACCCGCCAGGCGATGCTGGCCTGCCGACAAACATTGCGTGGAGTTCACCGTCTGATGCGACGATCGGCGACCTGCACTGGCCAACGCCAGAATCGTTTGTCGAGGAAGACATGAAGACCTTCGGCTATAGTGGGGTGGTCATCGCGTACAGTCCGCTGACCATCAGCGCCAAGCAGCCCACTGGACAGCCGCTTGACCTGCAGGCTGCGGTGAAATGGCTGGCCTGCAAACAGCTGTGCGTTCCTGGCCACGCGACCCTTCACTTCAACCTGCCGGTTACTGAATCAATCCCGGCCTTTTCCGCGCACGCTGAACTGTTTGACCTGGTCGCGGAGTAGCCTGGTGCCGTCCTTCAGCGTCTTGTGGCGGGTTGCCTGACCATGAGACGCACCAAAATCATCGCCACGGTTGGCCCAGCCTGCGCCGATACCAAGACGCTGCTGCGGATGATCCGTGCCGGAGCTGATGTGTTTCGCTTCAATTTCTCGCACGGCACCCTTGATACCCACCAGCGGATTCTTGACTTCATCCACAAAGCCCAGGGCAGGGCCGGCAGCCGTATCGCGATCTTGCAGGACTTGGCTGGCCATCGGATCCGCACCGGCCGCCTAGCCGGCAGCCAGCCGGTGCAGCTGCGGCGCGGGCAGACATTCCTGTTGTATCGCGAACTAGTCCCAGGCACATCGCGCGGCGTGTCAATGGACTATCCAGGCCCGTTCACTCGAGTCCACCGGAATCAGATGATCTATATTGACGACGGCAACCTTCATCTGCGAGTGCGTCGCGCGACGGAAAACCGGCTGACCACCGAGGTAGTTCAGGAAGGGTTGCTGGGTGAGCGAAAGGGAATCAACATCCCCGGCGCCCCGCTCGATTTTCCACCGATCAGTCAGAAGGACGTGCTCGACCTGGAATTTGCGTTGCGTAACCGGGTGGACTATGTGGCGCAATCGTTCGTCCGGGACGCGACGGATGTGCTTGAGGTCAAGCGCCGGCTCATTGCGTTGCCTGGATGCCGATTGGTCGCAAAGATCGAGAATCGCGAAGGCATCAAAAATATCGCCGCGATCCTGCGCGTCTCGCATGGGATCATGGTCGCGCGGGGTGACCTGGGTATTTCGGTGCCGATCTATGAGATCCCGATTTTGCAGAAGTGGATCATCGCGGCCTGCAATCACGCGGGGAAGCTGGCGATCACCGCCACGCAGATGTTGGAACACATGATCGACCATCCGATGCCGACCCGGGCTGAAGTCGGTGATGTGGCCAACGCGGTGATCGATGGGACCGACTTCGCCATGCTGTCGGCCGAGACCGCGGCCGGTAAGTTCCCGGTCGAAGCCGTCGAGATGATGCGCACGATCATCGAATATACCGAACGCCACGCGCCGTTCCGCGGCGTGCGGCGGACAAGATAAGAGCTGTTCATCGTCCACAGTCCATGGTTCAGAGCAAAGCAATTCAGGTACCGGGTTTGGTTTGGCCATGGACTATGGACCATCGACTATGGACTTCCACATGATCTGGATTCGCCTTGGCAGTTTGATGATGCTCTTGGGGGTTGCGCTCGGGGCGTTCGGGGCGCATGGGCTCAGGGAGATCCTGACCGCAGAAGGGAAGCAGATCTACCAGACCGCGGTCCTGTACCATCTGGTCCACGCGCTTGGGCTGTTGGTCATCGGACTGCTCGCTCTGGTCAAGCCGTCTGAGCTGCTGCTGCGCCAGGCTGGTTGGGCGCTGGTGGTCGGCATTCTTCTATTCTCTGGCAGCCTGTACCTGCTTGCTATCACCGGAATCAAGAAGCTGGGCATGATCACCCCGCTCGGCGGCCTCGCGTTTCTCATCGGCTGGACCTGTCTGTTTCTCACCGCCAAAAAGTGACCGCTTCCGCCACGGCACTGTCACTTTTTACCCCCTTGACATACCCCTGGGGAGTATGTATACTCCCAGTGAGTATCCAGATGGCGCGCTATCCGAGTCACAACGATGTGTTGCCGCGGTTACGGCGGATCGAGGGACAGATCCGGGGGATCGGCCGTATGGTCGAATCCGGGCGGTACTGCATTGATATCATTCAGCAGCTCACCGCGGCCCGGCGCGCGCTGGATCAAGCCACGCTCAAGGTGATGAAAGGGCATATCAATGGCTGCGTCAGCGAAGCGATCCGCCGGCAGGATGGCGAGCGAAAGATCGCCGAGCTGATGGATACGATCCATCGGTTTGTGAAATGACACTCCAACGCATCGCCCTCGCATGGCTGTTCATCCTGGCCGGACTTGGGGTTGGCGGACCGGCTCAGGCCTGCAGGTCGTCCCATCAGCCGATGATGGCGCAGCATCAACAGCACAGTTGCTGCTCAGCCGGCGCCAATGGCTCATGTCCGCTGCAGTGTCATTGGCAGACCACCGACGCTGCCAAGCCAGAGCTTGCACCAGCGCCGCAAACGACCGACCTCATTGAACCGGTCGCGAAACTTGTGACTCCATGGCCCTCCCCATCAGCCCTCGTGGTCTTCTCACCCGTCGGTTCTGCTTCACCACCTGTCTGCGCGCGACGCTACCTCGTCGACTGCTCACTCCGCCTGTGATCGTGTCGCAGCGTGCTGGCTATACCAGCCCGCAATCGACGAACGGTCTGACCAAGGAGGAGTGATGTCGGTCATTCGATCAATGCTAACGCTTATCATCGTCACCGCCCTGTGGGTGGCCGCGACACCAGGCGCGCGAGCGGCTGCTCTTGAGACGACAGAGCAGACACGCGAGGCGTCACCACAGCAGGTCACGTTACAGCGTCTGCTCGAACAAGCGATCCAACGCAACCCAGGCCTGCAGGCTAAGAAACGGGCCTACGAGGCGGCGCGCGCCCGGGTCATTGCCGCGTGGCTGCCGAACGACCCAGAGATCGGCACCGATGTCGAAGGGCAGTCGCACCTGTTCCGATTCGATCGCACCGACAACGAGTATTCCATCATGCAGCGCGTGCCATTTCCGACGACGCTGTTCTTGCGCGCGACGGCCGCGACAAACGACGCGGACATCGCGTACCAACAGTACAAAGAGCAAGAACGGGACGTGATCTGGCACATCGAGCAGCCGTACTACGAGCTGTTCCTGGCCAAAGGGACGCTCGGCTCGCTCGAGGAAATCCGTCAATTGTTGGAACGATTGTCTGGGGCGATCCAGGCCCGGTATGAATCGAATCAGAGTTCGCAGCAGGATCTGCTCAAGGCGCGGATCGAGCTGGCCAAGCTGGGCATCGAGCTGGTGGATTGGGAGCAGAAGGCGCACCTCGGCGAGGCCCACGTGTCGCATATCCTCAATCAACCCCTGCATACCAGCTACGAGGTGCTCGACTCGCCGACGATCCAACCGCTCGAGCTCAGCAGAGAACAACTTGAGGAACGAGCCCTCCATGCGCGTCCTGAACTCAAGGCGTTCGGGATCGGAATCCAGCGGGCAAAGATTAGTCGGGCGATGGCATTGACCAGTTGGCTGCCGGATGTCACCGGACGAATCGAAGCCCGACAGTTCAGCGGCGAAGGCCATATCAGGGAATACGACACCTTTATCGGCGTGACCGTGCCGGTGTGGTCGCTGCTCAAAGGCGCGGTCGGCGAATGGAAAGGCGCTCAGCGCGAGGTGCAAGCTGCAGAGGCCATGTACGAACAGCAAAAAAACGAGGTCCGCCTGGCGGTCCACGAAGCCTATGCAAAAGTGACAACCGCTGAGTACGGGCTGCATGCGTACCAGGAGTTGATCCTGCCGCAGGCGAAGCAGCAGGTCGAGGTCGCGATGGCCGCCTACGAGTCCGGACGGACCGATCTGTTAGCGCTCATCGACGCGCAGCGGACGCTGAAAGATTCGCAGATCGCGTTCCATCAAGTCGCGGCAGAGTACCAGCTGGGCCTATCGGATCTGCGGCTGGCGGTCGGGAGTGATCTCAAATGAGCCGCTGGGCCACCATGAAACCAAACCAACGGCTGCTGGCGATCATCGGGGCGATCTTGCTGTTCACTGGGATTTCGATCCTGTTCGGGCGTGCGGTGCGGCAACATGGCTCGCGGCCGAGCGACTCAAGCGTCTACTACTGCCCGATGCACCCGCAAGTGCAGATCGACCAGCCTGGGGTCTGCCCGATCTGCGGTATGCGGCTGGTGAAGCAAACAGCGTCGACAGTCAGGACCACCACACCACCCTCTGGCCATGAGACGATCTGCTATCTCCATCATTGCCCTCGGTTGCATGAGGGCAAACCATGCCCGATGACCGTCGTCGCCAAACCCGGCGAGGCGGTGACCTGCCCGATCTGCGGCACACATATCGCGGAGGCGGCTGAACCAGCGGCACCGGCCGGCCAGCGCAAGATCCTGTACTGGACCGATCCGATGATCCCAGGGTTGCGATCACCGACGCCAGGCAAATCGCCGATGGGGATGGAGATGGTCCCGGTGTACGAGGAATTCTCAGAGGTCTCCACACCAACTGGCCCGATGCCTGAGGGGTATGCGCCGGTGCTGTTGACACCGCAGAAACAACAGGTGATTGGGGTGACCACCGCCCCGGTTCAGCGTCGCCAGTTGACGAAGACGGTCCGCACCGTCGGGACGGTGGCTCATGATCCTGAACTGTACCAAGCGCAACAAGAGTTTATCCAAGCGGTCCAAGCATGGCAACGGGCACAAGCCGGCCAGTTTCCTGACATCGCGCAACAAGCCGAGCGGATTATGGCGTCGAGTCGATTTCGTTTGCAGCACATGGGCCTGAGTGAGGAGCTGATCGACCAGATCAGCCGCTGGACCGAGCCAGACCATCGGCTGTTGTTGGGCGGAGCCGGGCAGTTTTGGATCTATGCCTCCATCTATGAATACGAGCTGCCGTACGTGCAGGCCGGGCAATCGGCCACGATTGAGCTGAGCGCGCTGCCAGGACAACGGTTCATCGGAATCGTGAACGCGCTCGATCGGATCCTGGATCCAGCCACCAGGACGGTCCGCGCCCGAATCTTGGTCAATGATCCGCAGGGCGTGCTCAAGCCAGGGATGTATGTCAACGCCTCGATCGCGCAAGCGTTGGGTGAGGTGTTGGCGGTTCCTCAGGAAGCGATCTTTGCAACCGGCCAACGCCAGATCGCGTTCGTCGATAAAGGACAGGGGCTGTTCGAACCGCGCGAGGTGCAACTTGGCGCACAAGCTGACGGGTTCTACCAGGTGACCGATGGCTTCACCGAAGGCGAGGTCGTCGTCACCAGCGGGAATTTCCTGATTGACTCGGAGAGCCGGGTCAAGGGCGCGTTGCAACCGACCAGGCCCGGCGCGAGCGAGGAACCACATCAGCATGTCCACTGAGATGGGGCATCCACGACTGCGGCAGGACGGGGTGGTTGAGCGGATCATCGAATTCTCCGCCCGCAACAAGTTTCTCGTGCTGATTGCCGTGGCGATCCTCCTGTTGATCGCCCGGTGGGCAGCGCACAACGTCCCGCTGGACGCGATCCCAGATCTGTCCGATACCCAGGTCATCATCTATTCGCGCTGGGACCGTAGCCCGGACATCATCGAAGACCAGGTCACCTATCCGATTATCACCGCCATGTTGGGCGCGCCGCAGGTCAAAGCGATTCGTGGGTTCTCAGATTTTGGGTTCTCGTATGTGTATGTCATCTTCAAGGACGGGACCGATCTGTACTGGGCTCGCAGCCGCACGTTAGAGTATCTCAGTAAGATCACGCCACAGCTCCCGAACGGGGTCCAGACCGAGCTCGGGCCTGATGCCACCGGGGTGGGCTGGGTGTTTCAATATGCGTTGGTGGATCGGACCGGCCAACATGATTTGCAAGAGCTGCGCACGTTCCAAGACTGGTCGCTGCGTTACCACCTGCAAAGCGTGCCAGGCGTAGCTGAAGTCGCTTCAGCCGGGGGATTCGTGAAGCAATATCAGATCACCGTGGATCCAAACCGGCTCTTGGCCTACAACCTCCCGCTGCCAACGGTCATTGACGCGGTCCGCAAGGGCAACCAGGAGACTGGGGGCCGGATCATTGAATTCAGCGGCGCGGAATATATGGTGCGGGGCCGAGGGTATGCCCGATCGATCACCGACCTTGAGCAGATTGTCGTATCGACAGACCGTCATGGCACACCGGTGCTGCTGAAGCACGTGGCGCAGATTGCCTTGGGACCAGAGATTCGGCGCGGGATCGTCGATCTCAACGGGGAAGGCGACGTGGTCAGCGGCACGGTGATCATGCGCCATGGAGAACATGCGCTCAATGTGATCAACCGGGTCAAGACCAGGCTCGAGGAGCTCAAGCCCTCGTTTCCCTCAGGCGTCGAGCTGGTCGTCACCTATGATCGATCTGATCTGATCCATCGAGCGATGGACACGCTGCGCCACCAGCTGATTGAAGAAATGATCATCGTGAGTGTGGTAATCCTCCTCTTTCTCTGGCATTTTCCCTCAGCGGTCATTCCGATCGTCACGATTCCGATCGCGGTGTTGTTGTCGTTTATCCCGCTCTATGGTTTGCGGCTGACGACGAACCTCATGTCGTTGTCCGGTATCGCGATCTCGATCGGGGTCCTGGTCGATGGAGCGATCGTTGAAGTGGAGAATGCGTACAAGCGGCTTGAGCAGTGGATCGAAGGCGGACGCCAGGGCGACTATCATGCGATTCGGCTTCAAGCGCTCAAAGAGGTCGGCCCATCGGTGTTTTTCTCGCTGTTGGTGATCGCCGTTGCGTTCATGCCGATCTTTACGCTGGTCGAGCAGGAAGGCCGGTTGTACAAACCGCTCGCCTGGGCGAAGAACCTGACGATGGCGATCGCCGCGATTCTGGCGATCACGCTGGATCCAGCCATGCGGATGCTGTTCACGCGGATGGAGCCGCTGCGGGTGCGCTGGCGCTGGTTACCGGCGCGATGGCGTGCGCCTGCCTCCAAGGCACTGACCACCCTCGCCGTCGGCACCTACTACCCGGAAGAACAGCATCCGGTCAGCAAGGCGCTGTTCCGCGCCTACGAGCCGGCCTGCCGGTGGGTGCTTCGTCGACGGCGATTGGTGCTCGGGATCGCTGGCACACTCGGGGTGTGGGCCTTGCTCAACGTTGTCGGGATGTTTTCGCAACTCCAGATTCCCGGAACACTGATCCGAGGCTTTGAAGATATGCCACGACTATGGGAAGGCGCCCTCCTTTATATGCCGCAGACCTACCAACCAGGCATTGGCGTGACGGAAGCGCAGCGACTACTGCAAATACAAGATACCATTCTTCGTCAAGCCCCAGAAGTGGAGCGCGTGTTCGGTAAAGCCGGCCGAATCGAAAGCCCGACTGATCCGGCGCCATTGTCGATGATGGAAACGGTCGTGACCCTCAAGCCCGAACGCGAATGGCGGGTCAAGCATCGGTGGTATTCATGGTTGCCCCAACCGCTGCAAGCGCCGTTTCGCCGGTTCTGGCCGGATCATCCGTCATGGGAAGAACTGGTGTATGGCCCGAATGGGTTGGATCAGATGCTCCAAATTCCCGGGGTCGGCAACACCTGGACCATGCCGATCGAAAATCGAATCAACATGCTCTCCACCGGGGTGCGGACATCGATCGGCGTGAAAGTGTTGGGCAGCGACCTGCGAGAGATCGAACGGATCGGCATCCAACTCGAACAGCTGCTTCGGACCATCCGTGGCGCCCAGAGCGTCATCGCCGAACGGGTCACTGGTGGTCATTTCGTGGACATTGACCTCCAGCGCGAGGAGCTCGCGCGGTATGGGTTGTCGGTCGCTGACGCGCAAATGATCGTCAGCTCAGCCATCGGCGGCGAGAATATCACGACCACGATCGAGGGCCGGGAACGCTACCCGGTCAATGTCCGGTATCCACGGGAGTTACGCGAGGACGTCGAGCAGTTGCGTCGGGTGTTGGTCTCAACACCGGCAGGCCAGCAGATCCCATTGGCACAGATCGCACAGATCACGCTACGCGATGGGCCGGCGATGATCCGAGACGAGAACGGTCTGTTAGCCGCCTATGTGTATGTCAGTGTCGTCGGGCGGGACATGGGCAGCTATGTCATCGAAGCCAAGCGGGTCGTTGCGCAGCGCTTAACGTTGCCACCAGGGTACGCGCTCATCTGGAGCGGCCGGTATGAGGGCATGCTGCGCGTCAAAGAACGACTCAAAGTTGTCGTGCCATTGACGTTGTTTCTGATTTGTCTCTTGTTGTACCTCAATACGCGCTCATGGACAAAAACCGCCATCGTGCTGCTCGCTGTGCCGTTCTCGGTCATCGGGGCGGTGCTGCTGTTGTGGTTATTGCACTACAATATTTCGATCGCGGTCTGGGTTGGGATGATCGCCCTGATGGGATTGGACGCTGAGACCGGGATCTTCATGTTGCTGTTTTTGGATCTCGCCTACCAGGACGCGGTGCAGCGCGGCCGACTGCGCACCGAAGCCGACCTTGAAGAAGCCATTGTCCACGGCGCGGTCAAACGGATCCGACCAAAATTGATGACCGTCATGGCGGCCTTCATGGGGTTGTTGCCAATCATGTGGGCGACCGGCACCGGGGCTGATATGATGAAACGGATCGCGGCCCCGATGGTGGGAGGACTTGTCACGTCGTTTATTCTCGAACTGCTGGTCTATCCGGTGATCTACGCGACCTGGAAATGGCATGTGGACATGCAGCAGGGCCGCGCGGCGTGGATTCAGCAACCGATCCCGGCGACGCCGGCGATGTCGCATGGCTGAGCCGGTGAGCGTTCAGTTCTTCGGCGCAGCCGGGACGGTGACCGGCTCAAAGCACCTGGTCAGTTTCGGCCCCCAGCGAATCTTGCTGGACTGTGGCCTGTTCCAAGGGCTCAAACCGCTGCGGGTGCGCAATTGGAACCCGCCGCCGTTTGCTCCCGCCACGATCGATGCGGTCGTGCTGAGCCATGCCCATATCGACCATTCAGGCTATGTGCCCCTGTTGGTACGCAACGGGTTTCGCGGATCCATCTTCTGCACCTCAGCGACGGCGGACTTGTTACGCATCTTGCTGACCGATGCTGCGCGGCTGCAGGAGGAAGAAGCCGAGATAGCCAATGCGCGCGGCTATTCGAAACACCATCCGGCGCTGCCGCTGTACACCGTTCGCGATGTCCAGGCCGCGCTCGGACATGTCATCGCGACCCCCTACCATCGTCCGGTATCTGTCGGCAACGGAATCACAACCCTGTTTCGTCATGCTGGGCATATTCTTGGCGCAGCGATCGTTGAGCTCATCGGACCTGACTCCACCCGACTGGTCTTCTCTGGTGATTTGGGACGCTGGGATCAGCCGCTGGTGCCAGATCCTGAATTCGTCACCGCCGCAGATGTCTTGTTACTCGAGTCCACCTACGGGGACCGAGTCCACCCGCCAGACCCGGTCGCAGGTCTAGCACGCATCGTCACTGAAGCGGCGGCCCGAGGCGGGGCCTTGATCATTCCAGCGTTCGCCGTCGGACGCACCCAGCACATCACCTGGCTGCTGCGCGAGCTTGAACCGCAGGGCCGCATTCCAGCGCTGCCGGTGTATCTCGATAGCCCGATGGCGACCAGCGTCTCGGAAGTGTACGCCGCGCATCCTGAAGAGCAGGATCAGGCGGTGCAGCGCGTCGCACACACCAGAACCGGCTCAGCACCGGTCACAACCAGACGATATCAGGTCGTCGGTTCGATGGCTGAATCGATGGCGCTGAATCGGCGCGATGGACCGCTGATCATCATCTCCGGCAGCGGCATGGCCACCGGCGGGAGGGTGGTTGAGCATCTCCGGGTGCGGCTGCCGGATGCGCGCACGACCGTGTTGCTCGTCGGATTTCAAGCCGCCGGCACGCGAGGCCGTCTGCTCCAGGACGGCGCGCGCACCGTGCGAATCCATGGGGAAGACGTGCCGGTGCGAGCGACCATCGAAACGCTCGACGGCCTCTCAGCGCATGCGGACCGTGATGAGATTCTGCGCTGGCTCTCCGGGTTTTCGCAGGCCCCACGTCAGACATGGCTCATCCATGGTGAGCCGCCCCAAGCCGAGGCGCTGGCCCAGACGATCCGAGCTCGTCTGGGTTGGCGAGTCGACGTGGCACAAGATGGTCAGCGAGTCGAGCTAACCTGAGAGGCGCTCAATTGCTCAGTTGCTCAATGGCTCCGCTAACCATTGAGCCATTGAACCATTGAGCGATTGAGCCCTGATAGACTGATGAATCGCGTTCTTGATCCTGTGTGTCACATGGACATCGATCCAGCCACGGCGGTTGGTCAGCACACGCACGATCACCACACCTACTTCTTTTGCAGTTTCCACTGCCTCCAGCAGTTCCGCAACAATCCTGCCCGGCATATCACCCCCCCTGCCGACGGGACGCAACCCGCTTCCGCGGCGTCGGCCAGATCGACGGCGACCACCTACACCTGCCCAATGCACCCTGACGTCCAGCAGCGGCAGCCAGGGAACTGTCCATGGTGCGGCATGGCGCTTGAGCCGATCCTCATCACACCAGAAGAACGCCCTGATCCTGACCTGGCGCTCATGACACGTCGTCTGTGCATTAGCCTGGCGCTGTGCGTCCCGTTGGTGGCCATTGCCATGGGCGAGATGGCCCACCTGGTACCCCTCCAACCCCTAGGTTCGAATCTCAGAGGATGGATTCAACTCGTGCTCACTACCCCCATTGTCTTCTGGGGCGGTTGGCCATTTTTTCAGCGGGGATGGCGCTCGATGATCCAACGACGTCCAAACATGTTCACGCTTATCGCCCTCGGAACCGGGGCAGCCTACGGGTACAGCGTTGTCGCCACGATCGCTCCAGGGCTGTTTCCTGAATCGGCCAGAGCGGCCGATGGGCAGGTGGGCGTCTATTTTGAAGCGGCCGGCGTGATCACGACGTTCGTGCTGCTCGGCCAAGTGCTGGAATTGCGCGCGCGGCGCCAGACGCGAGCCGCCATTCGCCAACTGCTCCACTTGGCGCCGAAGACCGCGCATCGCATCCGACCCGATGGCCGTGAGGAAGACCTCTTGCTGCAGCAGGTACAGCGTGGTGATCGGCTGCGGATTCGGCCTGGCGAACACATCCCAGTGGATGGCGTGGTCCGTGATGGCACGACAGCCGTTGATGAATCGATGTTGACCGGCGAATCGATGCCGGTGGACAAATCTCCCGGCGCCCAGGTCTCGACTGGGACCATCAACACCACTGGCAGCGTCATCATGGAAGCTGAGCGGGTCGGCGACGAAACGGTCCTCGCCCAGATCATCCGTCTGGTCAGCCACGCGCAGCGCAGCCGAGCACCGATTCAGGGCCTGGCCGACCAGGTAGCCGCTGTCTTCGTCCCCATCGTCATACTGATAGCGCTGATCACGTTTCTCGTGTGGAGGGTGGTTGGGCCTGAGCCTCGGCTGGCGCATGCGGTAATCAACGCGGTCGCGGTACTGATGATCGCTTGCCCATGCGCACTTGGCTTGGCCACCCCGATGTCGGTAATGGTCGGCACCGGACGAGGCGCCACGGCTGGCGTGTTGATCCGAAACGCCACCGCGCTGCAGTTGTTGGAACGAGTCGATACGCTGATCGTCGATAAAACCGGCACGCTGACCCAGGGAAGTCCGACGCTCACCAGGATCGTCACCGAGGGGATCGACGAACGCACGCTCTTGCAGCTCGCAGCGAGTGTGGAGCAGGGCAGTGAACACCCGACCGCCACAGCGATCCGTGCTGGCGCACGACAGCGCCACATTCCGCTGGTGGCCGCGAACGATTTTCGCGCGTTCGCCGGGCAGGGAATGCTCGGTCGGGTTGGCGGTCAAGAAATTCTGCTGGGGACCCCGATATTCTTACGGGCTCACGGAGTCGCACCAGCCGCGCTCGAGTCGATGGCCGACACGCTGCGACATCATGGAGCCACGGTGGTGTTCGTCGCCGTCGACCGAACGCTGGCCGGGGTCTTAGCCGTGACGGACCCGATCCGACCATCGACCTATGACGCACTGGAACAGCTGCGGCGAGAACGGATTCATGTCGTGATGGTCACCGGCGACCATGCAGCGACCGCCCAGGCGGTCGCTCAACGACTCGGGATCGACGATGTCGCCGCCGAGGTCTTGCCGGACCAGAAACAGCAGATCGTCCAACGATGGCAAACCCAGGGACATGTCGTTGCGATGGCCGGCGATGGAATCAACGACGCGCCCGCGCTGGCGCAAGCGCACGTCGGGATCGCGATGGGCACCGGCACCGACGTGGCGATGGAAAGTGCCGACCTCACCTTGGTCAAGAGCGACCTCCGTGGCATTGTGCGCGCTCGACGACTCAGCCGCGCGACCATGCGCAACATCCGGCAAAACCTGTTCTTTGCGTTCGTGTACAATATGCTCGGCGTGCCCATCGCGGCCGGGGTGCTCTATCCGGTGTTCGGGCTGCTCTTAAGCCCGGTGGCCGCCAGCGCTGCGATGACCATGAGCTCGGTGTCGGTCATCCTCAACGCCCTACGGCTCCAGCGAATTCGGATCTGAAGCAACATCACCGCCTGGGAAATCGGTCAGGTACACTTGAAGAGTGTCCACCCACGGAGGAGAGGATGAAACAGAGAACGCGGTTCCTTGCTGCTGTCATGTGGTGGGCAGCCGCCGGGCCGGTCCTGGCTCATGAATCAGCCCATCACGCCGTCGCGGCCACACCACCCGCTGCTCAGGAGCAGCTGTTAACCGGAGAAGTGGTCGACACGTCCTGCTACTTGAGCCATGGCGCAGAAGGGCTGGGACGCGGGCATGCAAGCTGTGCCAAGAAGTGCATCGAATCCGGGCTGCCGGTCGCGATCCGCACCGGTAACCAGTTGTACCTCGCGACGATGGCTGACCACACGCCGGCGAATAAGCTGCTCGCAAAGTTCGCCGGTCAACAGGTCACGGTGCATGGCACGATCCTGGAACAGGATGGCCAGCGTCTCGTTGTGATCAGCAAGGTGGAGAAAGCCAACTGACCGACATCAGACCTCAGATATCAGGAAAGACAATGACATCGGCCCAAAAAGTCGATCTCATGATGCAGTTTTTTTAGTTCTTGCTGATGTCTGAAGTCTGATGTTGGACGTCTGACGATGGAAAGTCTTCATCCACTCGTTGTCCATTTTCCGATCGCGCTGCTGACCACCGCAGCGATACTCGACGTTCTCGGTGTGCTGTTGCGGCGAGAGGTATGGCATCGAATCGCGTTGTGGAATCTGACGCTGGGCACGCTCAGTGCCGGGATCGCCGTCATCACCGGGTTACAGGCCGAACGGGTCGCCAAGCACTCCTTCGAGATTTGGGAAGTTATGGAACGGCATGAGCACTTGGGAGTTATCCTTCTCATCGCGGGACTTGGCATGACCGCCGGACGCTGGGCGGTTCGACACCGGTTCACTGGGGTGGTTCGTGTGGCCGCGATCGGCCTGATGATCGTCCTTGCCGTCTTGGTCGGCATCCAGGCGCACTTGGGTGGTCGGCTCGTCTTTGAATTTGGTGTCGGCGGGTCGTTCGGAGCCCCGGTCCACCCATGAGCCCGCAACCGTCCCGTCGGATGTTCCATCCCTACACGACGCACAATCAGCTCGCTGACAGCCAGATTGCGCAACTGCTCAAGCCGTTCAAGGACGAACAGGACCGCCGGCTCCTCACCGAGCTGGTCGTCTCCGCATATCGATTAGGCCAAGATGGCTCGACGACTGGCGACCTGAAGATTCTCAACGCCGCGCTGAAGGAACTTCGATACGCGTTCAAAGTGTTCCGACCGTACCGCCACCTTCACAAGGTGGCGATGTTCGGCTCAGCCCGACTGCCGAATACGCATCCGGCCTATGCGATGGCCAGAGCGTTTGGCCGGCTGATGGCGGAGGCTGGCTGGATGGTCATTACCGGCGCAGCCAGTGGCATCATGCGGGCTGGCCATGAAGGGGCCGGACCAACGGCGAGCTTTGGGCTCAACATTCGGCTCCCCTTCGAGCAGGAAGCCAATCAGGTGATCGCCCAAGACGCGAAATTGATCAACTGCAAGTATTTTTTCACCCGGAAACTGCTGTTCATTAAAGAATCGCATGCGACCGCGTTGTTTCCTGGCGGATTTGGCACCCTAGACGAAGGGTTCGAATCGCTGACACTGGTACAGACCGGAAAATCTGACCCGCGGCCGATTATTTTCATCGAGCACCCAAAGCGCACTTTCTGGAAACCGCTGTTGAAGTTTTTCGATAATCAACTGGTCAAGGGCGGCATGATCTCTCCATCAGAGCGGGCGATCTATGAGGTCGCCTACTCGGCCGAGCAGGCCATGCAAAAGATTTTGAAGTTCTACACCGTGTACCACTCGCTGCGGTATGTCGATCACCGAATGGTCATGCGGTTGCAGCAAGCATTGCCAGAGCGGGCGCTCGCTGAATTGTCTCGCCAATTCGCCGACATCCTGGACGGAGGCCTGATCCAGCAGGGCAAGGCGCTGCCTGAAGAATCTGATGAGCCCTTGTTGGCTCGTTTGCCGCGGCTGGTGCTCCCATTTAATCGGAAAAACTACGGCCGGCTCAGCGAGCTGATTCACCGAATCAACGAGCTGGGGTCAGCCCCAGCCCGTCCCACACCGCCCACCGACAGTTCGGTGCTCAAATCCGCCGGAACACCAACTCCCGGCCCATCTGTGCCATAGCCACCAGTTGTCAGCTCGTGGTATAGTTGAGATATTGATTCCCACCCGTCGCACGGATGCCTGGGACATGACCGCTGGAGCTCGCCATGTTGCATGCTGAGTTCGTTCACCTCCACCTGCACACCAATTACTCGCTCCTGGACGGCGCCTGCCGGATCACCCCGCTAGTCAAACGGGCCGCCGAGCTGAAGTTTCCTGCGCTGGCCATGACCGACCATGGCAATATGTTTGGTGCCATTGAATTCTACAAGACCTGCACCAAAGGTGGAATCAAGCCGATCATCGGCGTCGAAGCGTACATGGCGCCGAAAAACCGCTCGGAGAAGACCGGCACCGGGATTCGGGATTCCAATTCGCACATGGTGATCTTGGCCAAGGACGAGCCGGGGTATGCCAACCTGATGCGATTGGTCACGATTGGATACCTCGAAGGCTTCTACTATAAGCCCCGAATCGATAAAGAGGTCTTGGCTCAATACCATCACGGGTTGATCGTGCTGACCAGCTGCCTCAAGGGTTTGTTGAACGTTTATCTGCTCCAGGATCAGTATGACCTGGCCCGCAAAGAACTGGACGACTACATCCAGATCCTCGGCCAGGACAACGTGTACATCGAGTTGCAAAATCACGGGCTCCCAGGCGAGGACAAAGTCCGCCCACTGCTGCGTCGGCTCGCGCAAGACGCTGGCGTGCGGTGTGTCGCGACCAACGACGTGCACTACATCGAGCAGGCGCATGCCCAGGCACACGACGCGCTCATGGCCATCCAGACCCAAACGACGATCGATGATCAGCACCGGCTCCGGTATGAACAGCCAGAGTTCTATCTGAAATCGGTGGACCAGATGCGGGCGCTGTTCCCGGATGATCCGGACGCGCTGCGTGCCACCCTCGACATCGCCGAGCGGTGCAACTTGGAACTCGAGTTCGGCAAGTTGCACTTGCCGCACTATGAGCCGCCGACCGGGAAAACACAGTTCGAGTACTTGCAAGAGCTGTCCGCGGTTGGATTGACCGGACGGTACGGCCAACCGAACACTGAACTCACCCAACGGTTGGACCATGAACTGTCCGTCATTCAGCAGGCTGGATATACGAGCTATTTCTTGATCGTGTGGGATTTTGTCCGGTTTGCCAAGGAGCGGGGCATTCCGGTCGGCCCAGGCCGAGGCTCGGCCGCTGGCAGCCTGGTGAGTTATTGCTTGGGGATCACCAACATCGATCCGCTGAAGTACGATCTGCTGTTCGAGCGGTTCCTCAATCCGCAGCGGGTGAGCCAGCCGGATATCGACATCGATTTCTGCTATGAGCGGCGGGGCGAGGTGATCGAGTACGTGATTCAGAAGTACGGCAAAACCAACGTCGCTCAAATCATCACGTTCGGCACGATGCAGGCGAAGGCGGTCGTGCGGGACGTCGCGCGGGTGATGAAGTTGTCGTATGCCGAGGCGGACCGCTTGGCCAAGTTAATCCCGAATGAGCTCGATATGACGCTCTCCCGCGCGTTAACCGAATCGCCTGAACTCAACCAGTTGTATCGCACCAGCGAACAGGTCAAACAGCTCGTGGACACCGCCCTCGTCCTGGAAGGGCTGACCCGGCACGCCTCAACCCATGCCGCTGGCATTACGATCGCGGATCGGCCGCTCATCGAGTATGCGCCGCTCTTCAAGAGCCATGACGATCAGATCACGACTGGCTTTGACATGACCTCGCTGGAGCATATCGGGTTGTTGAAGATGGATATGCTCGGGTTGCGCACCCTCACGGTCATCGACGAGGCGATCAAGCTCGTTGAACGTCGTCATGGTACCGTGATCAATATTGAGGCGCTGGCGCTCGACGACGCGCAGACCTATCGCCTGCTGGCGCGCGCTGAGACGATGGGGGTGTTCCAACTGGAAAGCTCTGGGATGCGGGATTTACTAAAGAAAATCCGCCCCACCCAGTTTGAAGATATCATCTCGGTGATTGCGCTGTTCCGGCCTGGCCCGATCGGCTCAGGCATGTTGGACGAGTTCATGAAGCGCAAGCATGGGCAGATCTCCATCAAGTACGAGCATGCGCGGTTGGAGCCCATCCTCAAAACCACCTATGGGGTCATCGTGTACCAGGAACAGGTCATGCGCATCGCCAGCGATCTGGCCGGGTTTTCCATGGCCCAGGCCGATCTGTTGCGCCGCGCGATGGGGAAGAAAAACCCTGAGGTCATGACCGCGCAACGCAAGGCTTTTGTCGATGGGTGCCGGCGCACCGGCGTCAGTGAGAAGACCGCGACACGAATTTTCGATCTGATGGAACACTTCGCCGGGTACGGATTCAACAAGAGCCACAGCGCCGCCTACGCCCAGATTTCGTTCCGCACGGCGTATCTGAAGGCCCATCATCCGGCAGAGTTTATGACCGCCTTGCTCACCAGTGAAATGGGCAACACCGACAAGCTGGTCGTCTATCTGGATGAGGCCAAACGAATGGGGCTCACGATGTGGCCTCCAGACGTCAATGAAAGTCAGGCAGCGTTCACGGTCATCGACAACACCACCATCCGCTGCGGGCTGGGCGTGATCAAGAACGTCGGGATGGCGGCGATTGGATCGATCATCCAGGCTCGCGAGGCTCGCGGTCGACTGAGCACCATGCATGAGCTGTGCGCCGATGCAGACCTACGCCTGGTAAACCGGAAGGTCTGCGAAAGTTTGATCAAAGCCGGCGCCTGCGATAGCATAGGAAATTCACGGGCTGGCTTGCTGGCCCATCTGGACCAGGCGATGGAAGAAGCCACCACGCTTCAGAAAGATCGTAGCCGAGGACAACTGACGTTTTTTGAAGACCTGGATGGCAAGAACGATTCATCGACCCAAACGCCGGGCGGACCAGCCACCCGACTGCGTGATTGGCCAGAAAGCCAAAAACTGGCGTTTGAGAAGGCCCTGCTCGGATTTTATGTCTCTGGCAATCCCCTCGCACGCTACGAAACCGCCCTCAAGGTTCTCACCACGACGACGTCTCAGCGGTTGAGTCAGACCCAGGAAAACGCCGTCGTCCGAATGGGCGGAATGTTGGCGACGATCAAGCGGACCACGACCAAGAAGACCAACGAGCAGATGGCGGTGTGCCTACTGGAAGACCTAGATGGCGACGTTGAACTGTTGGTATTCCCGAACGTCTATGCACAACTAGCACCGCAACTGAAACCGAGTGCCGTCGTGATTGTGGAGGCTCGCGTGACCATGCGTGAAGATCGGCCCCGGCTCGTCGCGCAACAGATCATCCCGATCGACCAAGCGGGGAGTCAGCTCGTGCACAGCATGGAACTGACGATCCGATCCGGTTCCCAGAAAGAGCGACTGGAGCAACTCAAACAGATGTTGCCCCGATTTCCCGGCACCATCCCGGTCTATCTGCGACTGGAGATGGGCCAACCCTCGCCGATGCGACTGCAGTTGTCTGACGAATTCAAGGTCGACATTCGCCAGGAGCTGTTGGACGAATTGCACCGCCTGCTGGGTGAGGATGCTGTGGCCATCAAGCAAACACCGCTCTCTGCCGCTGCCGCGATGCGCCCGCGATTCGGACCCCGCGCTGGTGCGCGCACCACCATCGGATCCTGATGCGACCCACCCATCGAGCCGGATTCACGTTTATTGAAATCATGGTCGTGATCGCCGTCATCTCCGTGTTGCTCGCAATCGCCATCACCAGCGCGGGTCGATTGCGCGCTGCGACAAATGAAGTTGCGGTGATCAACAACCTGCGAACATTAGTGGCGTCTCTTGAAGCCTATCGTACCGTCAACAGCGCCTATCCGGCCACGGTCGGATTGAACTTTCGCAACTCGATGTATGGGGCGAATTGTCTGGCAGCCACCGCACCAGTTCCTGACTTTGGGCCTCTAAGTTTTTGCCGTGTCTTAGACGGCACAAACCCTGCCAGCGTTGTGCAGTCCTACGACTATACGTATCAAGCTCCGGTTGGTGGGGTGACCTACCAGATTCTTGCCAGGCCGCTCACCGCCAATGTGAGTGGCACCCGATCGTTCTACGTCAACAATACCGGAATCACCCGTCACTGCACGACAAACCCCAGAAGCGCCACGATGAACGGTATGGGGGTCGGTCCTCCACCAGATAATCCGATTACTCAGGGACCCACTTCACCCTGCAATTGATATCTAGGGACTTGACAAGATCAAGAACCATATGCTAGCGTAAGGTTTCTTATGGCGCTGACTAAGAAGGACTTAGTGCTGGTGGTTTCCAAGGAAACCGGGATCACCCAGGTCGATGTGAAGCGGGTGGTCCAGCGGACGTTGGACCATCTGATCGCCAGTTTAAAGGAAGGGAAGACGGTTGAGTTGCGAAACTTCGGCGTGTTTAAGGTCCGCCAACGCGCTCCTCGACGCGGCCGCAACCCCAAGACCGGGCAAGAAGTGCCGGTTCCTCCGAAGCGGGTCGTCGTCTTCAAGCCTGGCCTGCTCATGCGCCAGGATATCAAGTAATCTCGCTGCGCCGCCGTTTGCCCCGCGCCTGTCCTCCTGATTGATTCGAACGGGTCTCACCGTCTGCCGGTGTTGTGCTAAAATACCTCAATTCTTCGATCCTGACCTCTATGACACTCCAAGCCTTGCGGGGTACGACAGATTTATTCGGCGAAGCAGCGCGACGGTGGTGGGCCCTGGAGCGCACCATTCGACGGCTGGCGCGCCTCTCTGGGTACGAAGAGGTTCGCACACCGATTCTCGAGGAGGCTGCGCTGTTCTTGCGTTCGGTAGGGGAGACGACCGACATCGTCCAGAAAGAAATGTTCCAATTCGAAGATCGCGGTGGACATCAGATCGTCCTGCGGCCTGAAGGGACCGCCCCGATCGTGCGAGCCTATCTTGAGCACCACCTGGACAAAACGATCGGATTGGCGAAACTGTTTTACACGGGTCCGATGTTCCGGGCCGAGCGGCCCCAGGCTGGCCGGTATCGCCAGTTTCATCAATATGGGGTTGAGGCGATCGGCTCAAGCAGTCCATGGGTGGACGTGGAAGTCATCGTCCTGTGTCAACAGATGCTGCGCCACTGCGGCGTCGAGCCGATTCGCGTGTGGCTGACCAGCATGGGCTGCCGGGATGACCAAGCGCGGTCTGCAGCTCAATTGCGCCAGCGGCTCGCCCCACATCGCGATCAACTCTGCAAGGAATGCCAGGCCCGGATGGACAAGAACGTCTTCCGGGTTCTTGATTGTAAACATCCGACCTGCCGAGCCATCGCCTGGAAGGACCTCCACACGCCGTTTGTGCTGTGCCAGGCATGCCGTGAGCACTTTGACACTGTTCGCCGCGGGCTGACCGCCGCGCAGGTCGGGTTTGACGACACACAGGTCTTCGCGCGCGGCTTGGATTATTACACCCGCACGGTGTTTGAAGTTCGCGCTGAAGGCCTTGGCGCGCAGGATGCGGTGGCAGCCGGTGGTCGATATGATCACCTCGTCGAAGAACTGGGTGGGCCGTCGGTTGGTGCGGTCGGATTCGCAGCGGGAATCGAGCGGATTCTGCTCGCGGCTCATCCTACAGTTGCGGATACCCCGCCATCCCGACAAGGCGTGTATCTGGCCATCGCACAACCCGGACTGGTCGATCAAGCCTTTGCCCTGGTCCAGCAACTCCGCCACAACGGGGTACTGGCCCGGATGGACTCTGACGGCAAGAGTTTGAAAGCGCAATTGCGCGAGGCCGATAAGATGGGGTGTCGCGCCGTGGCCGTCTTCGGCGAGCAGGAGCTGCAACAGGGCACGATCAACGTGAAAGATCTGGAGCGGGGAACTCAACACACGATTCCTTTAGAGTCATTCGCAGCAGCGCTGGCCAAGGAGTTGAAACCGACATGTCACGTGTAGTCTCCCGATTCGTGTACGGGTGTACGGGTGTACGGGTGTACGGGTCAGAGCCGAAGATGGCGACCTGTCCACCGGTACACCTGTTCACCGGTTCACGAATGGTCCTTGGTTCCAGATGATGCGAACACACCGCTGCGGCGAACTACAGCTCACGCACGTCGACCAGACGGTAACGTTGTGCGGCTGGGTGCATCGGCGGCGTGACCATGGCGGATTGAGTTTCATTGACCTGCGTGACCGATCAGGAATTGCTCAGGTGGTCTTTCACGTCAAGACGAATACCCAGCTGCACCAACAGGCGAAAACGCTCGGGCCGGAATTTGTCATTCAGGTCACCGGCACCGTCCGCGCGCGACCGACGGGTACCGAAAACCCGAAGATCCCATCTGGGCTGGTGGAAATCGGCGCGGCCGCGCTGCAGATTTTGAACCCGGCGATCCCGCCACCTTTTGAGATCGACGATCAGGCAGACATCTCTGAGGACGTGCGCATGCAATGGCGCTATCTGGATCTGCGCCGACCGATCAGCCAATCCAAACTCATCGTACGCCACCGGATCATCCATGAGCTGCGACAGACGTTCCATGAGCTGGGATTCGTCGAAATCGAAACCCCCATGCTCACCAAATCCACGCCAGAGGGCGCCCGGGATTATTTGGTGCCATCCCGCGTGAACCCGGGCCGATTTTTCGCCTTGCCCCAGTCGCCGCAGCTGTTCAAGCAACTCCTGATGGTGGCCGGCATGGAACGGTACTTCCAGATCGCGCGCTGTTTCCGTGATGAGGATCTGCGCGCTGACCGCCAGCCAGAGTTTACGCAGCTGGACCTTGAGCTGTCGTTCGTCGATGAAGAGGAGATCTTCAGTATCATGGAGCAGGCGATCGCCCGCGTGTTCCAGCAGGTCTTGCAGATTCCGCTCGCGGTCCCGTTTCCACGGCTGACCCACCAGCAAGCCGCCGCGCAGTACCAGAGCGACAAACCTGATCTGCGCACGCCGGCGATCCCATGGGCCTTTTGCTGGATCACGGAGTTTCCGCTGTTTCGCTGGGATCCACAAGCCAAACGGTGGGAGGCTGAGCATCATCCGTTTACCGCGCCGCATGCGGCTGATCTCGTGCCATTGACCACCGACCCAGGCCATGTGAGGGCGCGCGCGTATGACCTGGTGCTCAACGGCATGGAACTCGGCTCTGGCAGCATTCGGATCCATGACGCTACGATGCAATGTACCATCTTTAACATCCTCGGCCTTAGCGATCAGATCGTTCAGGAACGGTTCGGGTTTTTGCTCAAGGCCTTCACCTATGGCGCGCCGCCGCATGGCGGGTTTGCCTTAGGCCTGGATCGACTCGTGTCCTTGGTGACGCATGCCCAATCAATTCGGGACGTCATCGCCTTTCCGAAAACGCAGAAGGCGATCGATCCGGTCACGGATGCGCCGGCCTCGGTCACCGAGGCGCAACTGAAGGAGCTTGGGATCGCGATCCTTGCACCACAGCAGCCAGTACGGTGAGCAGCGGTCAACAGGAGGCAGGTACATGAGACGCGCAGCGCGGGTACTCCTTGGAATGGTTCTCGGCATCGCCGGTA
>JAHFGT010000032.1 GCA_023247275.1 Candidatus Omnitrophota bacterium
ATCTGACCAAACACGCCTGGGTCTATCGGCAACTGTCGTTGCTGTTGGAGCGAGCCCCAGGACGCGAAGCGTATCCGGGAGATATTTTCTATATCCATTCGCAGCTCCTGGAGCGCGGCGGATTTTTGGCGAAAGAGTTTAGCGGCGGATCGATGACGTTTCTGCCGATTTGCGACATCCTCCAGGGCGATGTGACCGGGTATATCCCCAGCAACCTGGTGTCCATTACCGATGGGCAGATCTACCTCAGCACGACCTTGTTCAATAAGGGGCAGAAACCGGCGGTCGATTTCGGGCTCTCCGTGTCGCGGATCGGCAGCAAAGCGCAATGGCCTGGCATGAAAGAGTTGAGCGGCCGGTTACGGCTCGAGTATGTGCAATATCAGGAGCTGCTGCAGATGACGCAGTTGCGGACCAATCTCTCTGGCGAGGCTGAGGCCAAACTCAAGCGCGGCGAAGCGATTACGACGCTGCTCATCCAAGACAAAAACCAACCGGTCGCGATGGAGGATCAGATTCTCCACTTGTACGCGTTGCGCCGCGGGGCCCTGGATGAATTATCGGCTGGGCAGATCCAGCAGCTCAAACGCGAATTCGGCCCAGCCGTCCGGCAATGGAATCCTGAAGTGTACCCGCTGTTGCGCCAGCACAAGAAACTCACGCCTGAGCTCAAGCCTCAGCTGGATGAGTGCTTGAAGCGATACCTACAGCAGTTGATCGCCCCGGGTGTCTCCGGATCGGCCAGCCCTGAGACCCCACGGTGACCCATGGCGAACATCACCACGCTGAAGTTGGATATCCAGTTTAACAACCGGCTGGGCGGACTGCTCAATGCGCTCAAGTCGATCGCCGCTCAACAGTATCAGGCGCTTGAGCGTGTCTTGCGCAGCAACCCGGTGTTTTTTGATGCGATCCACACGATTGCGGCTGGACTCGAGTTGCGACGGGTCGCCCATCCCTTCACCGATGGCGGAGAGCCCATTGGGGTGATCGCCGTCACGTCAGATACAGGCCTGTTGGGCGGGCTGAACCAGCAAGTCATCAGTGTCGCGCTCCAAGAGTTTCGGCAGGCCCCGGGCGAGCTGATGGTGGTTGGCGAGCGTGGCGTCGCCGCGGTGAAAGACGCGAAGTTGTCCTGCACGGCGTTTCCCGGCGCCTCGGATCATGGCCGTCGAGCATTGGCCAGCCGGGTGTGCGACTATGCCTTAAGCCTGGCCCTGGCCGGTCGCATTCGGAGCCTGACGATCGTCCATCCGCGGTCACTCTCATTTACGTTACAGCGGATCGAAGTCATCCGTGTGTTGCCGTGCACGAGCTGGCTGCGGACCGCTGGGCGCGCGCCATCGATCGGGCCGGCCGCATTGTTGGTGTTGGAGTCGCCGCTCGCCGGACTCATTGAGTATCTGGTGTGGTTGTGGTTAGGAGAAAAGTTGGTCGACGTGTTGGGCTCAAGCCGACTCGCTGAGCTGGGCGCGCGGTCGATCCATCTGGAAGGCAGCTCGCAGGAACTTCAGCGGCGCGGCAAGAAGCTGATGCTCCGGTATTTTCGAGAACGGCGCGAATTGATCGACCGGAACATCCGAGAGTTGTTCGCCGCGAAGTCGTTGTATGGGAGATGAGCGTGCTGTGATGTCGAACGGACGAACGCTGACTCCAGGTCGGGTGGTCGCTGTGCAAGGACCGGTGGTGGATGTGAAATTTGCCTCGGCCCATGATGTGCCCAACGTGTTCGATGTGATTGAAACCGAGACGCTGGCCCACCGGCCCATCACGCTCGAGGTCGCCGAGCATTTGCCTGGCAACATTGCCCGGTGCATCGCCCTGATGTCGACCTTGAACATCCAACGGGAGGCGGTGGCGCGTCCGACTGGGGCCCCGGTGACGGTGGCGATCGGGCAGGAGATGTACGGACGGATCATCAACGTGTTGGGACAGCCGGTGGACCGCAAAGGGCCGATTACCAGCAAGGAGTTCTATTCGATCCGGCGGCCGTCCCCCGGGGCCAAGATTCAGCAACGGCTACAACCAGAGCCGCCAGAGCTGTTGGAGACCGGGATTAAAATCATCGACATCATGTTCCCGCTGGTCAAGGGCAGCAAGAACGGGATCCTCGGAGGCGCGGCGTTGGGCAAGAGTGTGTTAACCCTTGAGCTTATCCACAATATGGTGAAAGAGCACCATGGGGC
Organism: Candidatus Omnitrophota bacterium; assembly: GCA_023247275.1. Lineage (GTDB taxonomy): Bacteria > Omnitrophota > Gorgyraeia > Aquiviventales > Aquiviventaceae > JAHFGT01. The sequence continues at coordinate 2,187 of JAHFGT010000032.1, forward strand.
GTGCGTGTTTACCGGCGCGGGTGAGCGAATCCGTGAGGGGAATGAGCTGTATCACGAGCTGGCACAGCACGAAGTGCTGGACAAGGTTCAGCTTGTCTATGGGCAGATGAATGAGCCGCCCGGGGCGCGGTTTGGCGTGGCGATGACCGGAATCACCCTGGCGGAATCCATTCAACGAGAGAACAAGGACGTGCTGTTGTTTATCGATAACGTGTTTCGGTTCCTCCAGGCAGGGGCGGAGATCTCCACGTTGTTAGGCCGAGTCCCCTCAGAAACCGGATACCAACCCACGCTGGCGGCCGAGGCGAGTGAATTTCACGAACGGATCCGCTCCTCCCAGCAGGGCGGCTCGATCACCTCTCTGGAAGCCATCTACGTCCCGGCGGATGATCTGACCGATCCAGCGGTGGTAGCGCTCTACAGCTTTTTGGAAAGCATCATGGTGCTGTCGCGTGAGCGGATCCAGCTCGGATTGTACCCGGCGGTGGATCCGCTGCTCTCCTCGTCGACAAACCTGGATCCGGATATTATCGGGGAACAACACTTCAAGATCGCGCAAGAGGTGATGCGGGTGTTGCAGAAATACGAGGAGCTCCGGCGGATTGTGGCGGTCATCGGGTTAGACGAGTTGTCGCAGGTGGATCGCACACTGTATGCGCGAGCGCGCAAGCTGCAAAATTTCCTCACGCAACCCTTCTTCGTTGCCGAGGGCTATACCGGCAAGCCGGGGGAATATGTCCCGGTCGCCCAAGCCGTTGAAGGTTGTGAGCGAATCCTGGCCGGGCGGGTGGACAATGTGCCGGAAGAGAAGTTCTATATGATTGGTCAACTCCCATGGTAGACAAGGTGGGGTGATGGAAAAGCGGAGCCGGCAGCGGATTGGCGACATGCTGGTCGAGCGCGGGCTCATTACGCGCGGGCAACTCGACGAGGCTTTGGTCCAACAGCGGACCTCGCGCGGATTTTTGGGGGCCATCCTGGTCCAGCGCGGTGCGATTCGGCCAGAAGTGTTGTTGCGGACGCTCTCCGAACAGTTCGGGTTGCCCTCGGAACGGTTGAAGGTTGAGCAAATGGATTGGCGGGTCGCCGCCCAATTTCCTGGGTCTGTCTTGTCCGAAGGGAAATGTTTCCCGATCCGTTCGGATTCAGAATCGGTGACCGTGGCGATCACCAACCCGCTTGATGCGTGGTCGCTCAGCGGAATGGAACAGGCCGCCGGATTCCGCAAAGTGATCCCGATCCTCGTCTTGGAGCATGAATTGCAACAGGTCGTGCAAGCGTACCGGCAACATTTGCTGCGGTCGATCGAACTCCGCCTCAAGAACGATGACAACAACGGGTAAGGTGAATAAGTTCGGTCAACGGTTGGTCGAGCAGGGGCTGCTCACCGATTCGCAAGTTGCTGAGGCGTTGCAGCTCCAGCAGGCGCAGGGGCGGCCGCTGTCCACCGTCATCCTCGAGCAGCACTGGCTCACCCCCCAGCAACTGTTTCCAGTGCTGGCGCAGTACTATCGCATCCCGTTCGTGCGTCTGAGCGACGACTCGGTGGTTGAGCGCGCCGCGGTCAGTGCCATGCCGCTCAAACTGGCCATGCACTACAAGGCGATGCCGGTGCGCGTTCGCAACTCCACCTTAACCGTTGCTATTGCTGATCCACAAGATCTGCGGCTAGCGGACGAACTGCGCGCCGCCCTCCAGGAGCGGTACGTCGTTGATACGGTCCTCGCAGCGGAGGACGATATTCAAGCCGCCATCAAGAAATTCTATGGCGTTGGCGCCGAGACCATCAGTGAACTGGTAAAGGATCAGGATCGCGGGTTGCGGCTCGAGGCGGCGGGCGAGGCGGCGCTTGAGGACATCGAGCAGTTGGCCAGCGATGCGTCGGTCGTCAAGTTGGTCAACCAACTGATCGTGGAAGCGCACCACCGCCGGGCGACGGATATCCACTTGGAGCCGTACCGCGGTCGGGTGCGACTGCGGTACCGGATCGACGGAGTGTTGCGGACGGTGGACGTGCCACCGACGATTCGCCAATTGTTTCCAGCGATCCTCTCACGGGTCAAGGTGCTGTCCAATCTCAACATCATGGAGCGCCGGCTGCCGCAAGATGGCCGGGCGGCGGTCAAAGTCGGCGAGGAGAAGTTGGACCTGCGGTTGTCGGTGCTGCCCACCCCGGCGGGTGAAAGTATCGTGATTCGCATCCTGCCCAACCGCATGCTGCTCGAGCTCAAAGACCTCGGGTTTCGCCAGGAGGATTTGGACCGGTTGACTCGGCTCATTAGCGCGCCGCATGGCCTGCTCTTTGTGACCGGGCCCACCGGCAGCGGGAAGACGACGACGCTGTACGCCCTGACGAAGACGATCAATACCGATGAGCGCAAGATCATCACGATGGAAGACCCAGTCGAATACGAAATGGAAGGGATTACGCAGGTGCAGGTCAACCCGCAGATTGGCCTGACGTTCGCGCAAGGGTTGCGCAGTATGCTGCGCCATGACCCAGATGTGATGATGGTGGGCGAAGTGCGGGACTATGAGACCGCCGAACTGGCGATTCGGATCGCGCTGACCGGGCACCTGGTCTTTTCCACCCTGCACACCAACGACGCGGCGAGCGGCGTGACTCGGTTGCTGGATATGGGGGTGGATCCGTATTTGATCGTCTCGTCGGTCGAATGCTTTATCGCCCAGCGGTTGGTGCGGCTCTTGTGTGAGCGCTGCAAAGTGGCTGTCGCGTCGCCCGCCGGGAAACGAGCCGCGGTCGTTCGTCCTCAGGGCTGCGACGCCTGCCAGCGGACCGGGTTCTTCGGGCGCTCCGCGATCTACGAACTGTTGCCGATGAGCGAGCCGATCAAGGAACTGGTTATGGCCAAGGCCTCGGCCGACGCCATCTGGAAAAAAGCGATTGAGTTGGGCATGCGAACGATGCAGCAGGATGGGTGGGAAAAGGTGAAGCACGGTCTGACGACATCAGAGGAAGTGCTGCGCGTGACCCAGGAAGATGAGATTGCGCGCGTGACCAAGACCTGCGACGACGAGGAATGAGCAGACACGACCCCACTATTCGTGTATCGGTGGATGGGTGGATGGGTGGACAGATCGATAAAAATGCCAGACCCGTCCACCGGTTCACTTGTACACCTGTCCACGAAACGGTCTTCTAGGTACACATGCCCACCTTTCACTATACGGCCAAGCGCGGCCCAGAGGATGTTGTCGAGGGCGTCCTCGAGGCGGACAATCGTGGCGGGGTGCTCATTTACCTAGCCGAACAGGGCTATGTCCCGCTCCGAATCAGCGAGCAGACCCTGGAACGAGCCGTGCGGGCGCCGGCCGTGGTCCGGCCGGTCCGGATCCGGCGGGTGCCAACCAGTCGGCTGGTGGTGTTGACCCGCCAGTTCGCGAGCTTGGTCCGCTCCTATGTTCCGCTCTTACGGGCCTTGAATATCCTCGAGCAACAAGCGAAGCACCCGTCGCTGCGCATGGTGCTGCATCAACTTGCCGAAGACGTGCGCCAAGGACAAACGCTCTCGGCAGGGTTGGCGAAGTTTCCGCAGATTTTCCCGCTGCTGTATGTCAACCTGATCCGGTGCGGAGAAAGCACCGGGGCGCTTGATGTGATCCTTGAGCGGCTGGCGCAGCAGATGGATGAAGAAGAGCAGTTGCGAGCGCGAATCCGCATGGCGCTGACGTATCCGGTCTTTGTCGGTCTGGTGGGGTGCGGCACGATTCTCTTTCTCATGACGTTTGTCATTCCACGATTGTCGCGTCTGTTGATCGGGCTTGGGGACCGGTTGCCATGGCCGACACGGGCGCTCTTGGCGATCTCCAGTGGCTTGCGGTCTGGGTGGTGTTGGCTCGGGCTGGCCATCATGGGGTGCGCGATCGGGTTCGTCTGGGCAGGGTTCGGGGAGCGCGGGCGACTGGTCTGGGATCGGTGTGTGTTACGGCTGCCTGTTGTTGGTGGATTGATCGAGCAGGCCGAGGTGGCGAGATTCGCCCGGTCCTTCGGCCTGCAGATTCTGCACGGGATTCCGATCCTGCAAGCGGTCGAAATCGCGATCAGTGTGGTCAACCACCGGGTGATCCGAGCGCAATTGAGCCGGGTGCCGGAAGGGCTCCGGCAAGGCGAGGCGCTTTCCACCTGCCTGAAACCGTTAGCCATTGGGACGCCGTTTCTCGTCAATACGGTGGCGGTCGGGGAAGAAAGCGGCAAGGTCGGCGAAGCGATGACTGAAGTCGCCACCTATTATGAGCGGGACAGCGAGCGGTTGGTGCAAACGCTCATGACGCTGCTGGAGCCCACACTGATTGTCGTGATCGGCTTGATCGTCGGGTTTATTGTCATGGCCGTGTTGTTGCCCATTTTCGAGATGAGCTCAGTCAAGTTGTGAAATGATTATCGGTGTGAGGTGTATGGTGTGAGGCTAAGGATCCGAAGGACCAGACTGGAGGATCACATGAGACAACCTAGCAGGGCTCTAACGTTTGCACCCCCCATCCCCCACCCCCCATCCCAAGATGTACGGAATGCACAACGGGGATTTACACTCATTGAGCTGATGCTCGTCATTGTGATTATCGGGGCGCTGGCCGGTATGGTGGTGCCTCGGCTGGTGGGCAAATCCGAGGAGGCGATGAAGAAAGCGGCCAGCGCGGATATCAAGGGGAATCTGTCGCTCGCGCTCCGGCTGTATGAAATCGACAATGGTCGTTACCCGTCAACAGAGCAAGGGCTGACCGCGCTGATCAGCAAACCGACCACCCCACCGGTCTCGGAAAATTGGAAAGGGCCGTACGTCGAGCAAGAGCCGCTGGATCCTTGGCGACGACCGTACCAGTATCGCTACCCGGGCAATCATCCGCCGCGGGACTATGACCTGTATTCGCTCGGGCCTGATGGGAAAGAAGGCGGAGATGATATTGGCAACTGGGAATGATCCGCGGGGCAGGGGTGCCCCAGATGGATTCACGCTGGTGGAGGTGCTCATCAGCGTGGCCATCCTGGCGCTCTCTACTGTGGTGATCCTTCAGGCGCTCGCCCGCGGCGCTCACGCGACCAGACGAGCGCAGACACGGCTGAGTGCGTACGCGTTTGTGGCACAGAAGCTCGCGGAGTTGGAACTGACCTGGAAGCAAGGAGCGACCCCTGCGACCGATGGGGTATTCCAGTCAGGCCAGACCAGGTTCACGTGGCAGTTGGGCCATACGGTGTTGCCGGATCATGCCCGGTTGGAATGTGTGATCCTGAACGTGTTGTCGACGCAGGGTCGTGATCAAGAGACCGCACCAATGACGTTGTTGCGGCGGGTCGATTCCACACCCGAGCAGCACACATGAGATGGGGCAACGCCCGGTGCTCATCGCCCAATGTCCCCCGAGGGGGATTTACGCTGGCTGAGCTTCTGGTGACCACCGCCCTCATGGCGTTGATCGGCGCAGCGACCATCGCGGTGCTGGCCGGAGGCATTCGGGTGTGGGAACGCGCTGACGCGGTCGGGACGACTCAACGAGACATGCTGGTGGCTTGGTATCAACTGCGGCGCGATCTGCAAAACGTTCGGCGGTTCCACCCGGTGCCGTTTTCCGGCGCCTACGATGCGTGCAGTTTCGCCAAGGTGGCACAGGATCATCCGGTGCGCTCCAGGCGCTCATCCGCCCACCCGCCGATTGATGAGCCACTTGCGCTGCCAGAGTTGGGTCAACTGGGGTACTTCTTTGATTCGTACCATCACACGTTGTGTCGGTCGTTCGTGCCGTACCGATTCAGCCGTCGGCGCTGGCTCAAGGATGCCTGCGAACCGGTTCTTGAGCGTGTGGAACGCCTCCGCTTCAGTTATTTCGGCCCAGCCGCTGGGTCAGGGGCGGTCGAATGGTCCCAGGGATGGGAGCAACCGCAACCACCCATCGCGGTCCGGGTTGAACTGACCCGCCAAGATGGTCAGCGGGATGTGTGGACGATCCCATTGGCGCTCGACCAGGTCCAACCCCATGAGACACCAGCACAACCCTCTGGCCAACCCGCGACGTGAACCCCGTACCACGGCGGTACAGCCGTGGCGGGATTCCGTGGTACGGGGTGAATCAGGCGGGTTCGCTTCCAGATGGCAACGCGGAAGTGTGCTACTCTATGTGGTCTGGGTCGTGGTGATGCTCGCCTTGTTTGTCGTGAGTGTCAGCGGCCAGGCGTTGGAGGGTCTGCACCTGGGCGATCGATTGCTCGGCCAATTGCAGGCCGCGTATCTGGCGCGGGCGGCTCGTGAATATGCGGCGGATTTGATCGCGCAAGACCCGACGGATGTCGTGGATCATGCCAATGATCCGTGGGCGCAGCACCCTGCCGGGTGCCCCTATCGCCTGGAGGGCGGATCGTTTAGTCTGCTGCGTCGCGGGGCCACCGAATCCGGCTGCGGGCTGATCGATGAAGAGAGCCGGATCAATCTCAATACTGCGCCGGGTACGGTGCTCCAAGCCTTGCTCATGACGGTCGCTGGGCTGCGTGAAGACGAGGCACACAGCCTGGCGGCCGCGATCCAGGATTGGCGAGATCCTGACACGGACGAGCATGACGCAGGGGCTGAGCAGTATTATTATCTGTCTCGCGAGAATGCCTATGACTGTAAGGACGGCCCGTTTGAGAATGTGGAGGAACTCCTCCTAGTCAAGGGGATGACCGCCAGCATCTATGAGCAGGTGGCGCCGTATGTGACCACGGAAGGGTCTGGGCAGTTGAATCTCAACACGGCGAGCGAACCAGCCTTGCGCGCCTTGGGCTGGAGCGCTGAGGGGGTCGCCGGATTCCTCGCCTACCGTGACGGAGAGGATAGCCAGCCGCAGACGGCGGATGATCGCGTGGTGGTCTCTGTGGAGGATCTCTCGAGTGAGCTCAGGCCGTATGTCCCGAACGAAGATCTGGTTCGCCTCGTCCGGTTGACGCAGGACAAGTTTCTTGGCGTGGCGTCGACGGTGTTTCGAGCCACGGTCGTGGCCAGCGCGATCCATCCGCAGGGCGAGGTCCATGTCACCTGTTTGTTGGATCGCGACGGCCATGTGCGAGCCTGGACCGAACAGTGAAGAGGCGGCAGCGCATGACAGCGCAACGGCTTCCTGAAGGGGTGGTCCAATTCTTGCGGCACCCGCGCAACGCGGTGCGGGCATTCCATCAATGGACCGCCGGCGGCGGATCCCCTGGGGTGACCGTGGTCACGCTCGACGGCCAATGGTTGAAGGTGTTGATTGTTGGTGGGCCGATCCGTAGCCGCCGCATTCTCCGGTGCGCGGCGCATCCGATTGACGGTTTGACAGGAGAAGATGTGCAGCAGCTGCTCAAGCGCGCCGTGGCTGTTGAGCGGTTCCCGACGCACGACGTCATCGTGGCCAGCCCGACGCATCTGTGCACCGTCCGACTGTTTTCACTGCCAGCCACCGATCCGAAGGAAATCCGCGATATCGTCGAGCTGCAGGCGGAAAAGCATACCCCATACGCCAAAGAAGAAATCCTCAGCCATTACCGGGTGCTGGAGCGCCATCGCAATGGGTATTCCCGTGTGCTCCTGGTCATCACGCACCAGGACGTGATTCACCGCGCGGTCCGTTTTGTCGAGGCTGCGGGGCTCAGTCTCGAGCGAGTCGGGTGCGAGTTGGAAGGCTTGATGAATTGGGCCCAATTGGCGAGACCAGCGCCGGCTGGGAGCAGCGCCGCGTCGCTGGTCGTGGAGATCGATGGCAGCACGACGACGGCGTTGGTGATGGCGCGCGGGCAAGCCCAGTTCCAGCGCAGCCTGCCGATCGGGGCCGAGCAACTGGGCGGGGATGCGCAACAATCGGGTGATCGGCTTATTGGAGATCTGCAGCGTTCCATTGAGGCGGTTGAATCAGAGGGCGGGGGAATCAAGGTGCAACAGGTTGTGTTGACAGGGCGGGTGGAGCGGTTGGGTGAGGTGAAGCTGCGCTTAGAACAAGGGCTGGAGTTACCGGTGACGGTTGTCGCCCCATGGGGTCAGCTGGAATTTTCTGAAACCGCTCGGGATTCGGCCGAACAGTTGCCGGATGTGTCGTTCGCCAGCTTGGTAGGCTTGGTCAGCGCCCCGATTGAGCTTGACCTCACCCCGCAAGCGACGAAAGTTCGCCAGGCGTTTGAGGCCAAGGCCAGGGCCTTGGTCGCACTGGCCTGCCAAATTGTGGCGGCATTCATTCTCATCGCGCTCCTTATCGTAGGGCGCGCGCAGAAACAGCAGCGCTACTATGCGGCGCTGCACGCCTACTACGAGCCGCGGGCCCATGAGGCCAGGCAAGTCGAAGAAGCGCTCCAGCAGCTTGAGTTCGTGCGAGTCCGGTTACGACAGCGCGGACAATTGTTGACCACCCTCCAGACGCTGGCCATGCTCTCGCCGGCGGATATCCATTGGCAGGCGCTCACGTACAGTAAGGATGAGTCCGTGATCCTGAAAGGGAGTTCGACCGATCTGCCCAAGGTGTACGAATTTCAGGCCGGACTGTCGAGCGCCTCGCTGTTTCAATCCGTCGAACCTCGCCGCGTGGCCAAACGGCCTGACGAGGAAGGGGCCGGGGTCGATTTTGAACTAAGCTGTCTGTTTGTCGGCTCAACGCCGCTGCCGGTTGCCGGCGGTTCAAAGCGCGCGACCGCACATCCATGAATCTGCCGCAACTGCCACAGCTCCGCCCTCGAGAACGGCTGCTCGCCGTCGGATCTGGGATCATCATCCTGATCTTGGTCCTGGATAGCGCGGTGCTGCGTCCCTGGCTGCGCCATGGGGCCATTGTCCGGCAGCAGATCCATGAGATGGAAGAATCACTGGGACGCTACCAACGGTTGTTGGTGCGAGCGCCGCATGTCATGGCTGAGCTTGGTCACTACCAGCAGTATCTCCAACCGGCCATCGCTCCCGAGCTGCAAATGGCGGTGTTCATCAAGGAGCTCGAGCAGCTCGCCTCACAGAGCCACATCACGCTGCAAGACACCAAAGCGCTCCCACCAGCGGCGAGTCCGTTGAGCACCCGGTACACCGTCGAACTTCGATTCGCGTGCACGTTGGAACAGTGGGTCGAGCTCGTCTATCAGATTGAAACCTCTCCATCGCTGTATGAGATCTCGCGGGCCGCCCTGTCAGTGGCTGAGGATTCGCCTGATAAGCTGCAGGGCAGCTTGCGCGTGATGGCCGTGGTCCTGAATCCATCGACGAACACGTCCGACGCCCGCGAGGAGTCTCAACACCCGGACACCAGGCGCGGCTCAGCGTCCTCCAGGACGAGTGCTGTTCCAACGTGATGCACCTTACGATCCGTTTGGGCACCGACCAACCGCTCCTGCTGAATCGCCCAGTTGATACTGGGCGTAAAAAGTTGGAACGGTACTCGTCGATGTCGCGACACCGCGCACGGGCTGGGTTCATCATCTGGGGACTTGTGGGTTGGTGTGTCGGCACGGCGGCCGTCTGGGCCGAAGAGGCGCGAAAAAACCCCACGGTGCAAAAAACGGCAGATAACCTTCATTTTCAACTGCCGCCGGATTGGCCGGTTGAAAAGCGGGGTGGGGTCGTGGCTCCGGTGCCGGTCGAAGAGTACCTGGCTATGAAATTCTCGGTCCTGGAGAGCCGATTACAGGCGATGGAGCAGCGGCTCAGCAGCCTGGATGTTCGCCTTCGGATTCTCGAAGAGCGGGCGAAAGCCAACACGTCCCGAACACTGGCCACGCCGCCCCCTGGTGGCGCTGGCCAATCTCCCTGACATGGTGGCCAGGCCCCTGGGAATCAGCACGGTCGTGGCGGTCATAGCGATTCTTCGCGCGAGCCTGTTGTTCGCCGGCCAGCCGGTCAGAGCCACTCAGGGCCACGGTCCTGCGACACCCGCCGATCAGATCGCCGGCTACATGTTTGATATACCGGTTCCCATGAGCAACTACGCGTTTGCCAAGCGCGTGGCGTACATGTTCCCGAAACCGGGTGAAGAATCATTGACGCCAGCGCAGCGGGAACGGCTCATTTGGGAAGCGCTGATCCTGCACTATGAGTCCTTCCGGCGCGGGATCACCATCAGCGCGGCAGAGCTGGACCAGTGGATCGATGGCGTGTTGAAACAGGAACAGCTGACGTTTACCAAGCAGCAAGATCCGACCGCGTACCAGCGCTGGGTCACGGATCGGTTAGGCGAGGATGTCGAACTGTTTGAGAATCAGATGCGGTATCTCATGCAGATCGATCGAGTAAAAGACACGGTGCGCCGCGCGTCGACCGTGACCGTCAGCGACGAAGAGATGCAGCAAGAGTTTCTCAACGAGAAGAACCATGTGGCGGGCGAGATGGTGACGTTTGAGACGAAAGAGGCTGCGCAGGCGTTCTACGACACGGTGAAATCACCCAAGCAATGGGAGGCGATGAAAGCAGCAGGCCAGCCTACGGTCCGCCCCGTGAACCTCATGACGCTCGAGGCGTATATGGATCTCTGGGGTATTCCCAAAGAACAGATGTCCGCGTTCCATGGGCTGGCTATTGGCTCGGTCGGCCCGCCGATGCCGTTTGGCAAGCAGTGGTGTGTGTATCATCTACTGGAGAAGCGAACCGCAGATCTGAGTCAGTTCCCGAATGAACGCCAGAGCTACTATGAGCAGATCAAAGCGAAGAAACAATACCACGCCTTGCAGCAGTGGATCGAAGACCTCAAAGCGTCGGCACAGCTCAAAGTCCTTCCGCTGGCCGACCCGGTTCAATAACCTAATCGGGGACAGCCACCGATCTCCTATCGGTACACTGAGAGATCAGTGGCTGTCCCCGAGTTCCCGAGTTCCCTTTAGGCCGTGACTTTCCGTTCTTTTGGCAGGTGGATGGTCATGCAGGTGCCCACCTCGAGCTTGCTGTCTACTTCGATGGTCCCGCCATGCCCCACGATCAACGCGTGAGCGATAAACAGGCCCAGGCCAAGGCCGCCCATCTTGCGATTGTGAATCTCTCCGATCGACTTGAACTGTTCAAACAGTGTGGGGATGAGCTCCTGAGCGATTCCAGATCCGGTGTCGTTGACGACAATGTCGGCTTCGGTCGGCGTGGCGGAAAGCTTGAGCGTGATCAAGCCATCTGACCCAGTGGCCTGGATGGCGTTTTCGACGAGCTGGCTGATGGCGACCACAATATGGTTCTTGTCGATCGGCCAAAACATCGGTTTGGGAGCGTCGAGCAGTTTGAGGTTCACGCCTTTGGCGACGGCCAGCGGCCGGTACGTCTTTTCCACCTGGCCCAACACCGTGCGAAGATCGAACGAGTCAAAGGTGAACTTGGTCTGACCGGTCATGAGCTCTGTGGCCGTCTTGACCTTTTGCGTGAGCCGTTCCAATCGGTCCGCGTTTTCCAGCACGGTCTTCAGGAAATCCCGCTGCTCGTCGGTCGTCTCTCCCAGAGCCCCCTCAAGAACGAGATTGACCCCTTTCTTGATCGCGGTGAGCGGCGTGCTGAGTTCGTGCGAGACAATGGACAGGAGTTGGTTTTTGAGTTCGTCAGCCTGACGAAGCTGATCCAGTAGCACCGCGTTGCGCAGCGCCGCGGCAAGCTGTTCCGCCACGATCCCGATCGCATGCGCGTCTTCTGTGTTGAACGCGTTGGCTTGGCCGCTAAACACCCCCAACACGCCGGTGAGCTGTCCGCTGACCGACATCGAACAAAACAGGTTGGAGCGCAGCGAGATCGTCGATTGCATCCATCCGGCCGGCTGGTCGTCATCTATGAGGCAGGCGCTTTCGTCCTCGGTGACGCTGCGGTTCAGCAGGCGGGCCGCGGTGTCACGGGTCAGCCGAACCGCTCCGCTCACATCGACCTGGGGAATGGGGGCAAACGGCACGACGTACAGCCGGCGTTGTGGCAGTGACAGCACACTGCAGAGTGCCACGGGAAATGCGCGGTGCAGGTAAGAACTCACGAGCCGGACAAGGCTGCGTGGATCGGCCGTCGTACTGAGCAGCCGCCCGACCTCGTTGAGTGTTTTGATTTCCTCTCGCTGGCGCTCAACAAAATATTTGAGTTCAGCTCGTGAAATGTCTGGCATGGCGTCCCTGCTGCTGGTGCCGTCCGTAACGACCTGCTTGCAAGTATACCTGCTGACAGAGGCTCTCTTTGAGAAAAATCGTCCAGCCCTGGATGCTACGTGTTGGTCCTGCCTCATCGTGACCAGTCGCCGCGAGCACAGTCGGGGATTGACCAACGAAAAAAAGGTTTGGATGACCTTGCCTGTTAGCGCCAGGATCAGGCATACTCTCAGAGAACGTGCTGAAACAGGGCAAACGACTCCGCAAGGGTCGGGCGCAAAACCATGGGTCCCACAGCGGCTGATGGCTGCGGGTGGTGGATGGGTGGGATCGCCTGGTTGCCAGCAACTGCGTGACCGCTGACCAGCGCCCATCAGGTGGATGGGCGCTTTGTGTTGCATTCGGACGAGGCGCAGCATGCGAGCGTATCTCACAGTCGAAGAGGTGGCCAAGCGATTTGGCGTGAATGTGACGACCGTCTACCGACTCGTAAAGCGGGGACGATTACCCGCATTCAAGGTCGGCAACCAGTGGCGATTCAGCGAGACACGGCTCGAACAATGGATCGCGGATCGAGAACGCGTCGGGTGAGAGCAGCCATGAGCGAATCAGACCTGACCTTGGCACAAGCCAGGGCGACGATTGAGCAATTGCGCGGGACCTTGGGCAAGCTTGACATCGCCTTGGGGGCCATCCGAGATTCCATTGTCTGGACAGACCAGGCGGGGCGGATTCAATGGTGCAATGCCACGTTTGATCGACTGGTCGGCAGGAGCCGGACCGATATTCTCGGCACCACATTGACAGAGCTGCTGCCGGTGTGGCGGCAGGGGCATGGCGTGCCGGCGGCTGAGCATCCGGTGGCGCAGTTCATGGCTGGAGCGCAGAACCTCAGCGGCTGCTACAGCGCCAGTCCACAGGAAACGCCGGTCTTAGAGATTGTCGGAGTTCGGGTCGAGTTGGGCGCTGAAGATCGATGCGTCGTCTATGTCATTCGGGATATCACCGATACGCACGATACCGGGGACAAATTGCGCGCGGCGAACGCGGCGCTCGAAACGCAGCTCGAAGAGGTCGAAACGCTCAATCGAATCATGATGGGGCGGGAGGAGCGAATCCTCGAGTTGAAACAAGAGATTCGTTGGCTGCGGAGCCAATTGGCGGCTCTGCAGGGTGGCAGCCAGGCAGCGGAGAATCGTGGGCATGCGCCGCAGTGACGTGACCGGCCATCTCGAGCTCATGCGTGAGCGTTCGCCCGTCCCGCTGCTGACTCTGTTGGTCGCGATCAGTCTCGGCATTCTGGGTTGGCTTGGTGTGCATAGCTATGTCACCTCCCAACGCCTGCATCTGGTGACCGCGCTGATCGAGCAGATCCAAGAATCCCAGGCCACGATCATTCATCTCAACGAGGTCTTGACGATGTCGGCTCGCATGGCCGCGGTGACTGGGGACCCGGAGTGGGTCCAACGGTATCAGCAGGCGACGCCAGAGCTGCAGCAGGCCATTCGATCGGTGAGGGCCTTCGTCCCAGCCCCTGAGGACCGACTGGCGGCAGAAGCCATTGCGGCGGCGCGCGGCACGCTGGCCGAACTGGAACAACAGGCCCTGACCGTGGTCCAGCAAGGCCAACTGGCTGAGGCGCAAGCGCTGCTGTTTAGCGAAGACTACGGGGTGCAGCAGCATGCGGTGGTTGAGTCCATTCACCGGTTCGATAACCGAGTGAAGGCGATCGTCACTGCGGCGCATGATGAGCGTCGCCGCGGGACCTACCGGTCCGAACTGCTCCTGATTGGGCTGATGGCGGTGTTGTTCAGTTTCTGGGTGATGGCGTTCCAGACGTTGAGCCGTTCAGCGGGGAAGTTGCTGCAGAGCAATCGGCGTCTGGTCGCGCAAGCGGATGAGCTGGCGCGGATCAATCGCACGCTCGACCGGCGTGTGGAGGAGCGCACGCAACAGCTGGAAACATCGAAGCAGCAGTTGGAGCAGGCCAACGAGGAGCTGCGCCGCGAATCGCTGCAGCGCCACCAAGCGGCCCAGGAAGTCCACGACAAGGCTACCGCATTGGCGCAAAGCAACGGCGAGCTGCTTCAGCGCGAGCGGGTGATGCGCAGTATCCTGCAAGACTTGCAAGCCGCGAAGGAGATCCTCGAGTACAAAGAGCAGTCGCTCCAGCGGTCCAACCAGCGACTCAAAGATTTAGCGGCGTTGAAAGACGAGTTTGTCGCAAAGGTGAGCCATGAACTGCGCACGCCGTTGACATCGATCAAAGAAGGACTGAGCCTGCTCATCGACAATGCCTTGGGTCCGACAACGGACGAGCAACAAGATTTCCTCAAGACGATGGACGGCGATATTGACCGGCTGACCGAGCTGATCAATAACATGCTGGATCTTTCCAAGATCGAAGCTGGCCGGATGCGGCTGGTGCGGGTTCGGTGTCAGGTGCGCGAGCTGATTGAATCGTTGGTGCGATCGTACCAGCCCATCGCTGGCCGGCGAACGATCCAGATCCTGGGCGGGGACACGGTCCTACCAGTCTTCATCGATCGTAACCGGATGATGCAGGTGCTCAGCAACCTGTTCTCGAACGCCATGAAATTTACGGCAGAGACCGGCACGATCATCTTTCGGATTGATCACCATGAGCAGATGGTGAGGATTGGGGTGCAGGACAATGGCCCGGGTATTTCGCCAGAAGATCTTCCAAAGCTGTTCCAGAAATTTTCTCAGGTCGGCCCGCAAGGTTCTGGCCGTCCTCGGGGTACTGGGCTTGGTCTGGTCCTCTGCAAAGAAATTGCCGAGTTGCATCACGGCCGGGTTGACGTCACCTCGCAGGTGGGCCAAGGAACGACCTTTACGGTCTTCTTGCCTGGCTATAGTGATGAACTGGCGGTCCAAGAAAGTTTTCAAGAGCTGCTGATGTTTGCGCCGGCCGATGCCACGGCGTCGATTGGTGTCATCGGGATCAAACCAGATTCAATGACGGCGGAAGAGCTGGTGCGGTTCGTCGATGATGTCAGCCAGAATCTGCATCGTGGTGATGTGGTTTTGAGCCTTGATGATGGGTGGGTCGTGCTCCTGGCCATTACCGATGCGAAAGGTGTTCGGGCGATCATGGGGCGGTTGCGGGAACGGCTGGCCGGTGGCCGTGAATTGCACGTGGGGGCTGCCCTGTATCCGGGCGATGGCCACGACGCCATGCCGCTCTTGGCCTGCGCGAAGACCCGGCTGGACCAGCCGCTTCCAGAGTCGGGTGGTTCAAATGGCACCGCCCTTCCTACGGGGCAGCGACATGTCGGTTAAACGTCTGCAACGGCTCGAAATACTCTTGGCCGGTCTAGTGACCGTGGCGATCTTTGCCGGTGCGGTGAGTACCTGGTGGCTCTGGGACGTGTCTCGCCGGGTGCCGTACGGTGTCTGGGTTGCGGCCAGTTTGATGATCAGCCTGATGGTGACGAGCGCGGGGTTGGTGGTCTTATCGCGCGTCCTCGGGCAACTGCGTCGGTTGGAATCGGCCATTCGGCAAATGCATGCGACGAATCGGCTCCTGACGATCCCCGACGCCAACTACCCCAATGTGAAAGACGTGGTGCTCGCCTTGAATGATCTGGTGGCGGCGATCGAGTCACGGCAGCAACGCCAACATGAACGCCTGGTCGAGCTCGAACAGGCCAAGGCGGTGTTTGATCAGTTGCAAGAGTATCAAGAAGGATTCTTAGAAACCATCAACCACCAGGTTCGGACACCGCTGACCTCCATCACCGAAGGAATCGAACTGTTGCGGGATGGAGCGGTGGGGACGATCAGTCATGAGCAGGGCGACATTATCCATATGCTCGACCAAAACGCGCAGCGATTGGAACAGCTGGTCGAAGAGGCGCTTGATCTGTCGCTGATGACGTCCGGCCGGCGACCGCTGTATCGCAAGCCGGACAACGTACAGGAACTGTTGCGACAGGTTGTGGCCGCGTGGGCGACGACAAGTCAACAACGCATCGTCACCGAATTCTCGGCTGAGCTGCCCCTGGTCTACATGGATTCCTCTGCCATTCGTGATGTGATGGATCATGTGATGCGCAACGCGCTGCGGCATGCCCCGGAGCGCAGCCAGATCACTGTGGGCGCTCGCGGGTCCAACGAGACCGCGATCGAAATTTGGGTGCAGGATCAAGGCCCTGGCATGTCGTCGGAACAGTTGGCCAAGCTGTTCTTGCCGTTTGTGCATGTCCACACGCCCTATGCTCCAGGGTCGCAGGGGAGCGGGTTGGGATTGGCACTCTGCCGGCAGATTATTGAGCGGCATCATGGGACGATTCACGCCACCTCGCAGCCTGGGCACGGGATGGTGGTCGCCTTCACGCTGCCGCTTGCTTCGCCAGCGTTCCTCTTCGCTGAGGCTTGTCGGGATGCGCGGGAAGATGCGGAGTATGGCCGTGGTCGGTACGGCGTGGTGTTGGCCACCGGGGCGGATGACCCCGGCAGCTTAGCTGAGGCCGAACGCGCGTTGCGCGAGCACACGCATGAAGGCGATCGGTTTGTGTGGCTGAGTCCAGACCTCCTGGCGATTGTGGCGGTGACCGATCGGCTCGGATTGGAGGCGATGACGCGACGTCTGCGCGACGTCTTAGGGCAGGCCCATCTCAATGTTCGCCTGGCCTCCGCGATCTTTCCAGAGGATGGGGAATCGCCGGCGCGGCTATTGGAGATCGCCCGCAGTCGATTCCATGAGAACGGTCAGGGAGCCAGGAATGAATAGACCGTGTCAGAAGCGCATTCTGATCGGTGAGGATGACCAGAGCATCCTGAAGATGACCACATTGCGGCTAGAGCACGAAGGCTATGCGGTGGTAACCGCCACCAATGGAGAAGAGGTGCTGCACCAAGTGAAAGAGGCTCCATCGGTGGACCTTATCCTGATCGATATCAAGATGCCACGGCTCAATGGGTACCAGGTCTGCCAGCAGTTGAAGAGTCAGCCGGACACGGCCGGAATCCCCGTGATCATTTTCTCGGCGTCTGAGAGCCAACTGCAACATTTAGCGAACCGGTGCATTGAAGTGGGCGCATCGGATTGGATCAAGAAACCGTTTCGCACGAAAGATCTACTGGAAAAAATCCATCGGGCGTTTGGAGAGGAGGGCAACGGGGATGTCTGATCGGCCGCGGATTCTGTTGGTCGACGACGAGCCAAGCATCGTCAAGATGGTCGGCAAGCGGCTCGAGGTCGAGGGGTTTGAGGTCGTCATTGCCATGGACGGCCAGGACGGGTTGACCAAGGCCCAGACCGAACGACCAAATCTGATTATCCTCGATCTCATGCTGCCCAAGCTCAACGGCTATGAAGTGTGCACGATGCTCAAACAAGACACGCGCTACCAGCAGATCCCCATCGTGTTGTTCACGGCGAAGGCGCATGAAAAAGACGAAAAGCTGGGCATGGAATGCGGCGCCAACGCCTTTGTCAGAAAGCCGTTTCGAGCGCAGGAGCTGCTGGACCACATCCGCCGATTGACCGCGGTCCCTGAGCAACCGAAGGAAGCGCATCCATGATACGAGCGCGGCGATCCACCCGGGGGAACTCACATGGCTGACGACCAGAAGAAAAAGATCCTTGTCGTAGACGATACGCGCGACATCTTGCTGGTCGTGTCGCGCCGGCTTCAAAGTTGGGGCTATGAGGCCTTTACCGCCGACAGCGGGGAAGAGGGCCTGCGCGTGGCCGAGGCGCAGGTCCCGGATCTGATCCTGCTGGATATCATGATGCCCAAGATGAAAGGCCGGGATGTCTGCGCCCGATTGAAAGCCAACCCCACGACCCAGCACATCCCGGTCATCTTCCTCACCGCGCTGGGCCTGGCCGATCACATCAAGGCTGGGATGGACCTGGGGGCGGAGGACTACATCGTCAAGCC
>JAHFGT010000072.1 GCA_023247275.1 Candidatus Omnitrophota bacterium
GGACTGGGGGAGGGTGACATCATCCGCGGTATCCATCAGCCCATCCGGGCCTGGGCCGGTGAGGGTGAGGGTGCCGAAGCTGTCGTAGGTATAGCGCTCGGCCACGAGCGCGGTGCGCTGCACCCCAGGGGTCTCTGAGCGTAAGGCAACTACACTGCCCAGGCCATCCACGGCGAATCCCAGCAGCGGCTCCCGCAGGCCCCCGACGCCAGTGACCGGATCGCAGTCCTGGTTCGTATCGCGCAGCATCGCCAAGGGCTGGTCGATCCCGGGGCCATGGACAAACAGGTGGGTGGCACAGCCAGCACGGTCCAGGACCGCCACGAGGTCCTCGTGATCATAGAGGTACCGGGTCAACGCCCCATTGACGTCTTTCTCGATGCGCCGGCCTAGGCCGTCGTAGCGGTATGAGGCAGTGGTGAGTGGCGAGTGGAGGGCGACGAGCTGATTTTCGACGTCATACTGATAGGTCGTTACGGCTCCGGTGATCTTGTCCGTCTTGCTCATCAAATTTCCGTTGGCGTCGTAGGTGTAGGTGAAGGTCGCATCCGCGAGCAGACGGTTGGCTGGGTTATAGGCATAGCTCGCTGCCAGATGCGAGGTCAGCCGATTGCCCACCGGGTCATAGGAGAACGCCTCATCGACCAGGCCGCTGGCCGGGGAATGGTCCACACGGGTTAGCCGACTTAGCGCGTCGTACTCAAAGGTATGGAGGCCCAGACGATCGGTGAGGCTGGTGCGGTTGCCAATCGCGTCGTACGTATAGGCGATTGGCGCCACTTCACGGAACGTGAAGGCGTTTCCGAGCACGAGATTCTGAATGTTCAGTAGTTGGCTCGCATCATCATAACTGAACAGGCTCCTGACGCCTGAATCGATCCGCGTCACCCGGCTCAGGGCATCATACGCGATCGTGCCCCCCGCGCTGTCGGCATTCACGCTCACCAGGCGGTTGAGGGCGTCATACCGGTATCCTGAGGAGAGGCACACGGATGGAGGGCAGGCCATCCCCACACGATTCCCATTAGGATCATAGGAGTATTGGAGGGTCGTGACCGGCTGCGCCAGGGCCGGATTCGTGGAATCGCCGGTGGTGGTCAGGATGGGCCGACCAGCGGAATCATAGGTAAAGGTGAGCTGACTGTCGGCATCCTGGAGCAATACCAGATCGCCGAGCTCGTCATAGGCGTAACGGACGGTATCCTGGACCGCGCCGGGCGCATCCTTGAGCAGCTTCGTGATGAGCTGGTGCGCAGCATCATAGACCAACGTGATCGTCTGGTGTTTGGCATCGCGGACCTGCGCCAGATTGCGGCTCACATCGTAGAACACCTGCTTTGTCTCATTGAGCGGATTGGTGATGGATTCCAGTTGATGAAGGGCGTCATACGTGAACGTGGTCCCTTGGTTCTTCGCATCCATGACGCTGGTCAGGTTGCCTGATTCGTCATAGGTGTAGCGTGTGGTGCCACCGGCTGCATCCAGCACCGATGTGAGGCGATTCATCGCGTCAGAGGCGAACGTGGTCGACTGGAGTTTCGCATCAGTCGATGTCCGCACATTCCCGGCGGTGTCATACGTCCATTGACTGGTCCGGTTCAGCTGGTCGGTAGCCGTTGTCAAATTGCCAGACGTCGCGTCGTACGTAAAACGAACTTGGTGATCATTCGGATCATTGATCGTCTGCGTGCCTAAGGCGTCCGTGATGCTCGTCACCAGCCCGCGGCCGCCGTACGTCAGCGCCGTCATCTGCTGGAGCGCATCCATGATTTGGACCGGATTGCCGCGCTGGTCATAGTCGATCGTCGTGGCGCAGCCGTCTGGACAAGGAAGCGATGGATCAAAGATCGAATCCCGCCGGGCATCAACAAACTTCGTGAGCTGGCTGAACTGGGGCTCATACGACAACTCAAATTGGCGGATGTGCCCAGATTGAGGCGCGACAGGATTCGTAATTCGCTCCTGGACCGTCGTGAGATTACCAAGGATGTCATAGGTGAGGGTGACCACTGACCCATTGGGCCGCATGATGACCAGGGGCGAGCCATTCGCGTCTCGCGTAATCTGTGTGACGCGATTCAGCGGATCGATCAGTTTGGTCGGAGCGCCATACGGGTCGGTCGTGATCTCGGATCGGTGTCCGGCCCCATCAATAACCTGAGACACCGGTGGGCGAATCGCCGACGCTGGATTCTCTGGTGTTCCTGAGCCAGCTGGCAGCGTGTTGATGAGACCCTGGCTCTCGCTCGGGATAAACCGCCACAGTTCGCGTTCGAGAGTCGTCTGGCCGGTGGCCGGATTAAAGATCGGCCGCTCAGGGATGACCGCCTCGTTGAGCCGTCCCAAGGAATCGTAGTGATAGTCTGTTGTCGCGCCTCGCTCGGTGATGTGCGTGATCAGTCGATGCCGGCTGTCGTAGGCCAACTGCCGTGTTGTGTGGTCCGGATTTTCGATTGAGGTGAGATTGCCCTGCGCATCCACACCAAACCGGCTTCTGCGGCCGATCGAATCCGCAATCTCCTGAAGATGTCCGGCCAGGTCATAGCTGAAGTCAAACGCCGCATCACCAGGAAAGCTTACGCGAACAAGTCGGCCATTCGTGTCAGAGACATACCGGGTTTCATTCCCATTGCGATCCACGGTCTTGGTGTGCTGTCCCTGTGCGGTGAAATGGAGCGTGGTCCCGTCTTTCAGCCGTCGCACCCAGGTGCCATCTGGATTCCGCTCTAGCTCTGAGAAATCTCCTGGCAGTCCGACATAGCGGCGCACGACATCCGGCACCCGCTCGTTGAAGTGACCGGCGGCGATTCCCATCGGTGAGACGTTTTGCGTAGAGCCGATACTCAGTCGTAGGCGTCGCTGGAACGTGCCATCACCGTTGCCCAAGAGGATCGAGCAATCGTCACTCGCAGAGTTCGACGTCGCGAGATCTTCAAACCCGTCTCGGTTGATGTCCACCAGAATGAGCTCACTGGGATCAGCGCCGACCTCAAAGCGCCGCGGCGCGCCAAAGGTCCCATCGCCATTGCCCTTGAGTATCACAACCGCAGACAATCCGCTCCGGTCTGCGATGGCCAGATCCGTGAGGCCGTCTCGCGTAAAATCATGGGCCACGATGGAGCCGGGAAATCCAAATCCCGTGTTGGACAACGTCTGGGGTATCTGGAAGCTGCCATCTCCGTTTCCGAACGCCAACTGGAGCACCTGATCAAACCCACGGCTCAAGAGGGCGTCGAGCCGACCGTCGCCATTGATATCCCCCAAGGCCACCTCGACCAAGGCAAACTCTGCAATCGAGGGTTTGAATGGTACCACCCCGGCCAGGGTGAAACTCCCGTCACCGTGTCCGAGCAGGACGGCAAGCTGTTGCGCCTTGAGGATGACGACCAGATCGATTCGATGATCGCCATTGAGATCGCCGGCCGCGATCGCCCGCGCCCCCACTCCGACGACAGAGGTTTTGGGTGGTTGAAACGTGCCATCACCGTTGCCCAACAGGACGGTGACTGCATCTGAGGGGAAATCCGTCACGATAAGATCTGCGACCAGATCACCATTGACATCAGCGGTGAGAAGCTCTGGAACCGAGCTGGTGATGTCCATGATTTTCGGAACGCTGAGCAACCGGCCCCCGAACATCAACACCAGATGATTCGAAGTGACTGCGGCGATGTCGTCAAAACCATCCTGGTTCCAATCCCCGGAGACCACGCCAGTCAACTGCGCCACCCCAGTCCCATGCGGTTGGATCTTCACCTGTTGAGGCGACTGGAACGTCCCATCGCCATGACCCATCAAGATCGGGAAGGTGTTCGTGTTGTAGTTCGCGATCACCAGATCCGTCATCGGACCTTCGCGGAAGACAGTGGCGGATCCATCGCCATCGGTCACCAAGACAGTGCCGTCGGGTTGTGGCAAGAGCTGCTCGAATCCATCCAACGTCCATCCTGCCCCAAATGGAGACGCGTGGTCATTATGGAGGAGCGCCCGGCCGGTCACTCGGGTGGTCAGCGGCACCAGCTCAGGGATTGCCACGCCGGTTGTTCCGAACGTCATGTGGTAATGATTGGAGAGCTCGATGGTGTACGGGTAGGCCCCGGTCGGCAGTTGCTGTCCTCTGGCATTGATTCCATCCCACAGAATCGCCTGCCGAGTCGCGCCATCAATCCCGGTGAAGCTGGCTTGGAGCGTGCGTCCTTCAATCTGAATTCGAGCAGACGTTGTGACCGGCACCAATGTGCCTTGATCTCCGAGGACGCTCTGGGTGTTGAGGACGTACTGCGTGCCGATCAGCGCTGAAGAATCTGCGAAGGTCGAACGGTAGAGGAGGTGGAGCTGGCGCGACTGGCCAAGTGTGCGAATGGCTGGCAGACGATGGTCAATTGACAAATCGCCGGACTGGGCGCAAATCGACGAGGCGACATGAGCCTGACACGGTTTTTGTGGATCCTGTACCTCTGGCGCCTCTTTTTGGACATGCTCTTGACCTGGTTCATTTGCCCCCGGTGGACTCGTCCGAACCTGCCGGAGACAGTACCAGCAGAAAAATCGCACGATGGGGAACTCGATCCAGTCCCCAGTGGCGG
>JAHFGT010000073.1 GCA_023247275.1 Candidatus Omnitrophota bacterium
GGGCGTGCCGTACCGCTGATCGTTGCCGGTTCGGATGAGCACAATATCTCGCGGACGGATCGTGTACCGGATCTGCGCCACCGCCTGTTCGAGATCGGCTGGCTGGATCGACTCGCCGTCCTGCTGATGCCGCAGATCCAGAACCACCCCGGGCGCATAGCACCACTCGAGTGGAATCTGGTCAATAGTTTTTGCCGGCCGACCAGCAGACGTCGGACCATAGTGCCACGGCGCGTCGACGTGCGTTGTGGCATGGGTCGAAAGGCTCAGGTGCTCATTGGCCCACCCAAGCCCTCCCTGGAGCCAGCGCGGGCTCACGCGGAACAGCCACCACATGGCCCATCGGCCAAACCGGTGATCGCGTCGATGGACAACGGTCCGTGCCCACCACGGCGCCCAATGGCGGTTGTTATCCAATGGCAGGCTCAGATCAATGAACCGCATCACCGGCTTTCTGGCGGCGGTCCCTGCATCGCCAGCAATTGCTGCAGATTGTCGCGCGGTTCGGTGAGCCATGGGTTGAGCCGAATCGCCTCGGTGTAGTGTGCCGCCGCCTCGTCCCAGTGATGGCGCCGCGCGAGCAATACGCCAAGGTTATTGTGCGCCCAGGCATCGGCTGGGCTGATGTGGACCGCCTGCTGCAGCCGCTCGATCGCCGCCTCGTCTTCTCCAGCCTCGACCAGCGCCAAACCCAGGTTATAGTAGGCTCGTTCATTTCCCGGCCGTTTGGCGATCACATCCTCCAGCATCGTGCGTTCGCTGCGATAGACGACATGGCGTTGCAGCGTCAGCGTCAGATACACGCTGCTCAGGCCGAGCACCATGGCCACACCAAGCGCTTGCTGGATGGTCGGTCGCCAGATCGAACGGCTGAGCAACCGCCACCCGGCGACCACGCCAAGCGTGACCAGCCCAGCCAGCGGCAGATACATCCGGCGTTCGGCGGCCACCTCGGTAATAATGGGGATCACGCTCGATGTCGGGGCCAGAATGATCCACACCCATGCGCCGAGAAATCCCAGCATCGGTCGACGGCGCAACGCCCACACCGTGATTCCCAACAGCCCACCGATGAACGCGGCCTGTAGCCACACCTCGGCCAGCCGCGCCGCGATCGGCCAATCCGCATAATCGACCACCAGTGGCGACGGCCACAGCGCCAACCGCAGATAGTGCAGGATCACCCCACACTGTGTCAGCGCATACGCCCATGGAGCCATGTGCGATTGCTGAAACCCCACGGTCCGCAGGCGCGGACCGGTCAGGGCCAACAGCGCGACGATCGCCCAGGTCAGCGTCAGCCCGAGATACAACCCTCGGCGCAGACGCAGAGCGGCACGCCAGGACCCGGACAGAAAGACGCGATCGTAGAGCAAAACGATCAGCGGCGCGACCACGATCAGCTCTTTACTGCCAGCCCCCAACAGGCCGCAGCCGATCGCCGCGCCAGCCCATCGTCCTGGGCGCGCTGACGTTGCCGCTCGAATGACCGCGTACAGCATCCCCAGCAGGCAGGCAGCCACGAGCAGTTCGGTGCGTTGGACCAGATAGTCCACGCTCTCAGTCAACAGCGGGTGCACCGCCCAGAGCCACGCGACCGCCGTCGCCAACCCGTACGATTCGGCCTCGCTGAGGTGCCGCAGGCGCGCGCTGCGCAGTGTGCGCCGGACAATGCCCCACAGCAGCAGCGCATTGCACAGGTGCAGCAAGAGATTCACCAGGTGGTATCCACGGACATCAAGTCCATGAATCGCATAATTGAGGCCGAAGGTGATCGCGGCTACCGGCCGGCCGGCGAGTGCGACATCAGGCGCTGGCGCTCGCCAGCTCGTCCACACGGATCGCAGCTGCAGGTTGTCGACGATACAGGAATAGTCGTCGAAGAGGAACGCCCCGTTGAGGCTGTTGTGATAGGCCACTAGGACAACGAGGACGATGATCCAGGGCAGTCGGAAATGCGTGGCTGTCCCCGATCTACTCAATGAGGCCATCAGCCCATTGCGTGGCATCGTCTTCTTTGGTGCCCTGCCACAGCAGGTGCTTCCATTGCGGCTGGCCGGCGTGCGGATCCTGATCACAACTGGAGAGGTTGAACCCGATGACCGGCGCAAGCCCATGTTCCGCGCCCGGCAATCCAACGATCGGAATCCGCGCTTCGATCACGTAGCCGTCTGTCGTATGCCGCGCCGCCGCCTGTAGCCTGGACTTGAAGGCCTCGGTCGAAGTCGGATTGCGATAGATCGTGCTGTCGACCGGACCGCCATCGGTGGCTGGTGGGGCGAAGTTGATTTGGTACAGACCAGGATTCTGCGGCATGTTGTTGAACCGGTCGGCGTCATGGCGCACATCGAGCCAGACTTCGATGCCGTCATCCTTCCAGAGGTCGTTGCCGGTATGGGTCCGCACGATCTGCGAATCTCGAACAGCCACCGCCAGCCACAGGCTGTCCGCATCATGCCGCACGGCGAATCGAACACTGTGATCTTCCGGCGTGCGGCCGTCGTTGGGAACCACCTCAATAAAATTGGCCTCCGCCCACTCTGCCAGGTCGCCGTCGATCGTGATTGGGCTATGGGCGCGCGGGATTCGTAGTTGGGTCCGAGGACGGTCGCCGGCGGTGAGCACCTCAAATGGGATGATGCCGACAAGCTCAGGCAGATGGTCGGCGGATCCGGAGGCGAGAGATTCAGAGCCGCTGGCGATTCGGTCCAGTCGAATCGCCAGGTCTGGACCGGCACTGTGCAGATGCAGCGCCAAGGCGCCATCCGTCACCTCATAGCTGGCGGTGGTCGCCTCGCGAGCCGCATAGGGCTCAACAACACGCGCCTGCCAGGTCCCGATGGGCAAGTGACGAACCGTGACCGTGGCGTCCAATGCCTCGGAGGGTGGTGACGCGGGATCGATCGTCGGCAACTGGCGTGGGTCATAGACCCAGACGAGTACCGTGTGCGCGCTGGCCAGCGAGAGGGCGTTCAGCTCCCCAGTCGTCGAGGCCAAACGACCGGCTTGCCATCGCCACGAGTCCGCCCGCCGATCAATCCCATCGCTGAATCGGCGCAGCATCGCAAACCGGTAGAACAGATCGCGCGGACGGATCCAGGTATCCCACCACCAGGGC
Organism: Candidatus Omnitrophota bacterium; assembly: GCA_023247275.1. Taxonomy (GTDB): domain Bacteria; phylum Omnitrophota; class Gorgyraeia; order Aquiviventales; family Aquiviventaceae; genus JAHFGT01. The sequence continues at coordinate 3,119 of JAHFGT010000073.1, forward strand.
ATCGCATCGCCGGCCGTCGGGGTGAAGAACTGCGCCCACAGCCCGGTATGCAAAAATCGTCCGGTCGTATCTTGGTCGTCTTGGCCAGGCTCGGTGCTGCGCCCGAATTCGGCCATAAAATACGGCTTGCCAAACGCCGAGAACGCCGCCGCCTGCTCGACGATCGTTTCGACAATCGATTCGGTGTAGAGATGAAATTGCGTATAGTCGATCTCGGGCAACTGATACGTCTCGCCGTTGGGCAAGCCATAGTAGCTGGTGGTCACCAGATGATGCTGCGGATCGACTGCCTTGAGCTCTCTCGCCATCTCTTGATGCCACGCGGTCTCCACCCGGCGGTCCGGCTGATTGGTGAAATTGACCTCGTTGAACAGCTCCCAGGCTAGGAGATTCGACGACGCGCCCCAGCGCGCCACGAGGTACCGCAGCCGCTGCTTGGTCAATGCACGGGCCTGCTCATCGGTGAAAAAGTCGGCCGGGCGGTGGCACGGGCCGCCGAGCGCGGCATTGTACGGATTACGGTCCCATTCGGCATTGACGCTGGTACTGAGCCGGCCATGATTGTGCAGCACCAGTTGCACATAAATCCCGTAGCGTTCCGCTAGCGCGAAGATCTGATCGAGCTTCTCGGCCCGCGACAAATTATACCGGCCTAACCCGAGGCCGCCATGGGCTGGGCTCCATTCCAATTCCAGATCCCAGGGGGCTAACCACACCCGGGACCAGTTCTCCCCATGGCGAGCCATGGCCTCGAACTGCAGCTCGAATTCGCGCAAGGATCCCCAGGCGACGTTATGGCCAATCGGGTAGTAGCCGGCGCCATTGGCGTGCTCGAAATACGTGGCCGCTGGTCGAGCCACACGGATGGGTCCAGCGTCGATGGCTGGCAAGCAGACGCATTCGATTGGGTCGAACCGGTGCACCTGCGCCCCAGCGGTGATCACCACCGCGCCGGTCCAACGTCCCAATTCATCCGGACTGAATCGGATCTGCCATTGGTCTGCGGAATCCGACGACGCCACCTGGCGAACGAAATAGCCCGGGACGACGCGTCGCGCGCCTGAGGGCGCGCTGAGCTCAGCCTCGACTCGAATCTGCGACGGATCAAACGGATTGTCGTAGATCCGATCCAGGATCGCGTTGAGTTCCCACCGTCCGTATTGCGGGACGGCATGATCATTGATGTCGAGATGTTGCACCGGCCGGTGCAGCTGCAGCGCGTCTGGCCTTGAGCTCGAATATTTCGAGGGGGAGGACTCGACGGATTCCAGATAGGCGCCAACATCATCCACGTAGACAGAGGCTGTGCCCGTGGCCCCCCACCGCTTGACGTGCACACCCAGTCCGGTCACACGACGACGAGACTCGCCGACTGGGCCTGTCGGAAACGTGACCTGGTT
>JAHFGT010000074.1 GCA_023247275.1 Candidatus Omnitrophota bacterium
CGCTGCTGTTTGTTGCCCTCATGGGGATCGGGCAGCTCGGTCGGATCCTTGGACTGCGCACGCAAGACCAACGGCTCTGGTTGTTTGTCGGACACCTGGGGATTTTTCTTGGTCTGGTGGTCCTGGCGAGCGCTGGACGGACGCCGCAGCGAGCGCCCACAGCCCCGCGCAGTTTACAGGCGGCTCGATGGGCTATCCACGTCACATTTTTTACCATGCTGGTCGCGACAGGACTTTGGCGACAGATTCCGGTGCTGGTGGCGATCTCAGCCGGTGCGATGATGATCGAATGGCGAACGCACCGGTGGGCCGAATCCCGTGCGTAACTCGGGGACCGCCATGACCGGTGAAGTGACGGTCACTTCGCTAGGGGCGGTCCCCGATTACCTGGTACAATATGTTCATTCGTCGTCGGTGACAATCGGGATCCCATGACACCATCTCCACAGTCTGCCCGTGCGGTGATTTTTGGGGTCGCTTTTCTGGATCTGGTCGGGTTTGGAATCGTGATCCCGATCCTGCCGATCTATGCGCAACAGTTCGGCGCCTCCCCGCTGATCGTGGGGCTGCTGCTGGGCGTGTATTCGGCCATGCAATGCATCGGGGCGCCACTGTTGGGCCGGCTGTCGGATCGGATCGGCCGCCGCCCGGTGCTGCTGGTGAGTATCATCGGCACCGCGGTCGGGTTTCTGCTGATGGGGCTGGCGAACAGCCTCGCTCTCTTGTTCATCGCACGAATCATTGATGGGATCACCGGCGGCAACATTTCTACCGCACAGGCCTACATCGCTGACATCACGCCACCCCAGGAGCGATCGAAGGGGATGGGGCTGATCGGGGCGGCGTTCGGGCTGGGATTTATCTTTGGCCCGGCAATTGGGGGTGTGTTGAGCCGTTGGTCAGCCGCCGCGCCGTTTTTCTTCGCAGCCGTGTTAGCGGGTCTGAACGCGATTGCTGCCGCCTGGCTGCTCCCGGAAAGCTTACCGCCAGAGGCGCGTCACCGACCCCGCGAACGCCGCTCGGTGCGCGACGCGTTCGACGGTCCGCATGGGCGTTCGCTGGCGTTGATTATCGCGACCTATTTCTGCACAACCGTGGCATTTTCGTTGCTCACCGCCACGTACCCGCTGTTTACGAAACAACAGTTTGGCTATGGCGCTACGCAAAACGGATGGCTGTTCGCCACGATCGGTCTGATCGGCGCCATTGTGCAAGGCGGACTACTCGGCTGGTTGCTACGACGGACCAGCGATCATCGGCTCGCCTTGATCGGCCTGGTGCTGTTGATGACCGGGTTGCTGCTGTTGCCATGGACCGGCACCGCCGGGGCGCTGTGGATCGCCACCGCCGTGCTGGCCACTGGCCATGGCTTAGCCGCGGCTCCGCTCAATGGGCTGGCCTCTAAACAAACCAGCCATCTGCACCATGGGCAATCGCTCGGGTTGATGCAGTCCGCGGCCAGTGTTGCGCGGATCGTCGGTCCGGTCCTGGGCGGCTGGTTGCTGAACTATGATTCTGTGCATGCCCTCATCCGGTTCGGCCGCAGCCCCTACTGGACCGGGGCGTTCATGATGGCCTGTGCTTGTCTGCTGCTGAGTATTTCCAGCGCGAAGTCCGCCGCCTGAGTCGGCGTGCGAGCGGATCCTGCTAGAGCGCCGGCGATGAAAACATTTTCGGTTATACGGAATCGATGACGCCGAGCCCCTCTCGACCACAGGTGCTCGCCATGGCCGGCAGCACGCGTGAAGGATCGTTCAACAAACGGCTGCTCCGGATCGCCGTAGCCGGCGCGCGCGCCGCCGGCGGCGACGTGACCGAATTAGATCTGCGCGATGTGCCCTTGCCGTTGTACGACGGGGATCTGGAGGCGCGCGAGGGGATCCCGCCCAACGGCCTTCGGGTGAAGCAGCTGTTGCTCGAGAATCACGGGCTGCTCATCGCCTCGCCAGAGTACAACAGCTCGTTTTCCGGTGTCCTCAAGAATACGCTCGACTGGGCCTCCCGTCCCGCGCCAGGGGAATCGCCGCTGGCGTGTTTCGTCGGCAAGGTCGCGGTGCTGATGAGCGCGTCGCCTGGCGCGTTGGGTGGGCTCAGAGGCTTGGGGCATGTGCGGGCGATGCTCAGCAACATCCACGTCTTGGTGCTGCCGGATCAACTCGCCATTTCCAAGGCGCACGAGGCGTTCACGTCAGACGGTCGGCTCAACGATGCGCGGCGGCATGAGGCCGTCGAACAGCTGGGGCGAACGTTGGTCGAGATCCTCATCAAGCTGCAGGCACCAACAACGTAATGACCAGCCCCCGAGCGTCCGTTGTCGCGGTGCTCGCGTTCGTCCTCTCGCTGACCTGGACCCGCTCAGGCGATTCCACCCAACCCACTAAACCCGCCCTGCAGGAAAGCGACTGGAAAAGTCTGGACGACCTGGCCCGACTCCTGTACGACGAGCGACGGTACCCAGAAGCGTTCGACGTGGCGAACGATTCGGTGAAAACCGCCGAGCAGGTGTTTGGCGAGCAGCATGTCCACACGGCAGAGTCGTTGGAGTTGTTGGGGAGTATTCACTATGCCCGGGGGAAGATCCCGCAAGCGTTGCAGGCCTATCAACGCGCATTGACGATTTGGGAGGCGGCGCTCGGGCCGCAGAATCCCCGACGCGCGGATACCCTGATTCTGATCGCGCAGTTTTATGGCGCCCTCGGCCAGTTAGAGGAAGCCGCTCCACTGTATGATCAGGCCTTGGCCTTGCGCGAGCAGGTGTTTGGCCCGCGCCATCCGATGATCGCCAGCACGCTGATCATCATCGCGAAGTTCTATCTCTCGGCCGAACATCCTGAGCAGGCGCAGCCGCTCTTGGAACAGGCGGTGGCGATTCGCCAAGCGGTCTTTGGTCTTCGTCACCCTGACGTCACCGAGGCGCTGGGCCTGTTGGCCGATGTCTACGCCGGACGCGGACTGTCCGCCAAATCGCAGTCGCTACGGCGGCAGGCGGACCAGATCATCGCCGCGCCAGCGGCGGAACCGTCATCGTCCACCTCCACGACGCTGCGAGGCCCAACGACCCAGTTATCCGAAGCCGAACTGGCCAAGCGCCGCAGCTTGGAAGACATGACCCGTTCCATCAGCGAGCGGGCGCAGGCGTATGCGAGCCTTGGGGAAGTGGGCAGCGCTGAGGATTTGCTCCGGCAAGCGCTCCATCTGGCAGAACGACTGGCCGATGTGCATGGCGAACCGGCGATGCTCGTCGTGATTCTCAAGCAGTACGCGGCGCTCTTGCACAAAACCGGGCGCAGCGATGAAGCCGTAGAGCTTGAGCAACGCGCCGCGCGGGTGGCCCAGGGCGACTAGGGGTTCGACAAGAGTGTTTTGCGAGATGGCTCACCACTCGGGCTGAGCCGGAGGGCCCATCAGAACCCAGCCGGTCAATCCTGTCGAAGCACTCGCCTGGCTGCGTATGTTACAATAGCGTCTGTGATCCTTGAGGGCTCACTCGTTGACGTAGGGCAGTGCCGTGTCGCGGAGGAACAGGAGGTGCGGGATGGCCGCTCGAGGCGCGTGTAGGGTCTGCACATTGGTCGGGGTGCTCGTTGGAGTGGGGGCGCTCAACTGGGGTTTGTATGGATGGCTTCAGCTCGACCTGGTCGCCAAGCTGCTCGGGCCGATGACCTTCGGCGCGAAGATTGTCTACGGACTGATTGGGCTGGCCGGGGTCGTCAAACTGATTTCGTTGGTGAAAGCGTGTCCCTGTCAATGTGGTGAGAAGTCGGCTAAGACCTAGACGGTTTGCGACCGTCTACTGGTGTGAAACAACGGTTCTATCACGGCGCCTGCAGTAGGCGCCGTGATGGTTTCTATTCCTGACGATGCGGAGAGCTATCTTGGCGTTACTCTTGATGGGCGCGCAGCCGCTGACCCCGTCTTCCCCGTCTCCTGCAAAGATCGTGCTGTATGATTTCGAGCAGTCTACTGATGGGTGGCAGGCGGACTGGGGGTGTGACGGTGCAGCGCTGGCGAGCTCTGAGTTGCGTGCGTACCGTGGCCGCAACGCCCTGGTGTGCACGCATCAGTTTGAGTCCGGACACGAATCGGCCGCAGTGAGCATTGGACTGATCACGCCAAAAGATCTCTCTGGATATACCGGCCTGAGCGCATGGTTGTGGATTCCAGATGAGTCAGGATCCTGGCAAGCGCAGCTGTATCTGCGCACCGATTCCGATGAAGTGATTCACTGGGGACCGCTCCATCGATTGTCACACCCTGGATGGAACCAGGTCACGTTTCCGACAGGCCCAGTCGGCGAGTCTCGTCGTCGTGTGACCGGACTGGGCGTACACGTCAAGCGGTGGGGGGCCACGGGCACAGCCTCTGTCTACGTGGATGATGTTGGAGCCTATCTGGAATCCGCCGAGTCCTCCCCCTCGAAATATTCGAGCTCAAGGCCAGACGCGCTGCAGCTGCACCGGCCGGTGCAACATCTCGACATCAATGATCA
>JAHFGT010000004.1:0-56844 GCA_023247275.1 Candidatus Omnitrophota bacterium
GAGGAATTTCGGGTCCTGCGGCAGATCATCGAGGCGGTGAACAGCACGCTAGATCTCCAAGGGGTTCTGCAACGGATCCTGGAACTGGTGTCACAGGTGACCTCGGCGGATGCCTGCCTGCTGTATCTGCTCGATGAGCCGGCTCAGCGGCTGGAGCTTCGGGCGTCGAGGCCACCACATCCTGAGAGCATCGGACGCATCGCCCTCCATGTTGGCGAGGGCCTGACCGGTTGGGTGGCCAAGGAACGCCGGGCGATCGTCATTGGCCGGGAAGCGTTTGCTGATCCGCGCTTCAAAGCGTTTCAGCAGCTGCCCGAGGACCGGTACGAGGCATTCCTCGCAGTTCCCATTACGGCCAGAGACCGGCTGATTGGGGTCATCAACGTCCAACATCGCGAGCCACATCGCTCTAGCGCAGACACCGTCGCGCTCGTGGAGACCATCGGGCGGCTTGTCGGAGGGGCCATCGCCAATGCCCGGCTCTATGAAGCGGCCCGGCAGCGACGGCGTGAACTCGACACGCTGGCCCAGGTGAGCGAGGCGGTAGTCTCGGAGCGCTATCTCGATGAAATTCTCCAGCTGACGGTAACGGTCACCGCGGAACTCATGGGTTCGAAGATCTGCTCGCTGATGTTACTCGACGAGGCCAAGCAGACCCTGGTCATTAGAGCCACGCAAGCCTTAAGTGCAGCCTACCGGAATAAACCACCCATCAAAGTGGGCCAGAGCGTCAGCGGTCGAGCGGTCAAGGAGCGGCGCCCGATCAGCGTCTTCGACGTGGCGAAAGAGAACGGGTACATGTTTCCCGATATCGCCCGACGCGAAGGGTTGCGTTCGCTCTTGTCAGTCCCGATGGTGATGCAGGATCGGGTGGTGGGTGTCCTCAACTGCTACACGGCTCAGGGGCACCGCTTCAGTGAGGAGGAAACTCGCGTGCTCTCTACGATCGCGAACCAAGCTGCCGTGGCGATTGAGCACACGCGGGCTCTGGAGCAGGCCGTGGCGTTACAGAAGTCGCTCGACGAGCGGAAACTCATTGAGAAGGCGAAAGGGATACTCATCGAAGAGCTTCGCTGCTCTGAAGCTGAGGCGTTTCGCCTGCTGCAGAAACAGAGCATGGAAAAGCGCAAAACCATGCGTGAAATCGCCGAGGCGATCTTGTTGGCTCGCGAGCTCAAAGAAAGACGTTGACACGAGCGTTCCGGTGAGTATAGAATGTAAAACTGTTGTTTGATCCAACGACGGATCGAGAGAAACGAACAAGGGCGTTCGCAAGAAGCGAGCGCCTTTTTTCTATCCTCTGTCTGACCACGCGATGGCAGAAAACAGCCTGTGGCGAGTCGGCAGAGGGTGGCAGTTATGTGGTGTCGTAAAGCGAAGACCGGCAGCGATGAAGCTGCCAGTCGTCTGGGACAGCGGCGTTCCCTTGATCGGGAACGCCGTCTGCATTTTCTGGCCATTCAGCCTCAGGAGGAAATGGTGACATGAGTGGGCAGCGCAATGAACGCCTCGACGAAGAAAAGCTGCGCCTGGCGATCCGACAGGAGATGGGCGCACAGCCATCCAGCGTCAGGCCAGGACTGCTCAGATTGTGGAGCAGCCCACCAGCCGATCGAGCGATTCAACTGAAGGAGGTTGTGGCGATCATTCGGCCCCAGCGATGGAGCCATACGAAGCTCCGGGTTCAGCGGCTGCGTGTGCAGGCGTTCACGCAGACCAGGGTTCTCGGCCGTGGCCGCGAGCGGGGATTGCGGTATCTGCCGCGCCGAGGGGCGGCACACGGGATGGGTGTTCGGTATCTCCCGAAGCGGATGATCTCGTGGATCGTGGAAGCAGCGCAGGTGGAACTACTCGTGAACGCCATCATCGAAACCAATCAAACAGGTCAGCTCGGCGACGGCAAAATTTTCGTCTTGCCAGTCGAGGACGCCGTGCGCATTCGCACGAATGAGCATGGGGTCGAGGCGTTGCGAACCGAGGCTGCGTTTGAGATGGTGTTGGGGACCACGCGCACCTCGACCACGACACCAGAGCTGGAGCATGCGTCCAGGCAATAACCCGATTGAAACCTACAAGGCCTCCAAGGAAGGTGATGGGCTACGCATCCGAGAGGACCTGCCGCGATTCATCCAACAGGGCTACGAGTCGTTGACGCCTGCGGACAAAGAACTGCTGAAGTGGGTCGGGCTCTTCTTCCGCAGGCCAACACCGGGCAAGTTCATGATGCGCATCCGCATGCCCAACGGGTTTGCAACCAGCGAACAGCTCGTGGCGATTGCGGATCTCTCTGAACGGATCGGTAACGGGGTGCTCGATATCACCACGCGCCAGCAGATCGAGCTGCGTGGCTACACCTTAGCTGGCGTTCCGGAGATCTGGGAAACGTTGCGTGGAGTCAAGCTACAATCGTTGCAAACCGGCATGGATAACATCCGTAACCTCAATGGGTGTCCGCTGGCCGGCCTGAGCTCTCATGAGCTCCTGGACGCATCCTCCATCGTGCTGGAGTTGGACCGAATCATTGTGGGGGAGAACGGCAATCCAGAGTTCACCAATCTGCCGCGCAAGATGAATGTGACGGTGACTGGATGCTTGGAAAACTGCACCCACAATGAGTCGCAGGACATCGCCTTGGTGCCGGCGACGAAAGCACTGAACAGGACCACCCAGTCAGGTTTTCACGTGCTCGTGGGTGGCAAGATGGGGTCAGGCGGTTTTACCATTGCCTCGCCCCTTGGATGGTTCGTGCAGCCCCATCAGGCCGTGGAGATCGTGATCGCCATTATTACACTGTTCCGCGATGAGGGGCCGCGTGATGCACGAACGAAATGCCGACTGGCATTTCTGCTGGAGGGGTGGGGGGTGGACCGCTTCCGTACAGAGCTGGCTGCACGGCTCGGATGGAACCCGCTGCCAGCCGGCCAGGACGCTCGCACCGAGCGCCACACGGATCACGTCGGAATCCAGCCGCAGAAACAACCCGAGACATACGCCGTTGGTCTGAACGTCACTGTTGGCCGCATCCCACATGGACAGTTGCGGGAGCTGGCCCGTCTTGCACAAGTGTACGGCACCGGGGAGGTTCGTCTGACCACCGGACAGAACGCGATCCTCATCAACGTTCCCCAAAAACGATTGGATGCCCTGTTACGGGAACCACTGCTCAAAGAGCTCTCTCACGAACCGTCACGCTTGGTAAGGGGGCTGGTCAGTTGCACCGGAATCCAGTACTGCAACCTCGCGGTGATCGAAACGAAAGCCAGGGCGGTGGAAATCGCCAACGCCTTGGAGCAGCGCCTGGGACCTGATGGTGAGCCGCTGACCATCCATTGGTCAGGCTGCCCGGCTGCCTGCGGCAATCACTTGGCGGCTGATATCGGGCTGCGGGGGATGAAGGTCAATGTCGGCGGCCAGTCGGTGGATGCGGTGGCGATCTACGTCGGCGGGCGCACCGGTCCCAATGCGAAGGCCGCGCAGCCCATTATGGAAATGGTGCCGTGCGATGAAGCGCTACCTGATGTGCTCGCCACCATCATCAAGCACCTGGATCTCTTTAAGAAAGTGGAACCGCACCCGGGCATTAAAGACCGTGTCTTCATGGTGCCGGCCTATGGTGATGACGAGAGTGATGGCAACGGCCATCGCGTGGGGCGGGTCGCTGGTATCGCAGCGACCAAGGAAGGAGTGGAGACCATGATTAGTCCCCGGACCGTCAAGGTCAAGGCGTGTGAGGTGAAGGAGTTTGTCGAGGGCTCTGGAAAACTCGTCACGATCAGCGGAAAGGCTATCGCCCTGTTCCGCGTCGGTGAGCGTATCGTGGCGCTGGAGGCTGAGTGTCCCCATGAGGGTGGCCCGCTCCAGGATGGAACGATCGAGGATGGTTGCGTGGTCTGCCCGTGGCATAACTACAAGTTTGAGTTGGCGAGCGGCCAGTGTGATATCGATCCGAGTCTCAGGGTTGGGACGTACCCAGTCACGGTTGAAGACAACGTGGTATTGGTGGAGGTACCCACATGAAACTTCTTCGAGCGATTATTCGTCCGGAGCGTGAAGAACAGGTGGTGGAAGCGCTCGAGGTCGCGGGGATCGTCTCGCTGACCAAAATGGATGTGCTTGGCCGAGGACAGCAGCGAGGTATCCAGGTGGGCGCTACGGTCTATGACGAATTGCCCAAAGTCCAACTGATGATTGTCGTTGAGGATGTGAAGGTCGATACCGCAGTGGCCGCTATCGACGTAGGAGCCAAAACCGGCCAGCCTGGCGATGGCAAGGTGTTCATCAGCTCTGTCGAGGCCGTTTACACCATTCGAACGGGGCAGAAGGTGACGGAGACCCCTATCCCGCAGGGCGCCTGATTCAGTCATGGATGTCCGAGTGAGGTTCTTTGCCACGTTACGAGATGCGGCTGGCACAGAAGAGTGCTGGTTGGCGTTGGCGTCTGGTGCCCGAGGGGTGGAGGCAAAAACCACTCTGGCGGCGCGTCATCCACGCTTGGCCGGTCTGGTGGAGTATGCCAGGCTCGCGATTAACCAGGAATACCAGCCTTGGGACACACCGCTGCAAGATGGGGATGAACTTGCGTTGATCCCACCGGTCAGTGGAGGGTGAGTCGCGAATGGGATATCTCACCCTGGCGCCGATCTCATGGGAGCGTGTCGTCTATTTGAATCGGTGGGCTGCGCGCGATGGCTGCGGGGCTGTGGTGACATTCGTCGGGGTCGTGCGTGCGGATCGAAGTGACCACCATGTGGTCCAGGCCCTGTGCTATGAGGCGTATCCGGACATGGCCGAGCTGCTCATCCAACGACTGATCAACGAGGCGAACGTTCGATGGTCGCTGGAAGGTGTCGCGGTTCAGCACCGCCTCGGTCTGGTTGAGGTCGGCCACATCAGCGTGGTGGTCGTGGTCGCCACCCAACACCGGGCTCAGGCCTCTACTGCCTCACAGTTCCTGATCGAGCGGATCAAACACGACGTCCCGATTTGGAAACGCGAGCAGTACGATGACGGCACATCCCAGTGGATCACCAACACGCCGGAACTGTTAGAGGTTGCCGACCCACGAGGAGCTGATCATGCCCATTCAACTTCGCTCAGGGCTATGGTGAGCGAGTGAAGGTGAGTCGAACCATGCTGACGTATGAGCAGGCGTTGAAACGCATCTTGAACGTCACCCCGCCACCTCGAGTGGGTGTTGTCAGGCTCCACGAATCACTCGGCCTGGTGCTTGCCAGGCCGATAGCGGCACGCTGCGACCTACCGCAGTTTGACAACAGCGCGGTCGATGGGTATGCGATTCGGTCGCAGGATATCCCCCAAGCCACCAATGGTCATGCCTCGCCTGTGGCGTTCCATATCATCGGCAACGCGGAGGCAGGACGGCCGTTTCGCACGCTGATTCGGCAGCGTGAGGCCGTGCGAATCTTGACCGGTGCGCAGATTCCCCAGGGAGCTGATGCGGTCGTTATGCAGGAGCACGTGATTCGACAATCCCGTCAGCTCGTCATCCAGCGCTGGCCGACATCTGGGCAGAACATCCGTCGACGGGGGGAGGATCTCTGTCAAGGAACGCGCATCTTGGAGGCGGGTACGTTGCTCCGGCCTCAGGAAATTGGACTGCTGGCAGCCGTTGGAGTTGCCAAGGTGCCGATCTATCGACGGCCCACGGTGGCGATCCTAACTACCGGCGATGAGCTCGCGTCCCCTGGAACCCGTTTGAAGCCTGGCCAAATCCATGAGAGCAACGGACCGTTGCTCCATGCACTGGTCCAACAGGCCGGGGGACGAGTGATAGATCTTGGCACGGCGCGTGACGCCATCGCCTCGCTGATCCACAAGATCCGTCAGGGGCTTGCGTGCGACCTTCTGGTGATCTCGGGAGGGGTGTCAGTCGGGGAGAAGGATTTTGTCCGCACCGCGGCGCAACGCTGCGGCGTTCAACAACTCCTCTGGCAGGTCAGCATCAAACCAGGCATGCCGTTGTTCGTGGGCATGCATCGCCGGAGACTGATTTTCGGTCTGCCCGGCAATCCGGTCTCGGTCTTTGTGACGTTCGAGGAGTTTGTGAAGCCGACGCTGTATCGGCTCATGGGGCGCGAATGGCAGGACCCCTATACCGAGCCGGCCGTCTTGATCGAGAACCTCAAGATCTCGCACACGCGGCGGACGCATTTTATCCGCATCCGGTGCTCGCAGCACAGTCAACTAGTCGCCGAGCCTTTGGACGGGCAAGGGTCGCATCGGCTGCGCAGCCTCGTGGAGGCCGATGGATGGATCCGCATGAACGCCGAGCAAGGCCCGTGGTCAGCTGGCGCGCGGGTGTTCGTCAAACCGGCCTACGCCACATCCACAGACCGGCCTGCGTTCAGCGCGACGAGCAAGTCGCAAGCCACATGCTACTGACCGGCTTCATTTTGGCAGGCGGTCAGTCGAGCCGGATGGGACGCGACAAGGCGTTGCTTCCTCTTGGTTCCCAGAGACTGGTTGAAGTGGTGATTGAGCGAATCCGGCCGCTGGTTGAGCAGGTGGTGGTGATCGGCAATCCACGCAACATCCAACCGCTTCAGGCGCGGCTGGTGCACAAGGTCCTGACGGATCTCAAGCCAGATTGCGGCCCGTTGATGGGGATTTACACCGGCCTGATTCATACCCAGACCGCGCTGAACGTGTTTGTCCCCTGCGACATGCCGTGGGTCGAGAGCCGGCTGATCGAACGGTTGACGCAGACGTGCCGCGAAGGGGCTGCGGTGGCGGCCAGTCTTCATCCGCTTGAAGGAGTTCAGCCATTTCCACTGGTGTGTCACACCAAGGCTTGCCGAACGATCGGAGCACTCCTCGATACGGCGGAACGCTCGCTACAGGCCTTGCTGCGCCAACCGAACACCTCTGTGATCAGCATTGAAGAACCTGAGTTGTGGCGCTCGTTCACCAACGTCAACACGATCGCTGACTATGCGAAACTCTCTGACGAACCCACTGTCGCACGTTGATCATCACGGACGCGCACGGATGGTGAACGTCATCGCCAAGTCGCCAACGCATCGGCAGGCGCGTGTGCAAGCTGTCATCACGCTGTCACGTGACGCGTTTGAGGCGATCCAGCAGCAGTCGCTGAAGAAAGGCGACCCGTTCACCGTGGCCAAGATCGCCGGCCTCCAAGCGGCGAAGCGAACCGCCGAGCTCATCCCGCTGTGCCATCCGCTGCCGATCGACCATCTAGAGGTGACGTATGAGTCCGATGCCGCAACGCATTCGATCCGTCTGGTCGCGTCCGCCGCCACGACAGCCAAAACCGGCGTGGAGCTGGAGGCGTTCGTGGCCGCGGCCATTAGCTCTCTGGCGCTCTACGATATGGTCAAAGCCATCGACCCAGCCGCGACGATTACTGATCTTCAACTGCTGTGCAAGACCGGTGGCAAGAAATCGTTTACCCGTGTCGCCACACAGCCTGATGGAGTCCCATGCGTGCAGCCGTCGTGACAGTGAGTGACCGATCATTCAGGGGTGAGCGACCTGATGTCAGCGGGCCGGTGCTCAAGCAGCTTCTGGAGGAGACGGGGACCGACGTGGTGGAGGTCGTGGTGGTGCCAGATGATCCTGCGGTTATCGCACAGACATTAATCAGGCTGACCGATGAGGTGCAATGTGCACTCGTCTTCACGACAGGTGGGACCGGATTGTCACCGCGAGACACGACTCCAGAAGCCACCAAACAGGTGATTGATAAGGGTGTGCCAGGGATGGAAGAGGCCATTCGACAGGAGAGTCTGAAGGCCACGCCGCTGGCGATGCTTTCAAGAGGGGTCGTAGGCGTGCGCGGCCAGACGCTGATCTGCAACTTCCCTGGCAGCCCGAAGGCGGTGAAGGAATGTTTTGCTGTCGTCGAACCGGTCCTCGCCCACGCGGTGAAGCTGTTGCGAGATGAAAATCCTTATGCCGATACCGATCACGCATGTCGACCGTCACGCTCGTGATCCTAATTTTCTTGGTGGCGCTGGTCTACGCCTCGGTTGGGCACGGCGGAGCCTCTGGGTATTTGGCAACCATGTCCCTCTTGGCGTCTACGCCGACCGCCATGGCCTCCAGCGCGCTGCTGCTCAATCTGCTAGTCGCCGGCACCGCCTGTCTGACATTCTGGCGGGCGGGCCACGGATCGTTTCAATTGCTCTGGCCGTTTATCGTCGGATCGATCCCCGGAGCCCTCATGGGTGGATGGCTTCCAGTTTCAGCAGGGACGTATGGATGGCTGCTAGCCGTGGCCTTGCTTGTCGCTGCCGGTCGCCTGTGTCTGCCGAGTATCCGGCATGGAGACGTGTTGGCGCGTCCTAGACTGTTCATCGCAGTGTTCGTTGGAGTCGGGATTGGCCTGCTCTCGGGTGTTGTCGGAGTCGGAGGCGGGATTTTCCTAAGCCCATTGATGATGCTTCTGCGCTGGGCTGATCCGAAGCAGACCGCTGCAGCCTCTGCCGGGTTCATCGTGGTCAATTCGGCGGCCGGGCTGATCGGCCGCGTCATGGCAGGACGGGTGGTGATGGGCCCACTGGTTCCGCTCGTCGTCGCAGCCTTCGTTGGTGGAGTGATCGGCTCCCGATTGGGGGCCAACCACTTTTCTGGGTTATGGGTGCGCCGCCTGTTAGCGGTCGTCTTGGTGATCGCAGCGGGTAAATTGGTAGTCCTGAGCCATGGTTGAAATCATCGCGATCATCCGTCGGAAGAAGGCCTCGGCTACGAAAGAAGAATTCGGACGTATCGGGTGCCTTGGGTATTCCATCTTTCCGGTGCTGGGTCGTGGACGGCAGCGCGGTCTTCGGGGAGCGCAAGGCACTGAGGGTCTGGCGTTTCTTCCCAAGGCGCTCTTCGATCTCATCGTCGCGGAGAGCCACACCCAGGAGACGATTGAGGCAATCATCCGGGCGAATCAGACCGGCGAATTCGGCGATGGGAAGATCTTCGTCATCGAGGTCGCCGAAGCCTATCGCATTTCAACAGGGGAGCGCGAGCCATGAAACTCATCAAAGCCGTCATTCGTCCGGAGAAAGAAACTGACGTGATTCAGGGGTTGGAGCAGGCTGGCCTGTCAGCCCTCACCAAGTGGGACGTGCTGGGCCGCGGTCGACAGAAGGGCATCCAGGTGGGCGCGGCGATCTATGGCGAACTGTCCAAACTGTGCCTCATGCTCGTTGTCAAGGACGATGAAGTCCAGAAAGCCGTCGACGCGATCCTGACATCCGGTAAGACCGGCCACCCTGGAGATGGGCGGATCTTTGTCAGCGAGGTCAAGGAAGCCTACACGATCCGCACAGGAAAGGCTGACTAGTGCTGTTCCAACTTGATGCACCTCAGGATCCGTTTGGGCAACAACCAACCGCTCCTGCCCAACCGGCCGGTTGACGCGTGGCGCAACAATTGGAACGGCACTAGGCTCACCATGGAGGACGCACAATGCGACTGAAAGACTTTGCCAAGAGCGGTCATCCGCCAACCCTGTTCTCGGCGTTTTTGTACTTCGACGTCAGCTTCATGGTCTGGGTGCTCATCGGCGTGCTCGGCGTCCACATCGCAAGCCACTTCGGACTCACCGCAAGTCAGAAAGGTCTGCTCGTCGCTATTCCAATTCTGGGAGGCTCGTTAGTACGAATTCCCCTCGGGATCCTTGTCGATCGCATCGGCCCAAAACAGACCGGCATCCTGAGCCAACTCCTGGTGATGATTCCCTTGGTGTGGGCATGGTTGTTTGGACGTAGTCTCCATGAGCTCATGGCGCTCGGACTGTTGCTCGGGATCGCAGGAGGCAGCTTTGCGGTCGCACTCCCGCTCGCAAGCCGCTGGTATCCTCCGCAACACCAGGGATTGGCGATGGGCATCGCGGGTGCTGGCAACAGCGGCACGGTCCTGGCCGCGCTGTTGGCGCCTCGTCTGGCTGAGCGTATCGGCTGGCACGGCGTGTTTGGATTAGCCCTCATCCCCGTCGTGGTGACCCTGTTGCTCTACAGTCTGCTGGCAAAAGAGAGCCCATCCCAACCCGCTCCCAAACCGCTGCGAGACTATCTGGGTCTGTGCCGAGAGCGCGATACCTTGTGGTTCTGTCTGTTCTATGGTTTTACATTCGGCGGCTTCGTAGGCCTGGCGAGTTTCCTCGTCATCTTCTTCCATGACCAATATGGGCTGGCAAAGGTGATGGCCGGAAATTTCACAGCCTTGTGCGTTTTCGCGGGCAGCTTCCTGCGTCCGATCGGCGGGTATCTGGCCGACCGGTTCGGCGGCACGCGGATGTTGATCGCGTTGTTCGCCTGTGCCTCAGTCAGCCTCATCGCCGTCGGCACACTGCCTCCGTTGTGGCTGGTCACGACGCTGCTGTTTGTCGTGATGGCGATTCTGGGGATGGGTAACGGATCCGTGTTTCAATTGGTGCCGCAGCGCTTCCGGGAGGAGATCGGTGTTGCCACAGGCGTGGTGGGGGCGGCTGGAGGATTGGGAGGATTCCTGCTGCCTTCGTTCCTCGGGGTGTTGAAAGATCTGACCGGATCCTATGGGGCAGGGTTCTTCTGCTTCGGCCTTGCCGGGCTGGGATGTTTGGCGCTCCTGCGTCTGGTGCAGCGCGACTGGTCCCACCACCTGCTAGAAAGCCAACGGCTGGCCCCGGCAGGGCCGGGATCGCCTATGGCGATCCCCTAGCAGGTGGTGGGATGGCGCCTCTCTTGGTTGAGCCGGACGATCGACGCGCTGCGGGCGCCACCCCACCTTGCATGGTCAGCCCGTCCTGGCGATGACTAGCCGCGGGGCCGGGGAATCCCGCGAGGAGCTGTGCCTGTGTGCGAGAAACATGATCTCACGAGCAGATTGTCTGGTGGCCATGGTGGTCTGGCTGGGAGTTGCGGCGGCTGCAGAAGTGTCGCACGCTGCGGAGCGCGCGGCTGACAACGATTCCAGGAATCTGTTGACGTGGATGGATCAGACGCTCGACCAACTCGGCACACCACTGTCATTCGCAGATGGCCATCTCACGGTCAACACAGGTGGGGAGTTCCGCTATCGGCTTGAGCTGCGGGATGACTTTACCTTCAACGACTCGTCGTATGAAGATGATGCCATCCACCTATTGCGCACGCGGCTGCACGTTGACGTGAGCGCCGGACCACACGTTCGAGCATTCGTCCAGGGCCAGGATGCGGAGAGTGTTGCCAGCAGTGGCCTCAACCGCACCAATGGATTCATCGACCGGCTGGATCTGCGACAGCTCTTTGTGGAGTTGACCAGCCCGATGGGGGCGTTTCCCGCCACCTTCAAGGTCGGCCGGCAGGAGCTGGTGTATGGCGAGCAGCGGTTCGTTGGGGCCTTCGATTGGTCCAACGTCACCCGCGTCTTTGACGCGGTCAAGGCGAGCTGGACGCCGACCACATGGGCACAGATCGACGGCTGGTTCAGCCAGGTGGTGCTCATCGATCGGGTCAGGCCAGACAGCGCCGACCACGGGGACGACTTCTACGGACTCTATACTTCGCTCAAGCCGCTCAAGAACCATGTCCTGGACACCTTCCTCTTCATCCGACATGACCGGGACAACGAGCTGCGCGGGGAGATCGCCAGCCATCGCGGCCAGCTCAAGGAGTACACGCTGGGAAACCGGTTCCGCGGCAAACGCGCCAATGTGGACTACGGTCTTGAGTGGGCCTGGCAGTTCGGTTCTCGCGCCCATGAAGACATCGCGGCGTGGGCGTGGCACAACGAACTAGGCTATACGTTCGCGGATATTCCGTGGAGTCCCCGCATCGGGATGGAATACAACCACGGCTCAGGTGATGACAACACGAGCGATGGCCAGGTGAGCAACTTCGACAATCTGTTTCCGACGAACCATCTGCACTACGGCTACATCGATTTCGCCAGCCTGCGCAATCTGGATCATCTTGAAGCGAATCTCACCGTCAAGCCGACGAAACCGTTCACGCTCATCGGTAAATATCACGGGTTCTTCCTGGACACGAACAAGAGCGCCTGGTTCAACGCTGGCCAGAGCGTGATCCGAACCGCGGGGGTGAGCGCGAGCCAGACGCTCGGCCAGGAGGTGGACCTGTTGGCGAAGTGTCAGGTGAGCCAACATGTTGATACCGTGATGGGGTACGCACATTTCCATGCCGGCGCGTTTGTGCGGGATACCGGCCCAAGCGATGACGCGAACTTCTTCTACTGGCAGACCACGGTGAAGTTTTGATGAGCCCAGAGCGGCCCTTCGACTCCGCTCAGGGTGCTCGTCCTGAGCTCGTCGAAGGACGAGCGAAGCGAGTCGAACCACGAATCGTCATGCAGGTCGTCCAGGAGACCGGCGACATCGTCGAGACGCCGCTCACCGAGGATGATCTGAAGCTCACCTGGAATAAATCGGTATGCCCTTACTGCGGGGTGGGCTGCGGGGTGCTGGTCGGACACCAGGACGGGCGCGTCCGAAAGGTCCGCGGCGATCCGAACCATCCAGCGAACTTCGGGCTGCTGTGCGGTAAGGGCGCGACGCTGCCGCAGATGGTGCAGACGCCGGACCGCCTCGCGCACCCGATGATGCGCGCTACACGCGAGAGCGACCTGCAACGGACATCGTGGGACGCAGCCCTTGAGCGGATCGCGGCCCAGTGGCGCCGGATCATCCAGGACCATGGGCCGGATGCGGTGGCGTTCTACATCTCCGGCCAATTGCTGACCGAAGATTACTATGTGGTCAATAAGTTGGCGAAAGGGTTCCTGGGCACGAACAACGTCGATTCCAACTCTCGCTTGTGCATGGCCTCGGCGGTGTCCGGCTATGTCACGTCGCTCGGAGCCGATGCGCCGCCCGGTTGCTACGCCGACATCGAACTGGCCGACGGCTTCCTCTTGATCGGCACCAACACCGCCGCCTGCCATCCAGTCACCTTTGAGCGAATCCGCCGGCGGAAGCTGGCGGCGCCAACACGGGTCAAGGTGATCGTCGCAGACCCTCGACAGACCCGCACAGCAGAGATCGCGGATCTGTACCTGCCGATTCAGCCGGGTACCGACGTAGCCCTCCTGAACGGCATGCTCCACGTATTGGCGCAGGCGAACCTCCTCGATGCGCAGTTCATTCATCGGCACACGACCGGTTGGGACGTCCTCCAACAGGTGATCGAACGTTATCCGCCGGATCGTGCAGCAGCTCTCTGCGGCATTGAGCCCGACCAGATCCGTGAAGCCGCGACACTGTTTGGACAAGCCCGCGCCGCGATGAGCTTTTGGTCTATGGGCCTCAACCAATCCACGCACGGCACGGCGAAGAATAACTGCGTCATCAACCTGCACCTGGCGACAGGACAGATTGGTCGCCCTGGGACTGGGCCGTTCTCGCTCACCGGTCAACCGAATGCGATGGGGGGGCGCGAGACAGGCGGGTTGGCGCATCTATTGCCAGGTCACCGGCTCGTGGTGAAGGAGCAGGATCGCCGAGCGGTTGAAGGGCTGTGGGGTGTGCCTGAAGGACGGATCAATCCAAAACCCGGTCTGACAGCGGTCGAGCTGTTCAAGGCGCTCGCAGAGGGCCGGGTCAAGAGCGTGTGGATTCTCTGCACCAACCCGATGGTCTCCATGCCGAATCTGGCCCTTGCCAGGCAGGCGCTGGCCAAGGCAGCGCTCGTCATCGTGAATGACATCTATCATCCCACAGAGACCACGCAGCTGGCCGATCTCGTTCTCCCAGCGGCCCAGTGGTCAGAACGAGATGGGACGCTGACGAACTCTGAACGGTGCATCTCATATGTCGAACAAGCGATTGATCCGCCAGAAGAGGCGCTGCCAGATTGGCAGATCATCTGCCGGTTTGCCCAGGCGATGGGGCTGGGATCCGCGTTTGCGTTTCGCACGGCGGAAGAGGTCTACGAGGAGTACAAACGCCTGACGCATGGGCAAGACCTTGACGTTGGCGGCGTGACGTACGAGCGGTTGAAACGCGGATCACTCCAATGGCCCTGTCCAACCCCGTCCCATCGCTCGACGATGCGCAGGTTCACCAATGGCGTCTTCGCCCACCCGGATGGCAAAGCCCGCTTCCTATCGCATGACTACGAAGCACCAGCCGAGACACCTGACGAACAGTTTCCCCTGATCCTGACGACGGGCCGGGTGAGGGATCAGTGGCACACGATGACGCGGACAGGCAAGATTCCTGTGCTCATGAAGAAGGAGCCCGAGTCGTTCATCGAACTGAATCCGGCTGATGCCGCCCGATTCAGCATCAGCGATGGCGAACTGGTGACCGTGCGTTCCCGACGAGGCGCAGCCAGCGCCATGTGCCGACTCACGCAGTCGATCAAACCCGGCACGTGTTTTATGCCGTTTCACTGGGGAAGCCTTCGAGGCGCAGCGGTCGTCAACGAGACGACCCTCGAGGCGTTCGACCCCGTGTCCAAGCAGCCAGAGCTCAAGTTCTGCGCAGTCAGCGTCGAAAAGGCCACCAACCAATGATCCTTCGACGCACCCTGTTTTGGCGGGGCTTGCTCAGGATCATGGTGAGCGAGCAGAAGCGAGTCGAACCATGATCGACCAGTTCGGACGCAGCATCACCTACCTGCGCATTTCAGTGATCGATAAGTGCAACCTGCGCTGTCTCTACTGCATGCCAAACGGCTACGTTAGCAAGAGTCGCGTCAGCGAGGTGTTGACGGACGATGAGCTGGTCGAGCTCGCCATGATCTTCGCGGAGCTGGGCGTCACCAAGGTCCGTCTGACCGGCGGCGAGCCGCTGCTTCGGCCTGGACTGGTGGAGATGGTCGGTCGGCTTGCCGCCATCCCCGGCCTCACGCAGCTGGCGATGTCCACAAACGGTGTGTTGCTCAAGCGCCATGCCCGAGCCCTCAAAGACGCGGGGCTGCAGCGGATCAACGTGAGCCTGGATACGCTCTCACGTGAGAAATTTGCCAGCATCACCGGGATGGATCAATGGCAGATGGTAGTCGATGGCATCGTGGAGGCGAAAGCCGCCGGTCTCGAACCTGTGAAAGTCAACGCCGTCCTCATGAAGGGCGTCAACGACGACGAGATCCTGACCCTTGTCGCGTTTGCCATTGAACAGGAGCTGGAGCTGCGTTTCATTGAGTGGATGCCGACGAATCCTCTCGTGGATTGTCAGCGGGAAGACAAGTTCCTCAGCAACGAGGCAGCGCGAGCGCTCATTGAACGGCAGTACCGCTTGATCCCTGATGATTCGGATCCGCACTCACCAGCGAAGCGTTTCCTTATCGACGACACCGGCGCGCGAGTTGGGTTCATCAATCCGCTCTCCAATGTCTTCTGCGCCATGTGCAACCGCGTTCGCCTGAAAGCGAATGGCCGGATCAAAACCTGCCTCCACGGCAAGGAAGAGCTGGACCTTAAGACGATGTTGCGCACCGGCATGCCGCCCAACGAGATCAAGGAGCAGATCGCTACCAGGGTCTTCCTCCGTCCCGAGCAACACTTCCTCAACCGTCCAGAGGTTACGCATCACGATTTCGTCATGACGCAGGTCGGTGGCTAACGGCAGTGACCGTGACCGACAACCTCCAAGCGACCCGGCGGCGCTTGGAATGGCGACGGGAGAGACTTGGGCTGAATGCGGAACGGGCAGGATCAGGCCACAGCGATCGTCAGCGCCAGAGTTGCCGATCCAGGCTCCGGTACTGGAGGGCTTCGGCGATATGTTTAGGCTGAATGCGCTGGCTCTCAGCTAGATCAGCAATCGTCCTTGAGATTTTCAGAATCTTTGTGTAAGAGCGCGCCGATAGCGCCAGCTCGTGCATGGCCGACTTCAGTAATCTCGCCGCCTCGGACGTCACCTCGCAGTACGTCTTCAATTCCTTCGAGCTCAACTGCGCGTTCGCGTGCTTCTGACCCCGCTTGTGACACCACTGCTGTGCTTTGATGACCCTGGCCCGGATCTGGGACGACGTTTCTCCGCTCGGCGCGTGGGTCAGCGCGTCGAATGGCACGGCGGGGACGTCCACATGGAGGTCGATCCGATCCAGCAGGGGACCGGAAATTCTCGAGCGGTAGCGCTGAATTTGCGTGGAGCTGCACCGGCACCGCCGATGGGGATCGGTGAGCCACCCGTCGGGGCAGCCCTGCAGTACAGAATACAGAATTTCTCCTCGACAACCGTCTGTAGGCATTGACGCTTGAAATCAACCGCCTCTTGCATCATCCTGCGTATCCGAAGGAGCCACAAACCTTCGGCGAGCGCATCCGCAAGGCGCGGATGGACAAAGGATTGCTAATCAGGGAACTCGCTGCCCTCGTCGGCGTGACTGCGGACACCGCGCGATCGACTGGGAGCTGCGAGGTGTGAAGCCAATGGGGAGGAGCCTGAGACGGCTTCAAGAGGCGCTTGAGGGAATCGCGTCTACGGTGGAGGGGCCATAGGAAATCTTTGTAGTCGGTCTGTCGATATGGTAGTATATGTACAGAAAAGCGTACGTATCACGTTCCGGACAGTGAATCTCAAGAAGGGAGGGTGGTTTCATGACGGTACTCACAGCCACACAAGCCAGGGAGCAGCTCTTTGAGCTCACGAGGAAATCGGTGAAGGGCCACATGCCGATCAAGATTCGCGCAAAAGCGGGAGATGTGGTGCTGATCTCAGAAGACGACTACGAAAGCCTGCTTGAAACCTTGGAGCTACTTTCGACCCCTGGCTTGCGCGAGAGTATTCGCGAAGCCAAGGCGGATATCAAAGCCGGCCGGACCAAGTCCCTCGAAGACATCTTTGGTAAATGAGTTCGAGGGAGTATGACATACGGATTACCCGCCGCGCTGAAAAGGACATGGGGAAACTCACCCCCAAGCTAAGAGCGAAGCTCTACGATATCTTGACAGAAGTTATTGCCAAGAACCCTTTCCAGGGGAAGAAACTGCTCGGCGACCTGGCCGGCAGCTATTCCTACCGCTTGAGCTACAAGGATCGGATCGTCTACAGCGTCGATCCCAAAAGCAAAGTGGTCTACATCGAACGAGCCGCGACGCATTACGGTGAGTAAGTCCTGTGCGAAACGCGATACCAAGGACTCAGACAGCGCTACCCGCCCATTTCGCTTGCAGCTGAGCGACGCTTGATTGCCGCTGCCCAGCATGGCTCTGAGCAAAGCGTCCAAGAACTTGTTCTGCGCCACATCGGCTTTGTCAGCTTCCGTCTTCATCGGAAAGTGTTTCCCAACCTTTTGCGACGGTTTGGCGAGGAGCTCCTGTCTGAGGCCATTCCGAGCTTATATGCCAAGATCCAGACGTATGACCTGGCGTACCGCGACAAACATGGTCATCCGAAACCCGTCAAGCTCGTTTCCTATATCTGGAAGCGGACTGATGGACATGTCCTCGATGGCTTGAACCGCGAACTTCAACACGACAAAGGATTACAAGCAGATTCGGTGATTACCGGAGAGCAGCTGAACAGAAAAGAAAGGATCGGGTACACATGCCAGGTCTGACAAAAGTGCGCGGGAAGCTTAAAATAAGACGTCAGAGAGGAGTTGTCTGCCGTACTCCTGTGGATTTGCAACCTCTATGACTTTATTTCGCTGTATGCCATTCCTGCTGAATGCGCTCGGAGAGGATGATCTTGACGAGCGATTGGTAAGGGACATCGCGTTCGTTGGCAAGCGTCTTCAGCGAGTTCAGCAGCGATTCGGGGAGACGGATAGAAATTGTCTTGACCGAGGGTTTGAGATTCGGGAACATCACCCGCTCAGCCTTGCCCCAATCCAGATACTCCGTGGAGTCGTGAGTGGCCCAGAACCGGCGTTCCTCGGCTTCTGACCGAAACTTAGGAATTCGCTTTTTCGGCTTCATCGTACGCCCTCCGCTCGCTCCGCGTCATATCCCGTGCTGAGATCACCCGAATCTGGCTACCGCGCATCGTGAAAGCGATAAAGAGTTGCCGGCCGGCATGAGTCTGACCGAGGACGTGATACCGATCTTCCTGTCGAGAGTGCGCCTCATCAGGGCTCAGCAACAAAGGAAGATTGAAAAAGATCTCCTCGCACTCATCATCTGAAACGCGGTGTTTGACATTCTTGCCTCGGTTGCCCGCGTCCCAATCAAAGCCAGTCCACTGCCCCAAACTCTTCACCGCAGCCTCTGTTTGTATATTTCTAATATATACATTTTCCACATCGCTGTCAAGACCGTTTGTCTATCCCCACCACCGGCGGTCCAGGGTACGGGGTACGGGTACGTGCCAAGCACACCGGTGCCTGGCACCTCAGGGATAGGCGTTTTTAGACCCAGAGTTGACGATCGAGGCTGCGATATTGGATGGCTTCCGCGATGTGCTCGGGCTGGATCGTTGCAGACTGAGCTAGATCAGCAATCGTCCTTGAGATTTTCAGAATCTTTGTGTAAGAGCGCGCCGATAGCGCCAGCTCGTGCATGGCCGACTTCAGTAATCTCGCCGCCTCGGACGTCACCTCGCAGTACGTCTTCAATTCCTTCGAGCTCAACTGCGCGTTCGCGTGCTTCTGACCCCGCTTGTGACACCACTGCTGTGCTTTGATGACCCTGGCCCGGATCTGGGACGACGTTTCTCCGCTCGGCGCGTGGGTCAGCGCGTCGAATGGCACGGCGGGGACGTCCACATGGAGGTCGATCCGATCCAGCAGGGGACCGGAAATTCTCGAGCGGTAGCGCTGAATTTGCGTGGAGCTGCACCGGCACCGCCGATGGGGATCGGTGAGCCACCCGTCGGGGCACGGGTTCATCGCGGCCACGAGCAGAAATCGGGCCGGGAACCGCTGCGACCGTTGGGCGCGCGCAATATGCACGACGCCGTCTTCGAGCGGCTGGCGAAGACTGTCCAATACCCCACGCCGAAACTCGGGGAGCTCGTCGAGAAACAGCACCCCATGGTGCGCGAGTGACACTTCGCCTGGGCGGGGCAGCGGGCCGCCACCGACCAGCGCGATGTCCGAGCTGGTGTGGTGTGGCGAGCGAAACGGCCGTTGCGTGACCAGTGGCTGGCCATCCAGCAGCCCGACCACGCTATAAATCTTCGTCGTTTCCAACGCTTCTTCCAGCGTCAGATCTGGCTGAATGGTGGGAATACGTTGCGCCAGCATCGTCTTGCCGGTGCCTGGCGGGCCGATCAGCAGCAGATGATGCCGGCCAGCGACCGCCACTTCAAGCGCCCGTTTGACATGGGCTTGGCCGGCGACATCCGCCATATCCAGCGTTGTCGCTGACGCGGCACCCATCGGGGGCAGCGTCGGCTGCTGCGGCGCGATCGTCTCCTCGCCTGAGAGAAATTTCACCGCTTGCAGCAGCGATTCGATCGGGATGACCTCAAGGCCAGGGACTAAGCAGGCTTCTAGCGCATTGTGGCGCGGCAATAGCAACGGCTTACGCTGGACCATGGCAGCAGCGGCCATCGGCAACACGCCAGGAAGCGGGCGCAGTCTGCCGTCAAGGGCCAGTTCGCCCAATGCGATGATGCCATCCAGCCGTGCCGGATCCACCTGTCCAGAAGCTGCAAGGATTCCTAGTGCGATCGCCAGATCAAATACCCCGCCGGTCTTCTTGACATCGGCTGGCGCTAAATTGACCACAACCCGCCGCGAGGGCAGCACGAGCTGGCTGTTGAGGATGGCCGAGCGGACTCGTTCCTTCGATTCTTTAACCGCCTGGTCTGGTAAGCCGACGATAGTGAGCGAGGGCAGTCCTCGTCCGGTATCGACTTCGACGTGGACCACGAATGCGTCAAGTCCAATGACCGCATAGGATAACGTGCGAGCGAGCATGGAAAACCTGGCTCCTTCAAGAGGCAGAGATGGTCCTGCCTTGGATCGGATCGCTGGGGCTCCCCTCTGGGCGAGGTACTGAGGCGGTGAGGGACGAGTGGTGCTGTGAAAAAACTTGCCTCCACAGGCGGTTGAGACTATAATGCAGCATAATTGTATCGCCTGCCCAGGTCAAGGAGAATCCCACATGAAATGGACTCGAAATCGGCTTATCTTGTTGGCGATGGCTGTGGTGTCAGTTGTGGCGCTGTGGCGGACGGTGTCTGTTGAGCAACAGCGCCGCCAGCTGGTACGGTCGTATGACCAGGCCCAACGGCTGGTGGCCCAGTTGCAAAGCGAGAAAGATTTTCTGAATACTGAGCTGACGACTGCCACGCATACCATCGAGGATCAGACCGCCGATACGAGCAACCTCCGCGCTGAGCTGGCATCGTTGCAGTCCCGCCTGGATGACACCTCGCAACAGCTAGCCTCGCTGCAGCACGAACATGACCAGCTGAAGGACGAAAATCGCTCGCTCTTTTCCCAGGTCGGGCAGGTGATGCTGGAAAAGCAGCAGCTCGAAGCTCGGCTGACCAATCTGCGTGAACTCAAGCTCGCCATGCGAGATGTTCGCCACACATTGTGGCAGCAGCGCGTGGCGGCTTGGAAGGCCAGGGGGGAGGCGTTACGGCAGTCGGATGAAGAACGGCTCGCCTCAGGCAATCGCGGATATCTGATCCGCAATGGGCAACCGACCCTCGCCGCCGCTACACGACTGCAGGTGCACGTGCTTGATCCGCAATCCCAGTAAGCGGAGTACATGAATTCGGTTGTACGCGCCTGGGGCACCAACCAGGCGTTCCTGTCATGGCTGGTAGCCTGCCTGGTTGCCCAAAGTATCAAAATTCTCTTAGGGGTTATTCGTCTTCGACGGTTTGACTTCCGGTGGCTCATTGGTACCGGCGGCATGCCCAGCACTCATGCCGCCGGTGTGACCGCGCTCAGCCTCTCTGTTGGATTTCTCGATGGTTTTAACTCTCCGCTCTTCGCGACAGCGCTCGCCTTCACCTTTGTCACACTCTTCGATGCGCAAGGGGTCCGCCGCTGGAGCGGTCGCCAAGCTCAAGTGCTCAACAAGATGATGGAAGACATGTACTTTCAGCGGCGCATTCAAGAGCAACGGTTGAAAGAGTTGCTCGGGCATACGCCGATCGAAGTGATGGCCGGCGTCGGCGTCGGCGTCGTCACAGCCCTGATACTTCGATAGGTCAGTCGGCAGTCGGTTGTCGAGCTGGACAAGGTGGGGGAGCGAACGATCATGCGTCAGAGGATCATGCTGGGCGTCAGTGTTGCCGTCGGGTTGGTCGTGCTGATCGGAGGAGTCGTGTGGGTCAGCCAGCAAGGGATGTTGGGCAGCAAGCCGCAACAATTATACGCGCACGCCGTGAGTGCGGCACAAGACGGCCGTACCGCGGATGCCCAAGCACGATTAGAGGAGCTGATTTCCACGTATCCGGATTCGCCCTGGGCTGACGATGCGCTACTGAAACTGGGTGAGCTGTATGAGCAGCAACAACAGTTCGTCGAAGCGCGCGCCATGTACCGTACCCTTGTGGAGCGATTTCCGGATTCGTCGCTCTTGGCCAAAACGCAGGAGCGATTGGGCAATGTCAACATTGCCCTGTTGTTCTCGCCGATCGTCACGGATTTGGATAAGACACATGAGGTCCAGCCAGGCGATACGTTGGGCCGAATCGCCACCGCCAATGGCACGACAGTGGAATGTCTTCAGCGGGCCAATGGGCTCAAGGGGGATGTGATCCGTCCTGGGCAGAAATTGAAACTGCCGAAGGGCCGATTTACGATTGTCGTCGACAAATCCCAAAATCAGCTGTTGCTGACCGAGGACAACCAGTTCATGAAGATGTATCCAGTCGCGACCGGGAAAGACAATTCCACACCGGTCGGGACGTTTAAGATCATCACCAAAGTTCCCAACCCGGATTGGTATACGCAAGGGGCCATTGTGCCGGCTGGCAGCGAGCAGAATATCCTTGGGACTCGATGGATGGGCATTGACAAACAAGGGTTCGGTATCCATGGCTCGGTGGACCCCAGCGCCATCGGGCAGCAGGTGACAGCAGGATGTGTGCGGATGAACAACTCGGATGTGGAGGAGCTGTTCGCCATCGTTCCGCTCGGCACTGAGGTGACGATTGTGGACTAAATGACCCCGATGAGCATGAACGGCTATCGGTACGATTTCGAGAAGCCGATCGCTGAGCTGGAACACCGTCTGCGCGAGGCGCAGAAGGGGACTGACTCAAGCCAACGCACTGACCTGGTGCGGACCCTCGAGGTGCAGCTTGAGCAGCTCAAGCGCAAAGTGTATGGCAGTCTCACACCCTGGCAACGTGTCCAGCTCGCCCGCCACCCCCAACGCCCCTACACATTAGACTACATCGGTCTGTTACTCAGCGATTTTGTCCAGTTGCACGGCGATCGACTGTTTCGGGATGATCGGGCGCTGATTGGTGGAATCGGTCGGTTCGAAGGCCGATCCTGCCTGGTGATCGGCCACCAAAAGGGCAGGGATACCAAAGAAAATCTGCTGCGCAATTTCGGCTCGGCCCACCCTGAGGGGTACCGAAAGGCGATGCGGCTGATGCGGCTGGCGCAGAAGCTGCGGCTGCCGGTCCTCATTTTTATCGATACGCCAGGGGCCTACCCTGGGATCGGCGCTGAAGAACGGGGGCAGGCGCATTCCATTGCGTGGAATATGCGCGAGATGGCAAGGTTACGCACGCCGATTTACGTCTGCGTGATCGGCGAGGGCGGCTCAGGCGGCGCGTTGGGAATCGGGGTCGGGGATTGGACCGCGATGTTGGAGAATGCGTATTACTCGGTCATCTCGCCAGAGGGGTGCGCGGCGATTCTGTGGAGAGATCGCGCGCGCGCGCCAGAAGCGGCTGCAGCCCTCAAGCTGACGTCAGTGGACCTGCTGCAGTTTGGAATTGTTGACGAGGTCATTGAAGAGCCGATGGGTGGAGCCCACCGCGAACCGGATAAAGTCGCCCAGCGGCTGAAGGCGTCGATCCAGCGCTTTCTGAAGTTGACGGATTCGATTCCGCCAGACCAGTTGTTGCAACGCCGGTACGACCGTTTTCGTCGGATCGGCGTGTTTTCATCGCGCCAGAGCGCCGTCACAGCGATTCCAGACAACCGTTCTGCAGAATGACGGGGACAGGATACTTCAATAGTGCTCATCAAGTATCCTGTCCCCGTCATTCTTGTACACCCGACGCCCTTGACCCTACACCGGTTGTCTACGTGGCGCCCTTGGCTTGCGCCAAGACCTGATCAATTCGCGCCACCAACAGCGCCAAATCGTACGGCTTACCCATCACAAACGCCCGATTGTCCGTTTCCTGGGGCATGGGCTCCCAGTGGCCCTCAACCGCGACGCCGGTCAGCATGATAATCGGCAGCCGACGGGTTCTGGGGTTGGCTCGCAGATCCTCATAAGTCGCGATGCCGTCCTTGTGTGGCATCAGCATATCTAGCAGCACGAGGTCGTAGGGTTCATTGGCGATCGCGGCGATCCCGTCTTCACCGGTAGCCACAGCGCGGATCTGGTACCCGTCTGCCTGCAGCCGTACGGTGAGCGTTTCCCGGAAATCGGCGTTGTCGTCAATGAGCAAGATGCGTGCGCGTGTGCTCATCACTTAACATCCTTGCGTGTTGGCATGTTCTGATCGCCGCAGTCCGCCTGCGCGATTGCTGGATTGTACCGTATCCCTGCGCGGTGTGGTGCGAAAAATGGTGCCGAGGGAGGGAGTTGAACCCTCACGGCTTTTCGGCCACGGGTTTTTGAGACCCGCGCGTCTGCCAGTTCCGCCACCTCGGCAACAAGCGCATAGAGCGCTCTTAACGCTCACTCTTTGTCAGGAACGGTTTGATCAGGTCGATCGGCACCGGGAAGATCGTCGTCGAGTTTTTCTCCGTCGCGATCTCAGCGAGTGTCTGAAGATAGCGCAGCTGCAACGCCATCGGCTGCTCGCTCATCATG
Source organism: Candidatus Omnitrophota bacterium (assembly GCA_023247275.1). Taxonomy (GTDB): domain Bacteria; phylum Omnitrophota; class Gorgyraeia; order Aquiviventales; family Aquiviventaceae; genus JAHFGT01. Next base: position 23,815 of record JAHFGT010000004.1, read on the forward strand.
CGCGCCGCGGCCACCAATTTTTCCGCGGCCTGGAACTCTGCTTCGGAGCCGATGACCTTGGCGCGCCGAACCCGCTCGGCTTCGGCTTGCCGCGCCATCGCACGACGCATCTCCTCGGGCAGATCGACGTGCTTGATCTCGACCGCTGACACCTTCACGCCCCAGGGATCGGTCTGCTTGTCGATGATGGTTTGCAGTCGCTGGTTCAGCGCGTCCCGATGCGCCAATAGCTCGTCGAGCTCCACCTGGCCGAGGACGCTGCGCAGCGTGGTCTGCGCCATCTGGGACGTGGCGAACAGGTAATCCTCGACGGCGACAATCGCCTTGTTGGGATCCACGACCCGGAAATAGGTGACGGCATTGACCTTGATCGACACGTTATCCTTTGAGATGACGTCCTGCGGCGGGACATCCAGCGTGATCGTGCGCAGGCTGATGCGGGTCATCCGGTCGATCGGCCAGATGATAAACGCGAGTCCTGGGCCGATGGGCTGAGGCGTCAGTCGACCCAGCCGAAAGATGACGCCCCGCTCGTACTCATTCAGAATCTTGACGCAGTTCACGACCCAGAACAGACCGAAGAGCAGGATCGGCGTCCATCCGAACATCCACATCGATTCCTCCTTAGCCACTACTCCAGCGGCTCGACAACGAGTTGGAGTCCACGCACTTCGACGACTCTGACCTTGGCGTTGTGCTTGACCGGGCGGCGGCTGGTGGCGGACCACAGCTCGCCGTGGAGAAAGACCGTCCCCTCTGGCGCCACGGCCGTTGACGCGATCCCGACTTGACCCACCAACGCTTGGCTGCCGGTGACAACCGGCAACGCCTGCGCGCGCAAGGCCCGCTGGACCACGAACAGAATCATCAGCGTCAAGGTCCCGACGGTGCTCGCGATGACCTGGCGAGAGACGTGCAGCCCAGGGTCTGGGGACTCGAACAGCAGCAGGCTGCCCAGCGTGAGCGACACGACCCCGCCAACGGCCAGCAACCCATGGCTGACGATCTTGATTTCTGCGATCAGCAACCCAATCCCCAACACGATCAGCGCCATGCCGGCATAATCGCCGCGCAGCGTCTGGAATGAGTACAATCCCAAAAGCAGGCAGATCGTCCCGGCGATTCCAGGAAAGGCGATCCCTGGATGGGTGAATTCAAAAATGAGCCCCAGCGTGCCGAGCATCATCAGCAGATACGCGATATTCGGATGGGTGATGATCGTCAAAAATTCCTGCCGTTTCGACATCGGGACCTCAATGATCTGCACGTTAGCGGTGTGCAACTCCACCGGTCCACCGATCAGCTTCACCGTCCGGCCATCGATCTGTTGCAACAGATTGCGCAGATCCGGAGCCACCACATCGATGACGTGTTCTTTCAGCGCGTCGCCGTCCGTGATGGAGAAGCTGTCCTTGACCGCCTTGACCGCCCACGCTTCATTGCGGCCCTGCGCGCGGGCGATGGTCGTGACCCAGGCCACGGTATCGTTGAGGATCTTGTCGCTCATCGGGTCGCGCTCTTCTTCTTCCACGAGTTCTTCATCTGCACGCGGCGGTGTGTCGGCGTCACGTGTGCCATGCGCATGGCTCTGAGAATCACCTTCGCGTGGCGCTGGCTGATTCCCTGGGTGCGTGGTTCGACGGACGAACTTGCGGATCGGACCCGCATCACCCATGGCCACCGGATGAGCGGCACCGATGTTCGTCGACGGCGCCATCGCCGCGACATGGGCGGCCAGGGTGATAAAGACGCCGGCTGAGCCGGCCCGAGACCCGGCCGGAGCCACGTACACGACCACCGGCACGGTGGCATTCATGATCCGTTTGACGATCGACCGCGTCGAATCGAGCAAGCCGCCTGGGGTATCCAACTGCAAGACCAGACAGGCGGCCCCATCGGATTCAGATCGCGTGATCGCGTCATCGATGTACTGCTGCGTCACCGGGCTGATGATCTGGTTGTCCAGTTCGATGACATTGGCATGCGCCGCCTCTGCGCGGATCGGTGCGCTCAGCACCGCGACGGCCACACCGAGCCAGCACGCCACCAGCATGGCCGGGCGTTGCCGCAGGGCAGAGAGGAATCGCCAGCTGTCCGTCTCATGTCGGATTGACACATCGAAGATCTGCATGTTAACCTGAATGGTTATGGGGCAGTAGCTCAGTTGGGAGAGCGCCACAATGGCATTGTGGAGGTCACGGGTTCGATCCCCGTCTGCTCCATGGATCTTGAGCTTATGGTACAGAAGCTCGGGTGTGGCGTCAAGCAACCCAGGCGCCGGCATTGCTGCAGCTTCGTCGACGTGATAGGATGCTAAAACCCCCCATGCGGCTAGGCGTTCATGTCTCGATTGCCGGCGGGTTGCTGGAGGCGGTGGCGCGCGCCAAGCGGCTGCGCTGTACGACGATGCAAATCTTCTCGCGCAGCCCACGCGGGGGCCGTGTTCTGCCGCTGGATCCGCGCATCGTCCAGCGATTCGATCAGGAGCGCCGCGCGGCTGGGATCGACCCGCTGGCGGTGCATGGGCCGTACATTCTGAATTTGGCGTCGCCAGACACCGGCCTGTGGACGCGGTTTGCGACCCTGTATGCCGAGGAGTATCGGCGCGCGACGCAACTACGCGCGCAATACCTCGTCACCCATGTGGGCAGCCACCGCGGCGAAGGTGAGTCAGCCGGGATCCGTCGAGTCGCTGAGGCCGTGAGTCTTGCGCTGGCAACCCGGTCCGATGTCATCATTCTGCTGGAGAACACCGCCGGGTCAGGGCAAGGGCTGGGCTATCAATTTGAGCAGCTGGCGCAGATCCGCGAGCTGGTAAAGGGTCAGGAGCGGGTCGGCGTGTGCCTGGATACCGCGCACTTATTCGCTGCCGGCTATGCGATCCATACGGCGGACGGTCTTGAACAGACGCTGACAGCATTCGACCAAGTGGTCGGAGCTGACCAGCTCAAACTCATTCACCTCAACGACTCCAAGGTGCCATTTCAGGCTCGGGTGGATCGGCATTGGCATATTGGGGAAGGGCAGATCGGATTCGAAGCCTTTCGCCGAATCGTGACGCATCCCCGGGTGCGGTCACTGCCACTCATCCTCGAAACACCGAAAGACACCGAAGCCGAAGACCAGCGTAATTTGGCGACGGTCCGGCGCTTGGCGCAGAGTCCTGATCCGGAAAACGCATGTCACGCGACCAATTAACAAGCCTCTTGACGCAGCTGGTCGATTCCATTGACGCTGGTCGACCGGACGGTGAGGTCACCCGAGTGTTGGCGGACAGCGTGTCACGATGCGCGCGAGGACCACAGACGACAACTGATCGACGCCTGATCGAGCAGCTCACGCAAGTGCTGGAGACGTGGCAACAGGTGTGGCCTCGGATGGGTCGTCAGCAGGTGTTCCGCCAGGCGGTGGCCCGAGAAGCCAGCCAATGGGCGAAGCGGCTCGCGAACGATTCGCCGACAGGACCACACCACGCCAAGCAGGCGTGACAAGAGTATGGCGATGGCTGAGCCGCTGACGCTGACCGTGCAGGGCACACCGAATCCCAACGCGGTCAAATTTACGCTCAATCGCACGGTGGCTGTGCAAGGACGCTCGTATCGCGACGCCGCCACCGCGGATGTGACATGGGTACAGGAATTGTTACGGATCGGTGGGATTCAGCAAGTGTTTGTGCTGAACAACTTCGTCTCGGTCACGAAATCGTCTGATGCGGGCTGGGACCATCTGGGTCCGCAGGCCGAGCAGATCTTGCGCCGCGCCTTCTCCTAGTGCCGTTCCAACTTGATGAGCCTCATGATCCGTTTCGGTAAAGACCACTCGCTGCTGCTGAACCGCGCGGTTAATTCTTAGGGCACGAAGTTGGAACGGTACTAGCCTTCGTTATGCAACCCCAGATTGACCGCGCGCTGCTCCAGGGATTCCGTAGTGCGAACCGCAGTTGGCCTGGGGTAGGGGTCACCATCGCTGGCTGGTGCGGGATCGGCCTGATCGCGTTGATCTTGTCGGTGGCTGGTGTGTTGGGTCTGGCGATCGCCCGTCCAATCGCGGAATCGTTTCGACCAGCGCCGCCGGTTGATTCAATCGCTCCATCAGCATCGAGCGAGTCACCGGCAGCCGCGGATCCGGAGCAACCAGCAGAGACGATCCCACCTCAGCCGACAGCCAACACGGCAGAATCGCGCACGCTCTTTGATCAACTGAAGGTCGGCCGCGATCTCTTGCCGCCGCAGAAGGCCGAACACCTGCGCCGCCAGTTTTGGGATCACGTCAGTGCGCAGGCGGTTCAAGCCGCTCATGGGCGGCTGTCAGGCCTGATCGGCGTGGTCGCGGTCTTCTTCCTCACCGCGTTGGGCGTGTATCTGTTCGGGCTTCATTGGCTGCTGGCCGGGCAAATCGGCTACGTGGCCGAACACGTGCGTACGGGGCAGCTCACCCTTTCCACATTCTGGAACCAGGCCTGGCGCCATTGGCTCTCATTGCTGGGAATCGGCGGACTGTGGGTCCTGCTGTACCTGGCGATTGGGGTGATTGTCCTCGTTGGTGTCCTCGGGGTGTGGTTCGCGCGGGCCGTGCTCCCACTCTGGAGCCTGGTGCTGTTGGTGGCTGGTGCCATCATGGGGTTACTCGTCGGATTGATCTGGATCGGCGTGCGACAAACCTTCTGGGCAGTTGCGGCTGTTGTGGACAGCCTGGGGCCGATGGCTGCCTGGAAAGCCAGCTGGCAGGCAACACAGGGTCGATGGTGGCGCACGTTTGGCCTGGGGCTTGTCCTGGCCAGCCTCTATGGGGTGGTGCTGATGATTGCAGGGATCGTCCATCTCTTCGGTCTATTGGTGACCGCGCTGGGGGCGCCGATCTTGGGGGTGCTGATCATGCTGTTCCGTATGATGCTGCAGGTTCTGGCAGGGCTGTATCTCTCGTTTGTGATGTTCGCCACCCTGGTCCGATTCTATGAAGATACCAAATCTGCGATGACCGCCCCTGCGGCAGGGCAGGCGGCATGACCCGCTGGCGGCTGTGGTTACTGGTCTGCTGCTCGCTCATTGGCTGCGCTCCGAAGGCCTATGTACGCAGCGGGTGGGTGGAGCATCCGCCGCGCCGGGTGGCTGTGCTGCCGTTTGTGATCACGTACACGTACGATTTGGAAAAAGACCAGTCGGTGCCGCAGGCGCATCTCTTGGGAAGAGATCTGTTCCGGCGCGCGTTGGCTGAAGCGCTGACACCCGACAGCTATCAAGACATCCCGCTCGACGACGTTGACGCTCGGCTCACACAAACGTGGGGGCCGCTTGAACAGGGTCGATGGCAGCAGGCGACGGCCCAAGAATTGGGTCGGGCGCTCAATGCGGACGCGGTCATCTACGGCGATCTGACCCGGGTCATGTATTTTGCCACCCCACTCTACACGGAAACCAGCTTGTCCGCATCGTTGCGGATGGTGGACACCCAGTCCGGCAACCTGTTGTGGAGCCAGTCGGTCCAGGCGGCTGAGCGTGGCGGGGCAGCGGTGCAAAAGGGCCAGGTGGTCGATTTTGTGCAAGACCAGTTGCGCAGCTACAATCCGGCCGTCAAGTTTTCTCGTGTGTCAGAAGCCGCGGCCCGACAGGCGTTGAAAGGGTTACCGAACCCGCCGCTGCCGGCGCTGGCGGTCGATGAACTTCGGCTGCCGGTCGGATCTGGCGTGCGTCTGGCGGTGCTGCCTCTGACCGCGAAAGGTCGGAAGCTTCAACAAGGCGCTCAGATGTTGCGTCGGGAGCTGGTCGTCAGTTTGCAGCACAGTCCGTTTCGAGTCATCGAACCAGCGATGATCGATGCCACGCTGCACGCCGTGCCGGCCAACGCCTCGACCGCGCAACTCGGTCAGCAGCTCGGGGCTGACGTCATGCTCTCCGGTCGGGTCACCAGCTGGGGCCGTCGATACGCTGTCCTCGAATCCTGGGCCCAAGCCGGACTGGAATTGGAATTACGCGATGCGGCCAGCGGCCAGCTCATCTGGTCCGGGCATCGGACACTGTATCGCCAGGCCGGCATTCTAAAGGGACCGACAGGTGTTCAATCGATCGCGACCGCCCCGATCATGGGACTCAAAACCAGCCACCTCGAACGTGTGGCTGGGCACGTGGCCCAGACGATCGTTGACGACATGGACCACGCCCCAGCGGTCCGCGCCTACGTGGAGCAGTCCCAGCCGGCCCACCCGTCATCCAGCAGCCTGTCGACGACGCCATCGGCCGAATCCTCAGGAGGCTCACCGTGATCGGAGAACGTCGCGAGTTTCTCAGGCTGCGAGTCCGGTTGACCACGATCGTGAAGATCGTCAAGACCGGCCGGGCTCATCGGGCGTTGACCAACGATATCAGCGGCGGCGGGATCTGTTTTCGGACGGACGAAGACCTGCAGGTTGGGGAAATGCTGGACATTGATGTCCAGCTCCCAGATCGTCGTCAACCGGTCAACTTTACCGCAGAAATTTGCTGGTGCCATTCCACCACCGCCATGCAACGTGGCGGCGAAGAAGCGCTGTTTGAAGTCGGCGTGCATTTCGTGACGATTGACCCGAAAGAGCGCGCCTTGATGGTGCAGTTCGCCACGATGAACGCGATTCCCAATGACAGAAGACAGGAGCCTCGAACGTAACCAAACCAGGTCGCATGTCTGACAAATATCCATTCGTTGAGATTGAACCCAAGTGGCAGTCGTACTGGGAACAACACCGGCTGTTCCAGGCGGTGGACGGGGATTCGCGGAAGAAGTTGTACGTGCTAGACATGTTTCCGTATCCATCCGGGGCTGGGTTGCATGTGGGTCATCCAGAGGGCTATACCGCGACGGACATCATCGCCCGATTCAAACGGATGCAAGGGTATAACGTACTCCACCCGATGGGCTGGGACGCGTTTGGCCTGCCGGCCGAGCAGTACGCCATCGAAACCGGCACCCACCCAGCGGTGACGACCCGCAAGAACATCGACACGTTCAAAGGACAGATCAAGCGCTTGGGGTTTGCCTATGACTGGGATCGTGAGATCAACACGACCGACCCTGGGTATGTGAAATGGACCCAGTGGATCTTCCTGCAGCTGTATCGCCAGGGTCTGGCGTACATGTCTGAGGCGCCGGTCTGGTGGTGCGCCTCGTGCGGCAGCGTGTTGGCCAATGAGGAAGTCATCGATGGACGGTGCGAGCGTAAGGGCCATCCGGTGGAGCGCCGGCCGATGCGGCAATGGATGCTGCGGATTACCCGGTACGCGCAGCGGCTGCTCGACGGGCTCCAGACGCTGGACTGGCCTGAGCATATTAAGGAGATGCAGCGGCATTGGATCGGCCGAAGCGAAGGCGCGGAGGTCTGGTTTCGAGTTGAGACGGCTGGGCCAGTGGCTGATGCGGCGGTCGATGGGACACGCGTGCGCCGGCATGAGGGCGCTCTGGAGCTCAAGATCTATACGACCCGGCCGGACACGTTGTTCGGCGCGACCTACCTTGTGTTGGCGCCGGAGCATCCGCTGGTGCCGCACATCACGACGGCGGATCAGCAGGCGCGGGTCGAACCGTACGGCCAAAAGGCGGCCCGCAAAAGCGAGCTGGAACGCGCCGGGTTAGCCAAGGACAAGACCGGCGTCTTCACTGGCGCGTACGCGATCAACCCGGTCAGCCAGGAACGGATTCCGATCTGGATTGCGGACTACGTGCTGGCGAGCTATGGCACCGGCGCGATTATGGCGGTCCCGGCGCATGACCAGCGGGATTTGGAGTTTGCGCTGGCGTTTGGGCTGGAGGTGCGCATGGTCATCATGCCAGAGGATCGTGCGCTGGAATTGGCAGGACTGACACAGGCGTACACCGAGGCTGGCCGGATGCACGACGCTGGGCCGTTTACCGGGCTGCCCAGCGAAGAAGCCAAACAGAAAATCGTCGAATGGCTCGCGGCGCGCGGTGTGGCCATCCCGGCGGTGAATTACAAACTACGCGACTGGCTGTTTTCGCGACAGCGATACTGGGGTGAGCCGATTCCCATCGTGCATTGCAGCCGGTGCGGGGTGGTGCCACTGCCTGAGTCAGCGCTGCCAGTGACGCTGCCCGAGATCGCGGACTTCAAACCCACCGGGATCGCCGAGCCGCCACCCTTCGGCTCCGCTCACCTTGTGCCGAGCACGGCACTCGGTGCGAGGCAGGGTGGCGCCCTGAGCGGGGTTGAGCGGGCGCCACTGGCCAAGGCGCGTGACTGGGTGCAGACCCGGTGTCCGACGTGCGGCAACCCGGCTGAGCGGGAAACCAATACCATGCCGCAATGGGCCGGCTCGTGTTGGTATTACCTTCGATATCTTGATCCGCGCAACACCCAGCAGGCCTGGGATCCGGCGAAGGAGCGCTACTGGATGCCGGTGGATCTATACATCGGCGGGGCTGAGCATGCGGTGCTGCACCTGCTCTACGCGCGGTTTTGGCACCAGGTCCTGTATGATCTCAAACTGGTCAGCACGCCAGAGCCGTTTGCCCGGCTCATCAATCAAGGGCTGATCCTCGGTGAAGATCATGAAAAGATGTCCAAGTCGCGCGGCAACGTCGTCAATCCTGACGAGGTGATCCAGGCGCATGGCGCGGACGCGTTCCGAATGTATGAGATGTTCATGGGGCCGCTCGAAGCGGTCAAACCCTGGAGCACCCGCGGGATCGAAGGCATCGATCGATTTCTGAATCGTCTTTGGCGATTAATCGTGGCTGGCACCGGCCTCAATCCAACGCTTCAACCCGCCGCACCGATGAGGGAGCTGAACCGTGCGCTGCACCAGGCGGTGAAGACGGTGACCGAGGATTTGGAAGGTCTGCGGTTTAACACCGCGATCTCAGCGCTGATGGTGCTGCTGAACCAACTTGAAGACGCCGATCCGTTGCCGCGAGTGGCGGTGGAAACGATGCTCAAGCTGCTCGCCCCGTTGGCTCCGCATCTGGCCGAAGAGTTGTGGAGCCGGTTGGGCCATGCCCAGAGCCTCACCCGCGAATCGTGGCCGCGCTACGACGCGGCCGCGCTGGCGCAGGCAGAGATTGTCTGGGTGATCCAGGTCAACGGCAAAGTCCGCGCCAGGATTCGTCTCGCGGCGCAGACAAATGAATCGCAGCTGCGTGAGGCGGCGCTAGCCGATTCGCAGGTGAAGAAGTTTGTCGACAGCCAGCCGATCAAACAGTTCATCGTGGTGCCGAATCGGCTGGTGAATATTGTGGTCTAGCGGTACGAGCCGGAGGAGAGCCGGCCTCACGCAGGAGGGCAAGCAGGCACAGGAGGATTCCAGGACCTGATCCATCCGAAGGAACAGGGAGCCAAGATCGTCGTCTGACTTGTCCAACACCCCGACCACCTGCTATACTCAGAATGTCTGAATATCTGAAATTCTATATGGAGGAGAATGGATGCGTGAAGCCTTTGTTCGGAAACACTTCCAAGTCACCCTGCCGGCGTCGGTTCGCAAGAAAGTGCCGCTACGGGTTGGCGATCTCGTTGACATCAGCGTGCGAGGCGGCTCGGAGATCGTCATTCGGCCCCTCAAGTTGATCGGTGCGTCTCAGGCGTGGTTTTGGAGCCGGGCACATCAGCAGGCTGAACGCGAGGCTGAGGCTCAGCGCCGAGCGGGCAAGGTACGACACGCTCACAGCGCGAAGCACTTGATCCATGAGCTCCGCAAGGCATAGGCTTGCATGGTTGCCTCGGTTCGAACGAGACTATCGGAAACTCTCCCCTGAACTGAAGATACGGGTGGACCGGACGCTCCAGCAGGTGGAGCTTGATCTACACTATCCGTCGCTTCACGTGAAGAAAATGCAGGGAACAGATGCTATCTGGGAATCCCGCGTGACCCGCAGCTGTCGCAGCACCTTCAATGTCGAGGGCGACCGCATCCTCCTTCGGACCGTCGGCGAGCACGATGTCCTCAAGAATCCCTGAACCTAGAGCGTCGAACTCACCGCAGGACGCAGGTGCCGTCAGGCTCCTGACCCCTGGGGAACAGCGGGTCCTCACCGTGCTGGGCCTCTTGTTTCTCACCGGGCTGGTCGTCATGCTGTGGCAGTATGCGCGCGCAACCCCACTGACGGTCGAGCATGCCGGTCAGCCAGCCGACGCCGCGCACTGGGATCAGGCCTTGGAGCAGGCCAGGCGGCTGAACCTCAACACGGCGAGCGCAGTCGAGTTGGAACGGTTACCTGAGATCGGACCATCGCTGGCGCGCCGGATTGTCGAGTATCGACAGGCGCACGGTCGATTCCAATCGACGGCAGAGCTGAACAATGTGCCAGGGATCGGGCCAAAGACATTGCAACAGGTAGAACCGTATGTGCACGTCAACTAAAGGACACCAAACCGATGGGCAATTTGGGATTTTCTGAACTGCTGGTCATCTTGGTGATTGCGCTATTGGTGATCGGCCCTCGCCGTCTGCCAGAGGTGGCCCGGGCGCTTGGTGAAGCGGTCCGATCGTTCCAGGACGCGATCAAGGGCTCATCGAAGCGCGAGTAGTTGTGGTATGGTCGTCAGGAGTGTTTCGCAGGAGCAGGATCGGTAGCGGCAGATGGAGACGGCGGTGCGGCAGCGGTTGATTGAAGCGACTCGGAATATCGAACTGCGCGAAGTCGTCACCTTCCTCTATCGAGACCACCCTCAGGGCGAGACCCTGGATTCACTCAAGCCGTTGTTGTTCTTGCATGAATCGTTCGATGAATCTCGCTTGCAGCCGTTGGTCGATGAGAAAATCCTGGCGTTCGACGGCAAACGGTACAAGATCACCGCTGATGCGCGCCAGGTGTTGGACCGCGATCCGACCATCCTGCTCGACGAATTCCTCCGCTAATCCGAGGCAGATGACACCGGCCTCACGCGCTCCGCTTGACCAGCGACTGTTCGTCGCCCGCACATGACCCGAACCTTCACGATTCAGTCGACCGGCGGGGCCGGATTCCACCTTGACCTGGAGCGCGAGCTCAATGAATCGCAACGGGCCGCGGTGACCTGTGGCGATGGGCCGAAGCTGGTCATCGCCGGCGCTGGCTCTGGCAAGACGCGGACGTTGACGTATCGGGTGGCGTACCTGGTGTCGTGCGGCACCCAACCGTCGCAGATCCTACTCGCCACATTCACCAACAAAGCTGCGCGGGAGATGCTCAGCCGCGTCACCGCGCTGACCGGCGATGCGGCCGGCCAAGTCTGGGGCGGCACCTTCCATGCCATCGGCAATCGGCTACTGCGCCAGTACGGGTCGCTCGTCGGGTTGCAGCCGAACTACTCGATCCTGGACGATGAGGATCAGCGCGACTTGATCAAAGTGTGTGTGACCGAGATCAATGTGAAGGTGGAGGAGAAGCGGTTTCCGGCGCCCTCCATCATTCACGACCTGATCAGCATGGCGTTTAACACGCAGCGGGCGCTGTCCAATATCGTCGAGGAGCGGACGCCGCATTTTGGGATCTGGGTGCCAGAGCTGGAGCGGATCAGCGAGCGCTACGAGGTGAAGAAGCGGCAGGCCAACGCTGTGGATTACGATGACCTCCTGCGCTACTGGCAGCGACTGCTCCGCAACCATCCACAGGTCGCCCAGCGGCTGGGCGCGCAGTTCCGGCATCTGCTCGTCGACGAATATCAGGATACCAACGCGATCCAGGCGCAGATCATCGAGCAGATCGCGACGCACAACGGCCGCAATCTGATGGCCGTGGGCGACGACGCCCAAAGCATTTATAAATTTAGGGGCGCCAACTATGACAACATCTTGAAATTTCCCGAGCGCAATCCTGGCACCGAAATCTTCAAACTGGAAGTCAACTACCGGTCCACGCCAGAGATCCTCGAGTTCACCAATGCGAGCATCCTGCACAATCAGAATCAATTTCGCAAGACGCTGGTCGCCCAGCGCGGGCGGGGCAGCCTGCCGATCGTGCTGCCGCTCAACGATGTCTACCAAGAAGCCGCGTTTGTGGCGCAGCGCATCCTGCAATTGCGCGATGAGGGAATCGAGCTGCGCGAGATGGCGGTGCTGTACCGGGCGCATGCCCACTCGTCGATGCTGCAGGCGGAGTTGATCAAGCGCAACATTCCCTATGAAGTTCGCTCAGGGGTCCGGTTCTTCGAGCAGGCGCATATCAAGGACGTGGTCGCGTTTCTGAAAATTCTGGATAACCCATTCGATGAGATCGCCTGGCGCCGGCTGTGGTTGATGCTGCCACGGGTGGGCAATGCGACGGCCGCAAAGCTGTGGGAGCTGATCCGTTCCGCCGCCAACCCGTTGGAGGCGGCGCTGGCAGAGGCGATCTGCGATCGTCTGCCGTCGCAGGCGCGGGCGCATATGAAGCGGTTCCAGCTTGACCTGCGCAGTTTGCAGGCCGCGATCGACGGGTCGCCGGCTGAATTGATCCAGACCGTGCTCGAAACGGCGTATCCGGAGTATCTGCGCGCGAAGTACGAAGGCGGCCAGTCCCGGCTTGAGGATATCCAGCAATTGGCGGTGTTCGCGCGTTCGTACCGGTCGCTGCGGAGCTTGCTGTCAGAACTGGTGCTACTGGGGGAGCTGTACGGACAGCAAGTGGCTCGTGGTGGCTCGAGCGAGACCGAGCGGCTGGTCCTGAGTTCAGTCCATCAGGCGAAGGGGTTAGAGTGGCGGGTGGTCTTTATCGTCCGAATGTGCGAAGGCCAGTTCCCGTCGGACATGGCGCTGCGCGAGGAAAGCGGCGAAGAAGAGGAGCGGCGCATCTTTTATGTGGCCACGACCCGGGCCCGCGACGAGTTGTACATCACCCACCCGTTGATCGATACCGGGCTGCGCGGCGATAGCCAGCTGTTGCTCCAGCCCTCGCGGTTCTTGCGCGAGATCCGGTTTACGCTGTATGAGCAGGGTCAAATCGAGGAGATCCCATCGTCTTATTTTCTGAACCGGTCTGGCGACGATCAGCAGTCCCAGTTCGATGATTAACTGACATGCAGGAGCGCAAGCGGTTTGTGCGACTGGATGAGCGGATCGACGTCCGCTACATCGTGCCGTCCTCAGGCGTGACAAAAACCGCGCTGACCAAGGATATCAGCGGCGGCGGGATCAGACTCTTCGCCTCCCAGCCGCTGGCGTCCGGCACGCAGGTGCAAGCTGCGCTCCAATTTCCCGATCGGGAAGCGCCGGTCCATTTCACCGGCGAGGTAGTCTGGAGCGAGCAGCATGAAACCGTCGATAGAAACCAGCGCCAGCGATTAGTGGAAATCGGCCTGCGGTTCGCCGAGATCGCGCCAGCCGACCGCCACGCGGTGATGCAGCACATCGCCGACCGCCTCTGCGCCCCTGCCCCCACAGCCTAATTCCCCGTGTGTTTCTTGACGGAAACAGCGCCAATCGGATAAAATTTATATGGTTCCATAATGGAACCATAATGGAGGAGATCAGTATGAGTGTGCGGTCGTTGACGATTAAGGGAATCCCAGAGACGTTGTATCATCGCCTCAAACGATGTGCCACGGAGCATCGGCGCAGCCTGAACCGGGAAGTGATCGCGTCTTTGGAGCGGGCTGTCCAGGGTCAACGAGTCGATCCTGAAGAGCTGCTGGCACAGACGGACGCTCTCCGAGCGCATCTCGCGCTTCCGCCCGTCACGGTCCAGCTGCTCAGAAAGGCGAAAGAAGGTCGTCCGTGATCGTCGTGGATGTCAACGTGGTCGCCTATTTGCTGATCGGTGGAGCGTACACGCCTCTGGCGCGCCGCACATTCCAAAAGGATCCCCGGTGGGCCGCGCCCCTGCTGTGGCGGAGCGAATTTCGTAGTATCCTCAGCGTCTATCTTCGCAGGAAGACGCTCCAGTTAGCAGATGCGTTTCAGCTCATGGGCCTGGCGGAGCAACTGTTTCGCGGGGCGGAATATCAGGTCGATTCTGAACAGGTCTTGAGCTTGGCACACTCCTCGTCGTGTTCTGCGTACGATTGCGAATACGTCGTCCTGGCTCGCACATTACACGGGCATCTGGTGACTCCGGATGAGCAGGTGCTGAAAGCCTTTCCCACAACCGCGATGTCTTTACAGGTGTTTGGGGAAGGCCATCGCACATAAATCAGATTGCAGCGCGGCCCGTAGACTGTCCGGATCGTTCACCAACAGCCGATGAGCTTGTACTCGGTGCTGTATGCTGTGAACGCCCTCGGCGCATTGATCATGGCCGTGGCGATCCTGGTGGTTCGATCCCCGCAGCCGGTCCAGCTTGCCTACTCGGCATTGTCAGCCGTCCTCGCCCTATGGAGCGGGCTCAGCTTCATCTGGAGCGTTCAAACCACCCCGACCGGTGCCGCGTTCTGGATCAAGACGATGCTCTACCCGGCCTGTCTGGGGCACGCAGTCACGTTTCATTTTACGCTGCTCTTTACCGGTCGGCTCTCTGGTTATCGTCGTGTGCTCTGGGCCGCCTACATCATCAGTGGTGTGCTGGTGGTGGTGAATCTGCACCACGGGTTTGTCGCGGCCGTCAGACCAAGGCCTCCATTCCTGTTTTATCCCCAGGCGTCGGGATTCGTGAGCGGATTTCTCGCGGTTCAGGCCTTCTACGTCGCGCTCAGCATCGCGATCATGGCGCAGGCGGTCCGCTCAGCGCAGCCGCCGCATCGCACACGACTCGGCTACGCGATCCTGCTGACCCTTGTCGGATGGACCGGCGCCTGGACCAATTGGGGCTACTATTACGATTTGGTCCGGATCCCGCCGATCGGCAACGTGGCCATCCTCGCGTTTCTCATCGCCGCAGCCTATCTGATCTTCACCGAGGACGCGCTCGAGCTTCATCTCGCCGCGCAAACCACGGTCGTCTACACCCTGCTCACGCTGTGCCTGACGCTGGTCTACACCGGCTGTGTCATCCTGTCGACCAAGCTGTTGGAACGCTGGATCGGCTACAGCTCGATCATCGGCTCGCTGCTGGCCGGGCTGGCGATCGCCATCGGATTCAATCCGCTACGGGAGCGAATCATCCGGGTCGTGGACCGGCTGTTGTTCGGCAAGACGATCGTCGAGCTGTCCACCGAGAATCAGCGCATGCGGGAGGAGTTGTTGAAGCAGGACCGGCTGAAAGCCGTCGCGACCTTAGCGGCGGGTATGGCCCATGAAATCCGAAATCCTTTGACGGCGATCAAGGTGTTCGCAGAGCGGTTGACCCAACAATATGATGACCCAGAGTTCCGGACCGACTTTCGCCGCACCGTCATTGACGAGGTGCAGCGGATCAGCGGTATCCTGCAACATCTGCTCGAATTTTCCAAACCGCAGCCGCCGGCCCTCACGCCGGTTCGGATGGTGCCGATCGTGGATGATACGGTTCGCTTGCTGGGGACGAGCTTGCGCGACCATCAGGTGGCGGTGACCACACACTATGACGCGGACCCGATCCTGATGATCGATCCGCACCAGATCCGCCAAGCGCTGCTCAATGTCCTCCTGAACAGCATCGAGGCGATGCCACACGGCGGCACGCTGCAGATTCGCACGGCCATCGAGCCGCTAGGACGTTTCTGCATCACCCTTGCCGACACCGGGGTTGGGATTCGTGAGGACGATCAACCACATGTCTTTGACCCATTCTTCACGACGAAAGACTCCGGCACCGGCCTGGGCCTGGCGATTGTGCATTCGATTGTGACGCAGCATGGCGGTGCGGTTCGCCTCACCAGCCAATACGGCCACGGTACCACGATCCAGATCTTCCTCAGACTGCAGTCTGGCCAGCCTACCTAGGCACTATTTTGTTGTTGACTTCTTAGCCAAGAGGATGTAGGGTAGTTTTGATGTTGATGTTTAATCAACAAAAATGATTACAGTGCATCATCGGGTACCCAGGGAACCGGCGACATCGTAAGCAGACGGCAGAGACAGAGCTGGGAGGAGAATATGAAGATACCCCGCGTAGCACTGGTCTTGTTGCTCGGGATCTGCACCGCATTCTGGGCAACACCCGCTCGAGCTTCTGACGAAGATATCACCACTCCAGCCCCGACGTCTGTCCCAGGAAACACCTTAAGCTTTCAGACGGATCTGTTCACCGGACAACTGACCTATACCATCCCGATCCAGGTGCCCCCAGCTCGTCAGCACACGCAACCTGGGATCGTCTTGGGGTACAGTTCCTCGACGGGGAACACCTGGTGCGGCGTCGGCTGGAATCTCGACATGGGCTATATTCAACGGGACACCCGCCGTGGGGTTCCGCGCAAGTGGAGCGGGGCCTCTCCACTGAACCAATACGATGACGACAGAGGGTTCGTCTTTTCTTTCCAAGGGGTTAACACCCGCTTGGTGTTCATTGCCGGCAACGAATATCGGCCGGAAATCGATCATGGGTCCTGGCTGCGATTCGCCTACGTCAATCCATCCTGGGAAGTCACCGACAAAAACGGCACCAAGTTCTACTTCGGTGAATCGTCTGCCAGCCGGATGGAGCATCCGCTATTTCCCGCGGGCCAAGGCAGCGCCGTGTTCCGGTGGCAGTTGAATCGAATCCGGGATTCCAACGGCAACGAGACGACACTCGCCTATACGAAGAATGGCAACCAGCTCTACCTCAGCCGGATCAGCTATAACGCGAACGTCAATGCGCCGGCGGTTCCAGCGACCCACACGGTCGACTTCGTCCTGGAAACCCGCAGCGATCCTGACATCTCGCTGCTGACTGGCTATCGCGTGACGACCGCACAACGGCTCAAAGAGATCGTTGTCAAGGTCGGCACAGTATCGGTTCGCCGATATCGGCTGAACTACACGGCGTCACCATCCACGTACCGGTCGCTCCTGACAACGGTGACACAAGTCGGGTCAGATGATTCCACTGCGCTGCCGTCCATGAAGTTTAGCTACCAAGCAAAACCGTTCCAATTCAACCCGGCGATTGATTGGGGCCCGCTCGATAGTCAGGGCGCTGCCGGACCTGATTGGAATGCTCTTTCCGCAGCCGTGCCAGCGACCGGTCAGTACGTGGCGCTCGCGGACATCAATGGCGACGGGCTACCGGATCGCGTACTGCAGAAAGTGGGTGGTCCCTATGACCGGTTTAAAGTTCAATTGAATACCGGGTCAGGATTTGGCGCGCTGATCGATTGGGCGCCGCTCGATAGCCAGGGGTTTGCCGGGGCCGACTGGAATAGTCTGGGAGCGGACACCCCTGCCAACGGCCAGTATGTGGCGTTTCAGGATATGAACGGCGATGGGCTGCCGGACCGCGTCCTGCAAAAAGAACCGTCACCCTATGATCGGTTCAAAGTGCAGCTCAATACCGGCCGCGGATTTTTATCGGCCATCGATTGGTCGCCGGTTGATGGCCAGGGTGCTGTTGGCCATGATTGGACAGATACCGCCGCGCGCAACGACACCGGCGGCTACCAGTATGTCGACCTGGCAGACATCAATGGCGACGGCCTTGCCGACCGCGTCATGGGAAAGATCAGCCCTCCGTACGATCGGCTCAAAGTACAGTTGAACACCGGCTCTGGGTTCGGACCCTTGGTGGACTGGGCAGGGTTGAGTAGCCAGGGCGCGGCCGGGCCGGATTGGAACAGCATCGCGGCCAGTGTGCCGGCCACCGGGCAGTATGTCGCGCTCATCGACGTCAATGGCGATCGGTTGCCGGATCGTGTCATGAGTAAAACCGGCGCTCCGTACAATACGTTTGTCGTGCAACTCAACAATGGTGCGGGGTTCGAGCCAGCCGAGAACTGGGGGCCGTTGGACAGTCAAGGAGCCGCTGGGCCGGACTGGAACGGCATTACCGCATTTTGGAATGGGTATCGTTATGTCGATTTCGCCGATATCAACGGCGACGGGCTGCCAGATCGTGTCATGGGAAAGCTCGGCCCGCCGTACGACCGGTTCAAGGTGCAGCTCAATACCGGCTCAGGGTTCGGACCGTTGGTCGATTGGACTCCGCTGGAGAGCCAGGGCGCGGCCGGGCCGGATTGGAACGCCACGTTCGCGTTTTGGAACGGGTACCAATACGTCGGCTTGCAGGATATCAACGGCGATGGGCTGCCGGACCGGATCATGGGAACCCTAGGCCCACCCTATAACCGGTTCAAAGTGCAATTGAACAAGGGGCCGGTTCCAGATCTGCTCGCCACCGTCGACAACAGCCTGGGCGGCGCCCTGAGTGTGACGTACGCACCCTCCACCGCGTACGACAACACCGATGGGGTAGGCAAGAGCTTGTTGCCGTTTCCGGTCTGGACGGTCGCGACCGTGACGGTCAGCGATGGGCTGGGCACGAGCAGTACCACCCGCTATGCTTACAAGGGCGGCGCGTTTGATCCAGCGACGCGGGAGTTCCGCGGCTTCAACCGCGTTGAGGTCACCGATCCGTTAGGAGCCAAGAGCATCACCTACTTCCATCAAAGCGGCGGGATTGATGGGACGGCCCAAGGAGAGTATCAAGACCAGGCGTCCAGGGGCAAGAAAGGAATCCCATACCGGATTGAAGTCTGGGGCAGCGATGGCCGCAAGTATCACCAGACGCTGAATAAGGTCGATGAACGGCAGCTCCACCCCAGCGGCTGGACCTTTCCGTTCATCGCCCAGACAATCCAGATGGACTATGAAGGGCTTGCAACGTATCGCGCCACCGCCAAGCAGCTGGCATATGATCCGGTAACGCTCAACCTCATCACCGAATCGGATCTGGGCGAAGTCGCCAGTATCAACGAGACCACGCACGCGTTCACCGATCTGAGCACGGATGATGTGTACACCCGGACCAGCTATGCGACGCTGGCCAATGCGGACATCAAGAACAAACCCGCCAGCGTGGTCGTCACAGCCGATTCCGCCGGCCTGACCAAACTCCGCGAAACGGTGTTCCCAACGTATGAGCCTCAGCGCGGCAACCTGCAAGAAGTCCGCACCTGGCTCAACACGACCAATACCTACGTCAGCTCGACCATGGGCTATGACCAGTACGGTAATCCAACCAGCGCAACCAATCCCATTGGGATCACGACCACCACGCAGTATGATCCAACCTACCGCATCTTCCCGGTGACCCAGACGACCGGGACATTCACCACTAGCTCGACCTTTGATGTCGCATCCGGCCAAGTGTTGACATCGACAGATCCAAAGGGGCTGGTCGCCCAGACCAGCTACGATGTGTTTTTCCGGCCGGTCCAGACCGCGATCTCGACGACCCCGTTGGGCCCACCCACGCTGTGGCGCCAGAAGCGCTCGTACACCCTTGGCGGGATCGCCAACGGGATCAGCAGCAACGTGGTGCGCCAGCAGGTGTTTGACCCGTTGGATCCGATCAATGGCCTGGAGACGTACGCGTACACCGATGGTCTTGGGCGCAGCATCCAGACCCGGATGGAGAGTGAGCTGCCAGGTCAGTTCCGGGTCAGCGAGACGCGCTACGATCTGCGGGGAAGCCCGCGATTAACAACGGTGCCCTCCATGAGTGCGGGCTCGGCCTTCACCGTGTTGACAAACCAGCCTGGCACGACGACCGACTATGATCCGATTGGCCGCGCGTTCCGTGTGACCCCGCCGGCTGGCGATCTTGGCTCGCCGACCGGTCCGATGGTCACCGCGTTCACCGACGGCCCAACGCTCTGGACCACGGTGGTCACCGACTCTGAAGGCAAGGTTCGCAAGAGCCTGCACGACGCGTATGGACGGGCTACCCAAATTATCGAGGTCAACGGTGGGAATAGCCTTCCGACGACGTATACGTACGATAAACTGGGAGGTCTGACGAAGGTCACCGATGCGGCGGGCAATATGACGACCATGAGTTATGACAGCCTGGGCCGCAAGCTGAGCATGACCGACCCAGACATGGGCACCTGGAGCTATAGCTATGACGCGGCCGATCGACTCCTCACCCAGACCGATGCGAAGAACCAAAAGCTGAAGTTTTTCTACGCCGACCCAATCGGCCGGCTCACCCGCAAAGAGATCTACAAAGGTGATGGGATCACGCTGGCTAGCGCGGTGACCTATGTGTATGACACGACCGACGATCCGGCCTTGCCGGTCTACAAAGGCCAGCTCGCCCGGGTTGTGGATCGACAAGGGTGGCAGAAGTATGGCTATGATCTGCGCGGGCGTATGCTCGCGCAGCAGCGGTATCTGTATAAAACCAGCACCGCATACCGGGTCGACACCGTCTACGACGATGCGGATCGTATGACCGAGCTCCGGTATCCAGGCAGCGTGGCGCGCATCAAATACTCGTATGACACCGCCGGCCACTTGGTCCGGGTCGAAAACCTGGCCGGCACCGGAGCCAACGAGGTGTTCTATACCGCGCAGGGGTTCAATGCGCTGGGCCAGCCGCTGGGCATGACCTATGGCAACGGGCTGCAAACCAGCTACACCTACTATGCGAATTCGAAGCGGCTGCAACGGTTGCAGACCACCAAGCCGGGTGGCGGATTCTCCCAAGATCTCGCGTATACCTTCGATACGCTGTCGGACATCAAGGCCATCACCGATTCGGTCTACACCGGCGCGGCCTCGTCGACGATTGGGAACCTCCAGTACGATGACCTGCATCGGTTGACTTCGTACACCCGTGGCGGGGTGCTGGCGAACTTCAGCTACAACGCCATCGGCAATATCTTGGTCAACCCAGAGTTCGGGACCGGGACGTATGGGTACGGCAGCCCTAAGCCGCACGCGGTCACCAGCGCCAATGGCAAGACGTACCAGTACGATGCGGCCGGCAACATGAAAAACCGTGGGAGCCAGTTCCTGCAATACGACGAGGAAAACCAGCTTGTCAATATCAGCGATGGGACCAGCACCGTGCTGTTCGGCTATGCGGACGGCGGGGCCAGGCTGTGGCGGCAGAAAGGCACGAACCTCGCCGTCTGGATCGGCGGGATCTACGAGGTCAAAGACGGCAAGACATTGTGCCATGTGTTGGCCGGCGGCAAGCGGATCGCAACCTTCGAGCCGATCACCGGCGTGGCCGCGCTGGTTGGGAAGGTCCGCATATTCGCCAAGGCCGCCACGCATACCATGGTCGCCAGCGCATCGCCGAGTCTGCCACGCCAGGGACCATGGACGGTGGCGATGGCCGCGGTGCTGGGGTTGCTGGGTCTGATCCTGTGGGGTCGAACGGCGATCCGGTTGGCTCGCGCACGACGGAGCTGGTGGCGGACGCTGTTGCAGCCAGGGATCGTGTTGAAACAGTGCGTCGCCGGCCTGACCAGCCTCGCGCTCTTTTTCGCGACGACGCCGATGGCCAACGCCGCGCCGGTCTATTCGCCGGTCTTCTACTATTACCACGATGATCACCTGGGTTCATCGAATCTGCTCACTGATCGCACCGGCAATATGGTCCAGCACTACGAGTACCTGGCGTATGGCAAAGAGCGGTTCAAGGACAATGCACTCGCCTTTTCGGTCTCCAACCGGTACACCGATCAAATCCTCGATGAGGACACCGGCCTCTACTACTACGGCGCCCGGTACTATGATCCCGAGCTGGGGCGGTTCACGCAGCCGGATTCCATCGTGCCCAGCGCTGACGATCCGCAGAGTCTGAATCGATACACGTACACGCGCAACAATCCCCTCAAGTTCGTGGATCCGACAGGACATTACTACGAGTCCTTTGCCGATCTGAGCCTTTCTAGCGGGTCAGGCTACGACAACGGGTCGTATGGAGGCAGTTTGTGGGATAATAATTTTGATTCGTCGCACCTCAATCTATCTCCAAGTTTTACTACTTCTGATTCATTTTCTGGGCATGGACTCGGATCGAGTGCTTCTTCTAATAATAACCCCAGTTTCTTACAATACTGGTGGCAGGATTGGTCCACAAATGCCGATCAGGATCTGGGTCGATGGGCACAAGGATTGTGGGGTGGAGCCAGGGGACTCTTTTCAACCGTCATTCACCCCATCAACACCCTTCAAGGCCTAGGGACAGCGTTAGGAGATACTTCTTGGCAACTTCAAGACGATCCTTATGATTTTATCAACGGTCTTGGAAAAAGTTTTGCCAGGAGCTGGAGTGATCCAAATCAATTATCTAAAAATCTCGGAGGTTTATCTTTTAACGCAATATCAGGAGCGGGTGCTCTCAAAGGTGCTCAGTGGCTGGGGGCCGTAAAGGCCGTAAAGAGTGGGGTGCAGGCAAATAGGGCTAAAGGTCTGGCAGCTGAAACGCTAGCCATACAGGATTTGATTGCTGAAGGCAACACGAGCTTGGGTAGTCACGTTGGGGCAAGAACCTCTGGAGGCTTGCGAGTGATCGACCACCTGTTTCAAACTCCATCGGGTCGGATCCTTGCCCTCGAGGTCAAATCGGGCAATGCAGTGCGCAACCGCAGCCAGTTGTTTAAAGACTCGCTCATGGCAACAGAAGGAGCAGTTATCACAGGCAAGAATGCGCCTGCTGCTCTTCGCGGCCAGCAACTTATCATTGAAACTGTTGAACGTAGCTATCCATGAGTTCGCGACTAAATGAACTGGAAAAACAGTTGTTTCGGGAGGTTGGTAAAGCCGTTGCTCGATATGGCTTTGAGCCCAAACCTTCCGGGCAGACTTTTTATCGTAAGGAATCAAGTGGCTGGGCTGCTTTTCATTTGAGCTTCATTCCGCACGAGGATGTGGATTTTGATGTTACCGCTGATGTGGCAGTGCGCATTGACGAGGTAGAAAACCTAGTCAACGAGGATAACAAACTTCTGTCGAAGTCGGAGAAAGTGCAAACAGCGACGTTGGGAGTAGAGCTTGGAAATATCGAGAGCGGCCAACCGATGCGCTGGAAGGTTGCCACTGATGCGGATGTCAAAATTGTCGCGACGGGATTGGCTGGCGCGCTGGCGCGTATCGGAATGCCCTACATCAAGAAGCATTCGAGCTTAGAGCAAGCTTTTGCAGTCTTGAGTACCAATGAGCCATCGGCGTGGCTCCATTCGCCTGTTCACGGTGGACGCTGTCAACGCGCTATTGCGTTGGTGTTCGTATTGGGACGGTATGACCAACTCCACAATCTAATCGAGCAAAGTGAATTGTTTTTAAAATCCAAGAATGATTTTGGACTTCGATCCTTCCAAAAGTTTGCTGAGAAGCTTCGTGCGAGGCTGCAGCAATGATGCTTATTTATAAGGATGGGCCGCCCTAACTCTTCAGGAAAGATGCCAGGCACGCGGTAACTCGCACAGAGGGGTAAATCATCCACCGGAGTCGGCGTTAACGGCGGGGCGGGTTGGTCTGGGGCAGCGACTTGGCGATGGCGGAGAGGATGTCGGCTGAGCCGAACGGTTTGGCGATGTAGTCGACAGCGCCCAGGCGCGCCGCTTCTTGGGCCACCTCGGCGCTGTGATAGCCGGTCACCACGATGACCGGCAGCGCTGGGACGGCGCGTTTGATATCCGTGAGGATGTCCATCCCATGCCGCTTGGGCATTTTCAGATCCAAGAACACCAGATCCGGCGTGACCTTCTTCAAGAACGCCAGCGCCTCCAGGCCGTTGGCCACAAACTGCACGTCGTACCGCTTCGACAGGATCACCTTGTACGACCGCCGCACGCTGTCCTGATCGTCGCACACAAGGATGAGGGGCCGCCGGGCACCAGGCATCTGGGGACCTCCTGTTGGCATCACAGCGATGTGGGGGTCATGATCGACAAGCACCGGGTCGGTGACGAGGACGGATTGGAAAAATGGTGCGGCAGCGATGCGTCGAAATACAGGCTCTCGTCTGTCTTCAGCACATGGGTGGCGCTGCCCACCGTGATTTTTAATTCGCCGTGCAGCACATACAGGAATCGCTCGGTATACGGCGGGTATTCCTCAGTCTCGGTGCGCGCCTTGGGAGTCAGCTTCAGCCGCAGCGGCATCAATTTTTTCCGCAGCAGGTTGCCTGTGGTGAGCAGCTCAGCGATCGCCCCGGCTGAGTGGAAAAACGTCTCCAGTTTTTCGCGCGCGCGGGCCTGGCGCTGCACCTCTTGCTGGGCGAGCATCCCCTCGTACAGCTCAGGCAGCCGGATCGCCAACGCCTGGGCGATCTTGACATGCGAGTCCAGCGTGCCGGTCATCTTGCCGGTTTCGATTCGGCTGAGCGTCGCCTTATCGATCCTGGTTCGCTGAGCCAGCTCGGCCATCGTGAGCTGCCGATGCAGCCGCAGCGCTCGGATTCGTGGGCCTAGTCCTTTCATCGATCCCTCAGGGTCTTTGTGGTTGCCATGTTGATTATACATCAACAACTTGAAGCGAGCTCGAAGAAATCTGAGACCGTATCCCTGATGGAGGCCCTTGGGGCTGAAGCCGGGATGCGAACGAACAGCCGCGGCCTCACCTGATGCGGGGCCGATATTTTACGCTTGACGGCAGCGGCCAAAACTCTCTAGGATACAAGTATTGTTACAGAATCAACGTAAATGATGAAGACGCAACATCGGTCCGCGCGCACGTTGCGCCATGTGTCACGAACCTGGGAGGAGCGACCCGGATGCGGATGAATCGTACAGTGCTGGCGTGGATCTCTGGTCTGCTCATCGCGATGCCGGTATATGCCGATGAGGCCTTCGAGCGGTTGTCGACCATCACCGCGCAGATTCCCGCGGATTGGTGGGTGGAGCATAGCTGGGACAAAACCGCCGAGTTGGAGACCTTTCTGTCCAGCTACAAGTTGTCGGATACCACAGGCGCTGAGGCGCGGCTGTGGCTCGGAAGGAATTATCGGGTCTTGGGTGACTACGCGCGGGCGATTCAGGAGTTGCGCCGCGTCGTCAATGACTATGCCGCGAATGAATCGCAGCAGCGAGCCGCCTACCACAGCATCGCGCAACTGTATTACTGGTATCTGAAAGATTACGCCGCGGCATTGGCGGAATACCAACGGGTTGCGAGGCTATTCCCGAAAAATTGGGAAGGGCAGGACGCCGAGGAGTTCATCGGCCACTGCTACGTGGCCTTGGGCCAGCGGGGGCAAGCCCTGCAAGCGTACCAGGTGGCCTATCGCAATGGCGCCGGCAGCATCAATTCAGGAATCGCGATGGCATCGCTCCTACTGGAGGAAGCGTCCGCCGATGAAAGCGCTTCCCGCAGCGCGCGCTTTCAGAGCTTGTTGGTTTTGTATCGGGAATTGCTGCAGCGCTGCCCGGTCGAAGAACGGGGCGGGGAGGCTCGGATCGCCATCCTTGATGGGATCTATGAGGCGTTCTCGCGTTGGGACACTCATCTTGCGCGGGCCAAGCGTTTTCTGGAATTCCAGCGGTATGGGGCTGCCGGACCGGATGAGCTGACCGGCACGGCGGACGATGTGTCCAATCCGCTCGCGAGCCTGTAGCGACGATGCGGCGTCAGGCATTCATCTACGGGGTGATGCTCACGACAATCGGCGGATTGTCGGCATTCGGTGCGGAGTCTCCAGGAGCGGATGCCGCACGGCGGGTCCAGCGGCATTTAGCTGAGCGGGAAGCGGCGCTCCTCCGCGTGGAGGCCCATCTGTCGCAGCGGCTGGGGGATGTCACACGTCAACAGACGGCTGAAGAGCGTCGGATCGGGGTGTTGCGGGACGTGGTCATGGATGTTGGCACTGATCGCTCGGCGCGCCTGCGAGCGGGTCGATGGGCCATCGAGGCGCTGCGGCAACGTCAGGACTACGACCGGGCGATCGAAGTCTGCCAGGAATTGGTGCAAGGGTTCCCGGATGATCGGTCGCTGACGCTCCTGCAGGCCGAGACCCTGCTCGAGAAGGCCGAGCGTCTTGGGCTTGCAGGGCGCTATGCCGAGGCCATCCCGCTGTATGAGTGGATTCTCTCCCGTGCGCCAGAGCTTCCGCCGCATTGGTCTGCGCTGGCCGAGTGGGGTTTGGGCAAGCTGCATCGCCTCAACGGGAATCCGAAGACAGCGAGAATCTGGTACGGGCGGATTCTCAGAGAGCATCCAGGCGAGCAGCCCTGGTACGACTGGGCCAAGATCAAATTGCAACGCTTATCGGTGAATCCATGATCGCCAAGCGGTGGTGGATCGATGCCTGCCGTGTGCTGCTGCTCGCAAGCGGGCTTGGAATGGTGAGCGCGTCCACGGCTTGGGCTCATGATTCTGTGAGTGTTGAGGCGGGCCAAAATTCGCTGTGTGTCGGCGACACGACCAGTGTCAGCGTGCAGACGAGCACTGGCAGCAGCCCGGCGGCGAACATCAACGTGAGCCTGAGCACGTCGGTGGGCACGTTAGGGCAAACGTCCGGCACGACCGATTCGACCGGCAACTTTACGACGAGCTTAAGCGTGTCCAATCCGGGAGCCGGGAACATCACCGCCCAGGCCATCGGGTCGGGCGGATTCAGCGCGTTTGATGTATCGTCAACGATCGTCGTAGAGCCCTTCCAGTGGAGTCCTGAGCCGCCGATTGACGCGGTCCTCGTCGGGCCAACGATTGTACAGCCTGGGCAGCAAGGAACATTTCAGTTGCCCGATCCCAAGGATTTCGATACCCGCGGCTGCGGTCAAACCCAGGAGCTGCAGCGGGATGCGCTACAAGCGACCGCATGGTCTGCAACCGCTGGGCAGATTCTCTCGCAGAGCAATGAGCTGATGGTCTGGAAGGCCCCTACCAATCCAGGGCCGGGTCCACTGATCGTGACCATCAGCGCAACGGTCGATGATCTGCCCAATCCGGTGCCCCCAGGAGAGGCCGGGGATCGCAACGACGATCCGCCAAAAACTTTTACCATGACGGTAGAAGTCCCGCCATGTTTCTGGGACCCTGCTCCGTCGATCACCGGCGCGCTCACCGGGCCGACGCAGGTCGTGGAGTTAAGCCAAGTGACCTTCAATCTCCAGCGCGAGGATCTGGATACAAAAACCTGTCCCAACCCCCAGCAGGTTTCTGACACACTGCGAAATACCGCGTGGACCGCGTCGGCCGGAATCCCCATCTCCCAGACAGATTCGCAATTCACCTGGCAAGCCCCGCGGGTGCTGACGCCTGATCCGATCACCGCCACGATTACTGCCACCGTTGATGACGTACCGGATTCCAGAGGCCCGAACGAGGAGGGTAGTCGCGACGATCCGCCACAGACGTTCACGACAACCGTCACCGTCGTCCCGTCTGGCGGAGGGGGCGGGAGGCGCACGTGCATCATCCTCTTCGGCGACGAAGAGCTGCTGTATTCCTTCTGTACCGGCGATCCGCAAGCCATTGAGCGAGACGAGGTGGTTCGCTATGGACAGACCGCCACCTACCGCATGGTCATCCTGTCGTCAGCGCTGGGCGGAGGGGATGCGAGTTCCTCGTATGCCTGGTATTGGACCAAGACCGAATTCGCCTTGGACGGCAAGAAGTACAAGACTGATCTGGGGACCGGTAACCCCAAGCCCGTGACGTGGACCATCCCGGAGGCGAAAAAACCATTGCCAGCGAATCGGTGCGGTCCGGGCGTGGAGGCAGAAGGGGAGCTGTTCGTGAAAAACGCGTTTCTCCCGGGCGGTCCCAGTTTTCCGAAGGTGGCGATCAACAAGCCGGTCCGGATCCAAAAAGGCGGCCTGGTGCGTACCACGACCGTCGGCAATCTGATCCAACGGGAATACGATACCGGTTTCGTCGAATTGTGCCAGGCTCAGTAGGTCGGATCCGGTTCTCATTGACCAGGCGCACCCATACTAGAGGGGGGCGATGTCACCCCATCAACTGCTGCTCGATGTTGGCGTAGCGCTCAGGCTTGAAGACCTGTTCAGGCCTCTGGTCCTCATCACGTTGGCAGCTCTGCTGCTGGCGTTCAGCTTCCGGGCCCTGACGTGTTCCCAATCGGTGAGCCGACGGTCTGCTCAACGGTTCATCAGCTCGGTCAGCGACACCTTACTCGCGACCGGGCTCACCATCGTCCTGCTCGAGCTATTCGTCGACCCCTTCGACGCACAGGCGCTTAGGATCGGGCCGCGATATGCAGGTCTCCATGCCATTGCACTCTTGGCTGGCGCGTCACTGATCGGGAAGATTCCCTTGCGATGGATCTGTCGCTCGACAGCGTCGCCGACCGCCCCAGCCACGGGCGCTGTGCGAGTCCCCCTGATCGGGCGCGAATGGTTGCCGCGTGAAGACGTGACGCGCGGCACGCTGGCGTCTGGGCGCACGCGTGCACTGGTGGTCGTGATGCTGTTCACCAGCCTGGCGTTCACGATCACGGCGCAGGGATGGTGGCTGCCACCTGGGGTGCACCAGTGCACGGCGGCCATCACCGTGGCCAGCTATGCCAGCCTGATTCTCTTGTGGCTGGTCTGGCGGGTGCATCAAATCGTTCTAGCGCTCGTGTGGCTGGTGCGTGCAGATCACCACCCCGCGCCGAGGAGGGCATTATCAGCGGATGAGCTGCCCCACGTGACCGTCCAACTCCCCGTCTATAATGAGGTGAACGTCGTTGAGCGACTGATCGAATCGGCCGGTCGGATTGACTACCCACGGGATCGGCTGCAGATCCAGGTGTTGGACGATTCCGGCGATTCGACAACCGAGTTGGTGGATCGCCTGGTGGAGCAGCAGCGCTACCGTGGGGTGAACATGGTCACGGTCCGCCGCCCGCGGCGCGAGGGCTACAAGGCTGGGGCGCTGGCCCACGCACTGCCCGCAGCAACCGGCGAGTTCATCGCGATCTTCGACGCCGATTTCGTCATCTCACCGGGATGGCTCCGCACAGTCATCCGGTACTTCACCGATGAGTCGGTTGGGTTTGTGCAAGCCCGGTGGGCACACTTGAATCGGCACCGGTCGATGTTGACCCAGATCCAGGCGATCGGGTTGGATATGCACCAGGCGGTGGAACAGGCGGCGAAGAACCGCGCCGGCTGCTGGGTCAATTTCCACGGCACCGCGGGAATCTGGAGGCGCTTGGCCATCGAAGATTCTGGCGGTTGGCATCGGGATTCGGAAACCGAGGATGGCGATCTCAGCTATCGCGCTGCCGCCCGCGGCTGGCGCGTCATCTATTTGCTCAATGACGCTGTCCCGGCCGAATTGCCCTCGACGATGCGTTCGTATGTGAGCCAGCAGATGCGGTGGCAGCGCGGCGGCGTCCAAGTGATGAAGAAGCTTCTCCCGGTGCTGGTGCGCGCCCGCCTGCCCGTCCGAGTACGAGCGGATGCCTTCTTGCGGTTGACCGGTCCGGTCGGAACGCTGCTCGGCCTGGCCGTCGTGCTGATGACCTGGCCGGCATTCCGGGCGGCCGAATCGCTGGGGATCACCGCGACGTTTCGGTCTATCTATCTCAGTGTCCTACCGGTGTGCCTGTTTTCTGTGGGGTGGGTGTACCAGCTCGCGTGTCAGTACGTTGATGGCCGTGCGTGGCGTCGCCAGCCATTTCTGACCCGCTGGTGGCCGACACTCGCCCTCGGGGCGCTGGAGATCGGGCTCTTGGTAATGAAGGCTCAGGCGTTCCTTGAGGGGTGGTTGATTCCCAAGGTGGGGTTTGAGCGGACCCCAAAGCTGCACGCGGTCGGCAAACACGTCCATCCACGCGTGATCTACCGTTCTGGAAAACCGCTCATCGGCGAGGGTTTGACGGTCGTGTTCGGTTGCTACGCGCTCGCAGGGGCCGCCGCCTTCGCTTCCGCAGGGCATGGGATGGGAGCCGTCCTCAATCTGTATGTGGCGATCGGGTTCTTGTGGGTAGGCCTGGCCGCGGGCACCGAGCGGTTGGGCCTGCGACCGTTCTGGACCGCCACCGGGAAATCAGGGACAGCCACTGATTTCAGTAGATCACGGTTTCACAGACTGACGCACGTCATGGTAGAATAAACAGGTTCATACCGCAGAGGCGAACGATCCTGTAAGGAATCAGTCGGTCGTTGAGTCTCTCAACAATCAGGCACGCAGGAGAGTGAAGCTCTCTCCTGCGTATTTTTTTCGGGCTCACATAGGAGGGCATGATGGCACGCTTAGCAAGGGTAGTGGCTCCAGGCTTGCCGCATCATATCGTGCAGCGGGGCAACCGGCGCCTGGACGTTTTCTTCAATGATCGAGATCGGTCGATCTATCTGGCGTTGCTCAAGGCCGCCTGCCAGCGGTTCGGTGTGCAGGTGTGGGCCTACTGCTTGATGCGGAATCATATTCACTTGATCGCCATACCGGCTCAGACCGATTCGCTGGCGCGTTGTTTCGCCGATGCGCATGTCCGCTATACCAGGCGGATCAATACTCGTGAAGGATGGCGCGGGCATTTATGGCAAGCTCGGTTTGGCTCAAGCATCTTAGATGAACGATACCTGCTGGCAGCCGTTCGATATGTGGAACTCAATCCGGTGCGCGCGGGGATTGTGTGTTTGCCCTGGGAATACCGCTGGTCCAGTGCCGCCTGGCATATGGGGCACACCATGTCAGATCCGATCGTCAGTGGAGATGGGGCCTTGAGAGATTTGATCGGTGATTGGGAACAGTACTTAAGCTCAGAAGAAGATACGGCTCTGGCGAGAGAGATCGAGCAAGAAGTCCAGGTGAGCCGTCCATTGGGAAGTGAAGGATTTATACAGGGATTGGAGAATCAGTTCGGTCTCACATTCATCCGAGGTAGACCGGGGCCTTCACCACAAAGAAGATCGGTGGCTGTCCCTGATTGATATGAAGAAATCGGTGGCTGTCCCCAAACTCTCTCTGCGAGCGCCGGTGGCGCCGGTGGGAATCGCGTTCATCGCGGGAATCCTACTAGGGCGGTGGGGGCTCATGCCGATGAGCTGGTGGAGCGTAATGGGCGGGGTGGTGGCGGTCATGACGTTGGTCATGCACGCCGCTGACTCGCACCGCGCGCGCCGTCACGCACAGCTGATCGGGTTGCTGGTGCTTTGGATGTGTCTGGGTGCGCTGCGGATGCAGGTGTGGCGAGTCCATCCGCAGTTGCGATTCGCTTCGGTGCTCAGCGACGAGCCGCGGGCGATCGCCATCCATGGAATCGTGCGCGATGATCCGGCCGAGGTGTTCGCACCGTCGGCGTCCGGAGCCGGGTTGAGCGACGCCGTAGCGACCGGCGTGGTGGACGTTGAGCATCTACGAGTCGGGGATGCGTGGCAGGCTCGGCCTGGCCGGCTGCGCGTCACGGTCCCAGCCAGGGTGCGGTTGGCGTATGGTGATGAGGTGGTGTTGGAGGGCGCGGCATCGCTGGTTCCGCCAGCGGGAAATCCTGGACAGTATGATTGGCGCGCCGCGCTGGCTCGGCAACGGGTTCAAGGGCTGTTGCGGGTGCGGTCGTTCGATGGAGCAACTGTCCTTCGGCATCGTCAGGGACCGTCGTGGATCGCTGCGATGTTCTGGTTGCGGAGCCGATGGCAGCATCTGCTCCAGCAGGCGTTCGACGACGAGCCGGCCGGGCTGCTTCGTTCGCTGCTCTTGGGGCAGCGGGTGGCGTTGGATGAGCCGCTACGGCGCGCGTTCCTGGAAACCGGGACCATCCATCTCCTGGTCATCAGCGGGTTCAATGTCGGACTCATCGCCGGCCTACTCGAGTTGGCGCTGCGGTTGTTCGGCGTGCCCTGGCGGCTGCGCTTGGCGATGGCGGCAATGAGCCTGGCCGGATACAGCGTGCTCACCGGATTCCAGCCACCGGTGGTGCGCGCCACCGTCATGGCCTGGGTCGTCCTCGGGACGATCGCGTTGGACCGCCCGGTGTCATGGTTCAACACGATCGCGTTAGCCGCGCTCGCCATACTGGCGATAAATCCGCCGCAACTGTTCGACCCAGGATTTCAGTTATCA
Source organism: Candidatus Omnitrophota bacterium (assembly GCA_023247275.1). Classification (GTDB taxonomy): domain Bacteria; phylum Omnitrophota; class Gorgyraeia; order Aquiviventales; family Aquiviventaceae; genus JAHFGT01. The sequence goes on from JAHFGT010000004.1 coordinate 55,497, forward strand.
TTCGGAGCGGTGCTCAGCCTGCTCCTCTTCACCACCCGATGGCAACCGGTGCTTGATCGATGGCTCGCCTGGCTACGCCCGCCGTGGTTGCGAAGGTATCTCGCGACCGGGTTGGCAGCGACGGTCGCGGTGTGGATCGGTCTGGCTCCGACGCTGGCATGGGACTTCTATCTCATGACGCCGGTGTCGGTGCTGGCCAATCTCTTGATCACGCCACTAGTCAGCGTCCTCGTCGTTGTCGGCACCGGTGTGCTCACACTCGCGACTGTGATCCCGCGCGTGCTCTGGATGGCTCGGCTGCCGCTGGACATGTTGCTCCACCTTCTTGTTGGCACCGTGAGATGGTGCCAAGCGATTCCTGGAGCGAGCTGGCTTATCGGACGCCCGGCCGCCTGGTGGCTGGCCAGTTACTATGCGGTTCTGGTCGGGTCGCTCGTGGCGCGTCGGCACGGTTGGACGCTCTGGCGAATCTTCATCTGTTGGCTCGCAGCCGGCACCTGTTGGGTATGGGTCGGCGTCGCGCACCGTGCGCTGGCCTCGCATCGGCTCCAGCTCACCATCTTGGATGTGGGTCATGGCGATTCCATCGTCCTGCGCACGCCAGCAGGGCACACCATCCTCATCGATGCTGGCACGCAGGAGGCCGGCCGATCTCGGGTGCTCCCATTTCTCGAATCCCAGGGGATCCGGACACTGGATCTCTTGGTGCTGACACATCCGGATGAGGACCATCTCGGCGGAGCCGTGCCCATCTTGGAGCGGCTCCGGGTACAGGCGGTCTTGACGAACGGGGTGACCGATGTCACGATGTCCGCGCGACGCGTAGAAGCCTTGTTGGTCAACAAACAGGTGCCGCGCGTCGTGGCGCAGGCCGGGACCTTGATACGAGAAGGGGTCGGGCTTGAACTTCGTGTCCTCAATCCGCCCAGCGGGCTGGTGCCAGGCGCTGAGCCGGCGTCGAATGACAACTCGGTCGTGATCAAGGTGCGTCGAGGTAGCGTCAGCGCGCTGTTGACCGGTGACCTGGAAGAGCAAGGCGTGCCCTGGGTGCTGCGCGAGCCGGACCTGGCGTCGACGATTCTGAAAGTGCCGCACCATGGCAGCCGGCTGGGTGCAGCGGGCGAGCGGTTGTTTCGAGCGGTCCGGCCGGCGGTGTCGATCATCAGCGTCGGTCGGTTGCATCATTTGCCAGCGCCGCAGACCGTGCGAGCGCTGCGGCGTGTTGGGACAGCGCTCTATACGACACAGGCTCAAGGAGCGATTGAGATTCGGACAGACGGTGTGACCTATCAGGTCAACACGTTTACATCGGGGACAGCCACTGATTTCCCAGAAAAAGCAAGAAATC
>JAHFGT010000004.1:56944-59600 GCA_023247275.1 Candidatus Omnitrophota bacterium
GTCCCCGATTCCCCGATCATGATCGTTCGCGTGGTGCTTGGGTTAGGGCTGTTTCTTGGATCAATGGGACTCGGCTGGTGGTTGCATCGGCAGGGTGTGATCTCGGAATCGCTGGCCGCGAAGATCGTCCACGCGATTGTCCTGATCCCATCGCCGATCGTGCTGTGCCTCTCCTTCTGGAAGATGCAGCTACGCACCGCCGAGCCCTGGCTGCTGCCCCTGTTGGGCACGCTGATCTCCACCGCCACGCTGTTGCCGGCTTGGTGGTATGCCCGACGAGCTCGACTCCCTGATTCGCAAACAGGGATCTTTCTCACGTGCGCGTTCTTTTCAAATCTGGGATACCTGGGCGCGTTTGTGGCGTTCGCCTTAGCTGGCGAGGCCGGCTATGCGCTGTGCATGCTGTACCTCGTTTTTTTCAACCCGTGCTTCTACACGCTCGGATTCGGGATCGCTTCCTATTATGGGCGGGGCAGCAGGCGCCCAGACACCGGGATGGAGGTCAATGGCGGCTTGCGGCTGTATCCGTTTGTTGGGATGCTGGTCGGTGTCGCGCTCAGCCTCTTTAGCGTGCATCGACCTCTGGTGCTTGAGCGGGTGAACTCGGTCCTGATTCCGCTGACCACCGCCGTGTATCTGGTGGCGGTGGGCACCCAGGTCACCTTGGCCTCGCCCCGACGATGGATCCGGCCCTGTCTGGCGATGTGCGGGATCAAGTTCCTCTATACGCCGGTGGTAGCCTGGCTGCTGCTCAATCTGTTTCATGTGACCGGTTTGCCTCGGTTCATCGTGCTGTTGGAATCGGTCACTCCGGTCGCAGTGTCACCTCTGGTGCTGCCGATGCTGTTCGGGCTGGACCGCAAGCTGGCGAATGCGTTGTGGGTAACGACCACAGCGGCGTCGATCCCATGGCTGGCCCTGGCGATTCCGCTGCTGCAGCGCTTGTAGCGAAGACGATTGAACCCTTGAGGCAAATTTGGTATCGTGGATCGTCGATGATACGCTTTCCCCGACGGCTCTGGTGGTGGTTTCTGCGATTGGCCTTCGTTGGCGTATGCGCCAGCCTGGCGATGGCGCCGGCGGCCTCGGCCGCGTGGATTTGGTCGCCGCAGACCGGCTGGGTTGGACCGAGCGGGGCGGTGAAAGACAGTCCCAGCGAGCAATTGGCATTCGCCGTCGGGTTCTTTGAGCGCCATGACTATGATCGGGCCATCAAAGAGCTGAAGAAACTCCTCCACGCCTATAAGGAATCGCACGAAGCCAGCGAGGCGCAGTATTACTTGGGCCGGTCCTTCGAAGAGAAGGGCGATTACTACCACGCCTTCCTGAACGATCGTAAGACGATCCAGACGTATCCCTCGACCAGCCGATTCGATGAAATCCTTGAGCGAGAGTATCAGATCGGCAACTATTTTTTGAGCGGCAAGAAGCGTCCGGTGCTGGGAATCGCCAACGTGCTGCCGGCTCGGGACAAGGCGGTTGAGGTGTTCCAGGCCATTGTTGATGACGGGCCGTTCAGCGAATACGGCGAGCTGGCGCAGTATAAACTCGGACTAGCCCATGTGGCCCTGAAGGACTATGAGGCAGCGGTCACCGCGTTTGAACAGGTTGTTTCTCGGTACCCCAACTCTCCCCTGGTGGACGATTCCCGGTTTCAGATCGCGCAGGCGAGCCTGAAAGGCACGTTTAAGCCTGGCTATGATCAGTCGCCCACCGATTTAGCGATCCGCGAACTGGAAGCGTTCCGCCGAGCCTATCCCACTGGCGAGCTCTCAGACGAGGCCGACCAACGATTGGTCGAGCTGAAAGAGCGTCGAGCGCAACACGAATTCTGGGTGGCGCAGTTTTATGAACGGCGCAAGCATCCTGAATCCGCGATGGTCTATTACCGCGTCATCGTCGACCATTTCGCGACGACCGCGTGGGGATCCCGGGCCGCCGAGCGCCTCCAAGTCTTACAAGCCCGTGCTCGATGAGGCAGGAGACAGGAGGCAAGAGGCTAGAGACTGGAAAAGAGAAGAAGATCGACGACTGTTTAAAGCGTTTAAAGCACTGGACGGTTGTTGGTTTCTTGTCTCTGGTGTCTTGTCTCTGGTCGATCAGTTGCGGATACACGACCCGGCCTGGATTGCCAACAAATCTCCGCACGGTGTATGTGAAGCCGTTTGACAATCAAATTGATTTAACTAAAGTCGCCACCAGTCGGGAAGATTTCCCGATCTATCGGCACGCGATGGAGGTCGACCTGACCAACGCTGTGGTCAGCCGGTTCCAGTTCACCGGGTTGATGCGGCCGACCAACCCTGCCCGCGCCGACGCGCGCCTGGAAGGAGCGCTGTTGGAGTTCCGCCGGGAAGCGCTGAGCTTCGATGCATCGCAGAATGTCGACGAGTGGCGGCTCAATATCGTGGTGAGTGTCCGATTCGTCAACCAGCGCGACGGGACGCTGATCTGGGAAGAGCCGCGCTTGACCGGCGATGTGACGTATACCACCAGCGGGGCGCGCGCCGAGTCAGAGACGGGTGCGTTGACCAAAGCGATCGAAGATACCGCCCGGCGAATTGTCGAACGCACCGTCGAAAACTGGTAGTGAAGCCCCACGGATTAGCTGGGGGTCCTTGGAGCACAACCGTGGGGCGGAATCCTGCCTCGCACC
>JAHFGT010000004.1:59700-73238 GCA_023247275.1 Candidatus Omnitrophota bacterium
CGCACCCTGGTTTATTTACAACCGCAGGCGGGGCGAGTCGAAGGGTCCCTCATTGGTTTGTCACCCCCCGAGGTTAACCCGCTGATGCCATCAACCAATCCGCCAGGCGGGGTGCACATTTGGCTTGGTCCGGATCGAGCTCGGAAACTCGCCCGCCTCGAGCAGCTTGGCCGCACGCTCCAGATTCAGCCGCTGGATCAGCATCGGGCTGATGCGGCAACGATCACCGCCGCAGAGCTGCTGGCGCTGTGTCGGCAGCAGCCAGCGGTGAGCCCGGTCCGACTGATTGTGGTTGATCAGGCGAACCGGCTCGAGGCAGCGGTCGCCGAAGGGTTGCGCCAGCATGCTGGGGCGATTCAGGCGGTGGCGTACGTTATTCTGCTGACCGAAACCGAGCCATTGCCACGCCACGCGATGACCCGACTGCTGGAGCAATTTCCACACGAGCGGTTTGGAACCGCGCCAACGCCTGAGCGGCCGTTCGCGTTGGCCGATTCACTCGCGGCTCGCGATGCGGCTGGTGCCTTGACGGCGCTGCACGATCAACTCACTGGTGGACGGGAGCCGACTGAAGTGTTGGGCTTGATCGCGTGGCAGTTGAGTCGATGGCTGAGTGCCAAACGGCTGCTCACGCAGGGGACAGAAGCCGGGCAGCTGGCTGCGATCCTTCGATTGAAACCGTGGCAGGTCGAGCGGATTCACACCGAACTGGCACACCGGTCGCTGGAGCAATTGCAACGGTGGATTGAGCGATGCCGGGAAGTGGATCTTGCGACGAAGACCGGTCAGGCGATCCCGCAGCTGGCGCTGGAACAGCTGGTGACTGAGGTGTGTCTCGGCTAGCGAGTTACGACGTTGTGGGAGCGGCCGATCGTCGCTGGTGCAAGCGACGAGACAATCGGGCACCAGTTCGAGTCGCCGCGTTGCGATGGACAATCCCTCGGCTGGCCGCATGGTCATATTTCTTCGCGACCATTCGCAAGAGGGTGGCGGCTTCATCCAGTTTTTGGCTGGTTAAGAGGCTGAGAAACCGTCGGGTCAAAGTCTTCAGTTCGGCCCGCGCGGTCTGATTGCGCTGGCGCAGTTTGCGATCCTTCCGGAGCTGTTTGACGGCTGCGTGTTTAATCGGCATGCGTCCTCCTAGATGTCCGGACATTGTAGCACGTGGCGGCTCCACGTCAACTTTCCGTCGAGCAGGGTAGGGTCCTGATGTCAGCTTCAAAACGGATCGCGCAATCGACTAGCGTCCTGGCCGTAGCCACAGCGATCAGCCGGATCCTTGGGCTGGTGCGTGACCGGCTCATGGCTGGACTGTTTGGGACGATGCTCGAGTCGCAGGCGTTTGTCGTGGCATTTCGAATCCCGAATCTGCTCCGGGATCTTGTGGCCGAGGGGGCGGTAACCAGCGCGTTCGTCCCGGTGATGAGCTGGTACCGAGCTCGTGGCCAGACCGACGAGTTCTGGGCGCTGAGCCGGGCGCTGTTGTCCCGGCTCGTCGTGCTGCTCTGCGCGGTGGGCCTGATCGGCGCGTTGGCGGCTCCGCAGGTGGTGGCGCTGGTCGCGCCAGGGTTTGTTCACCATCCTGAAAAATTCGCCCTGACCGTACGGCTGACCCGGATCCTGTTTCCGTTTATCACCCTGGTCGGCTTGTGGGCCTACTTTATGGGGCTGCTCAATAGCCTGCAGCATTTCGCGGTGCCGGCCTTGGGCCCGGCGATCCTGAACGTGGCGATGATTGCCGCCTGCGTCTGGTTTGTCCCGGTGATCCACCCAGGCGTGCTGGCTCTGACGATCAGCGTGATCATCGGAGGGGTGGTGCAACTGGCGGTGCAGGTGCCGGTGGCTATGCGGCTGGGGTTTCGCTGGCATTGGCGCTGGCATCATGAGGGGTCAAGCCGAATCCTCCGCCTGATGGGGCCGCGGCTAGTCGGCTCGGCGGTGTACCAAGTCAACGTGCTGGTGGATACCGCGCTCTCCTCGCTGCAGTCCATCGTCGGGGACGGGGCGCCGGTCGCGCTGTATTTCGCGAACCGGATGGTGCAACTGCCGCTGGCGCTGTTTGGGACCGCCTCGGCGCAGGCGAGTTTACCGTCGCTGTCAGAGCAGGCCGCGCGACAAGATCTGGCCGGGTTCCGGTCGACCATGGTGTCGGTGATCCGGATGGTCGGGTTCATCATGCTGCCGTCGTCGGCAGGGCTGATCGTCTTGGCGGTCCCGCTGGTGCAGACGCTGTTTGAGTATGGAGCATTCGACCATCGCTCAACACTGATGACCGCTCAAGCGATCATCTACTATGCTTTGGGGCTCACCGCCTACGCGGTCAGCAAGATTCTCACCGGCGCCTTCTACGCGCTGCATGATACCTGGACCCCGGTGCGATCCGCGATGCTGGCCGTGGCGATCAATATCGCGCTCAGCGTCGCGCTGATGTGGCCGCTGAAATTGGGCGGACTCGCCCTAGCCGCCGCCATCTCCAACTCACTGAACGCTGGCCAACTGCTGTGGCGGATGCAGCGGCGCTTAGGGGTGGAGCTGTTTCGACCCCTGGCCGCGCCGCTGGGCGGCATGGCAGCAGCCTCCCTGGTGATGGGGGTTGTCTGCTGGCTGTTCTGGCGCGCGGTGGCTAGCCGTCTCTCCCCATGGCTCGGATTGCCAGCGACGATACTCCTGTCGTTGATCTGCTATGTCGCCGCGTGCGCGCTCTTGCGCGTTCAGGAATTGTCAACGGCTCTGCGATGGCTGACCAGCCTCACGCCACGACCTTCTCGCGCCACGAACTAGCTCGCGTGCCGGATCACCCCGGCGTCTACCTGTTCTGGGATTCGCACGGCACGCTGCTCTATATCGGCAAGGCGCTGAGCCTGCGCAAACGGGTCGGCTCCTACTTCCGGCGACGCGTGCTCGCCACGCCCACGATCGCCCATATGGTAGAGCGCCTCCAGCGAATCGAGGTGCGCCTGACCGCGTCTGAGGCTGAAGCGCTGCTCATCGAGTCGCAGCTCGTGAAACAGTTGCGGCCGTACTACAACGTGGAACTGCGCGACGACAAGGCCTACCCACTGTTGAAGATTACGCGAGAGCCGTTTCCGCGGCTGCTGGTCGTCCGGCGACGCCAGGCAGACGGCGCGCGCTATTTTGGCCCGTACACGGACGCGACACTCATGCGCCAAGCGATCCGGTTCCTGCGCCGCGTATTTCCCCTGCGAACGTGCCGATCGTTTCCCAAGACCCCATGCCTGGAGTACCATCTGGGTCAGTGTCTGGCACCCTGCGTCGGGTATGTGTCAGCCGATACGTATGACCGGATGGTGGCTGATCTTGCCGCGTTCCTGGAAGGCCATCGTGAGCAGCTGTTGCGCGATCTGTCCCGTCGGATGCGCCAGGCCGCCAGGGATCGGCGGTTTGAAGAAGCGGCCCGGGTGCGGGATCAGATCCAGGCGTTGACCTCGATCATCGTCGCGACCGAGAAATCATCAGTGGCTGGTCCGCTGGAGCAGCTCCAAGCCGCGCTCAAGTTGCCGCGGCTGCCGCGCCGAATCGAAGCGTTCGATCTGTCGAACATCTTTGGCGATTTCGCGGTCGGCTCCATGGTGGTGTTCATAGACGGTCAACCGCACAAGGCCCACTCTCGACACTTCAAGATCAAGACCGTCGAAGGCATCGATGACTATGGCATGATGCGAGAGGTGATCCATCGACGGTACAGCGGGTCGCTCGCCACCGAGCTGCCATCGCCGGATCTAATCCTCGTGGACGGGGGCAAAGGGCAGTTGGCCGCTGCGTGTGGCGAGCTGGCCGGGCTGGGGCTGTCGATCCCAGCGATGGGATTGGCCAAGCGGCTCGAACAGATCTTCCTGCCGCAGGCGCGCGACCCGATTGTGCTCTTGCCAACGTCACCGGTGCTGCATCTGGTGCAGCACATCCGCGACGAAGCGCATCGGTTTGCGATCCGGTTCCACCGACAGCTGCGGGCCAAGCCAGTCCGCCAGTCAGCCCTTGACGAGGTGAAGGGCATTGGGCCGATCCGCAAGGCCGCGCTGCTGCGCGCGTTTGGCTCGGCGGAGCGGATTCGCCACGCCGACGCACGCGCCATCGCGCGCGCAGCGCAGATCAGTCACTCGCACGCCGAATCGCTACTGGCCCAGGTGCGTGGCGCATCGGCCACACAGGAGGAATCGCATGAGACGAACAGATCGTCCCGATGAAGGGCTCGTGACACAGTTTCAACGACGAGTGTACACGGTCGTGCAGCACATTCCTGCCGGTGAGGTGCGCTCGTACCGCTGGGTGGCTGAGCAGCTCGGCAATCCAGGGCTTGCGCGCGCCGTGGGCCAGGCGCTCAAGCGCAACCCGTTCGCGCCCAAGGTGCCCTGTCATCGCGTGATCCGCTCGGACGGTTCGCTCGGCGGATTCGCCTTCGGCCTGGCCAAGAAGCGCCGCCTGTTGGCGCAGGAACGGCTGAGTGCGCCGCGGATCTGGGACAGCCACTGAATGCCTCAGAATTCAGTGGCTGTCCCCGATGCGGCCTGCTAGACTGCCGATCCTGACGATGAAAGAAGAGCTGGACACTCGGTTATCCGCGTTGCGCGCTCGGTGGGAAAATCTTCGGAGGTTTCTTTGACCTGGATCGGCTCGCGACCCAGGTCGACGAGATTGAAGAGGCGATGGCGCGCAACGACTTCTGGTCTGATCAATCGCGCGCCGGCCAGACCATCCAGCGGCTGAAACTCCTCAAGGCCCAGCGCGATCGGGTGGACCGGTTCGAGCGTGGGCTGCGCGATTCCCACGAGCTGCTGCAACTGACCGACGAGCATGATCAGGCATCGCTCGCTGAGCTGTCGCGCGAGATTGCCGGACTCGAGCAATTACTGGCGCAGCTCGAGATCCAACGGCTGCTCAGCGGGGGAGCGGACAGCAGCAACGCCATTCTCGCGGTCCACTCCGGTGCCGGCGGCACCGAGTCGTGCGACTGGACCGAGATGCTGCTGCGGATGTATCGTCGGTGGGCCGAGGAGCGCGGGTTTGTCACCGAGCTGATCGACCTGTTGCCTGGCGAGGAGGCTGGGGTCAAAACGGCGACCCTGATCCTCAAAGGCCCGTACGCCTACGGCTATCTGCAGGGTGAAGAAGGGGTCCACCGCCTGGTTCGGATCTCGCCCTTTGATGCCAACAAACGTCGGCACACCTCATTCGCTTCGGTCGATGTGGTCCCAGAGTCGACCGAGGATGCGCCGGTCGAGATCAAAGAGTCGGATCTGCGGATCGACGTCTACCGCTCCAGCGGCAAGGGCGGCCAGTCGGTGAATACGACCGACTCGGCGGTGCGGATTACGCACCTGCCGACCGGGATTGTTGTCCAGTGTCAGGATGAGCGGTCCCAGCTTCAGAACAAAGCCAAAGCGTTGCATGTGCTGAAGGCTCGCCTCGCAGAGCAGGAGCGACGCAAGCGGGAAGAAGCCGCAGCGCGCGACTATCAGTCCAAGCAGAAGATTGAGTGGGGGTCGCAGATCCGGTCGTATGTGCTGCATCCGTACATGATGGTCAAAGACCATCGCACCGAGCATGAAACCGGCAACGCCCAGGCGGTCCTCGATGGAAAGCTGGATCCGTTTATCGAAACCTACCTGCGGTGGAAGCTGCGCGCAGCTTGAACGGGTGCGACACCCAGGGTATGATAAGCAGGGTATGAGAGTGCCATCCCGAACGATTCATCGGCGCGCCGGCGTTCGATTCATGATGGCCATGGTCTGCTGGGGCCTGGCATGGACGACCGCGCCTGCACAGCAGACCATGCGGCGATGGGAGCCTGGTCAGCCCATCTTCGGCCAGCTCATGGTCTCCCGGTTAGGCGAAGAGGCTCCGCCGCTCGCGGTGCGTTCCAGCCTGCTCGCTGAATCGCCCAATCCGATGACACCAACCGACGACATCATTGCAGCGCCAGGCGAGGAGCTCGTGCTGCGCGTCGTGCAGCTGAGCGACTTGGACGCCTATGAAGACGTCGACGCCTCAGCAGCCGACCAGTCCGTCATGCAACAGCTGGGCGCAGGGGAAGAGGCGGATCTGGCCCGGGTTGACGAGTGGCGAGCCTCAGGCGGCACCCTGGCAGAACCATCCGGCAGTTTGCAGCAGCGCTGGCAGGTGCCAGAATCACCCGGCCACTATACGGTCACGGTCCGGCTCGATGACGAGGCGATCCTTGGGCCGCATGACGGCGGCAACCGCGACGACACGATGGTCGAGCTGGCGACCGATGTGACCGTGTTTGGATTGTCGGTGACCGGGCCGACGGCGCTGAAGATCGGCGCGGCTGCGCAGCCGACCCGCCTTGAGGCCAAGGTGATGCCGGCAGATCTTCCAGGAAGTTTTGAGTGGAAGCTGATCAAGGGAACCGGGAAAGCTAAGCTGGCAGGCGAGCACAGCGGCCGGGCCATCCAGGTGATTGCGATGGCCGCAAGCACGCAATCTGATGACATTGTGGTCCAATGTACGTTCACACCTGATCCAGACACTTGGAAGATGCTTCAAGAACGGTTGAACCTGAGTCCGGACGAGGTTCGCCGGATTCCCTGGCAGGTTCGGCAACGCTTGACCGCGGACGTCCCGTCCCGGTCGTGATTCCTCACCGTCGTACCTGACGGATCCTTCAAGGGTACGTATCCCAATGGCACAGCACAGATGGTGAACTGGGTTCTCCGAAGACTGATCGGCACGTACAGCGATCGCGAGCGTAAGCGGCTCTGGCCGGTCGTCGAGCAGGTCGAGGCGTTGGAGCCGCAGATGGCTGCGTTGTCCGACGCGCAGTTGCGTGCGAAGACGGACGAATTCCGCGCGCGATTCCAACAGGCGCTGGCCGGACAGCGGTTCCTGACCCCGGCGGATCCTGAATGGTATGAGCGCAACCATGACGAACGCGCCGAGCTGCATCGCGCGCGCCGGGCGATTCAACAGCGCGCGCTCGACTCGATCCTGCCGGAGGCGTTTGCCGTCGTGCGCGAGGTGGCGCGACGCACGTTGTCGATGCGCCACTTCAAGGTCCAGTTGCTCGGTGGGATCGCGCTGCATGAAGGCCGGATCGCGGAGATGGCCACCGGAGAAGGCAAGACGCTCGTCGCGACGCTGCCCGCCTATCTCAATGCGCTGACCGGTCGCGGGGTGCACATCGTGACCGTCAACGACTATTTGGCTCGGCGCGATGCCCGGTGGATGGGGCCGATCTACCATGCGCTGGGGCTGTCGGTGGGCGCGATCCAAGGTGTGGATCCGGCCGAGCGGCGGCTCGGCGATGAGCCGCTCTCGTTCCTCTATGATCCGGCCTGGACCCATTCGAACGAGCGGTTCGTGCATCTGCGCCCGGTCAATCGCCGGGAAGCCTACGCCGCGGATATTACCTACGGGCAAAACAACGAGTTCGGGTTCGATTATCTGCGGGACAACATGCGGTTCCGGCGGGAAGATCTGGTCCAGCGCGAATTTCACTATGCGATCGTCGACGAGGTGGATAGCATCCTCGTCGACGAGGCGCGCACGCCGCTGATTATCTCTGGGCCGGCTGAGGAATCGACCGAGCTGTACTACACCCTCGATACACTGGTGCGCAAGCTGGCCAAGGGCACTGAGTATGAAGTCGATGAAAAGGATCGCGCCGTCAGCCTGACCGAGGCCGGGATCCAGCGGTGCGAACAGCTGCTGGGCGTACAGAACCTGTATGACGAATCGAATATGCGGTTGGTCCACCATATCCACCAGGCGCTGCGGGCTCACGAACTGTTTAAGGCCGACGTGGACTACATGGTGAAAGACGGGGAAATTCTCATCGTCGACGAGTTCACCGGCCGACTGATGCCAGGCCGCCGATGGAGCGACGGGTTACACCAGGCGATCGAAGCGAAGGAAGGGGTGTCGATCCAGCAGGAAAATCAGACATTGGCCTCGGTCACGTTTCAAAACTATTTCCGCATGTACGAGAAACTGGCCGGGATGACCGGCACCGCGGCGACCGAAGCGCAAGAGTTCAGCACCATTTATAAGTTGGACGTGATCACGATTCCGACCAACCGGCCGCTGATTCGCGCCAACCTGGCGGATACGGTCTATAAGACCGAGGCGGAGAAGTTTTTGGCCGTGGTGCAGGAGATCGTCGAACGCCACCGCGCCGGCCAACCAGTGTTGATTGGCACGATTTCGATCGAAAAGTCAGAGCGGCTCTCACGGTTCTTGCGCGAGCCTGGTCCGTCGCTGCGCCGGCTGGGAATCGTGTGCGAGTGGACGACAAAGGAGCTGCAGAAAGAGACGCTCGATCCTGCGCTGCGCGAACAGTTGAGCCAGGCCGCGGCTCGTCCGGCTGCCATGACCGAGTCGCAGGCGCGCGCCTTGCTCGAGGCGCTGCGTCAGCACGCGCCAAAGTCGATTCTCGTGTATCGCCTGGAAGAGATCACCCGGCTGGCGCAGACGATCGCCACCATCAAGGCCGGCCTGCCGCACAACGTGCTCAACGCCAAATATCATGAGCAAGAAGCCCACATCGTAGCCCAAGCCGGCCGGCGTGGGGCGCTGACCATCGCGACCAACATGGCCGGCCGCGGCACCGACATCCTGCTCGGGGGTAATCCGCAGGCGCTGGCCGAGGATGCGATCCGACAAGAGCAGGAATCGCGCCAAGCGGTGCTGGAGCCAGTCGAGCAACAAGCGATCGTTGCGCGGTTCAAGAAATTGTGCGATGAAGAGCATGACCAGGTGGTCCAAGCCGGCGGGCTGCATGTGTTGGGGACCGAGCGCCATGAGGCTCGGCGAATCGACAACCAGCTGCGCGGCCGGTGTGGGCGCCAAGGGGACCCAGGATCGTCGCGGTTTTATCTCTCGCTCGAGGACGACCTGATGCGGATCTTCGGCTCAGACCGGATCTCCCGGCTGATGGAGATGCCGCTGTTCAAGTGGGAAGAGGGGTTGCCGATCGAGCACGGCATGGTGACCAAGGCGATTGAAACCGCGCAGCGTCGAGTCGAAGGCCATAACTTTGACGCGCGCAAGCAGCTGTTGGAATACGACAATACGATGAACCGGCAGCGTGAGGTGATCTACGAGCAGCGCTACCGGATCCTGCAAGGGATCGACCTGCAAGGGTTGGTGCGCGATATCATCGCCGAAGTGTCGGATGAGCTGTTGGACACCTTTGCGTCGAAGGAGTTGCGGCCGGATGCGTGGGACCTGGACGGATTGCGACAAGCGGTCGAGCGGCAGTTCGACATGCCGGTGCCGGCCGAGATGGTCGCGGGCGACCGGGAGGTGATCCATGACGCGATTGGCGAGCGGTTGCGCAACGCCTACGAGGCCAAGCGCGAGGCGATCGGGCCTGAGCTGATGGCCCAGTTGGAGCGCACCGTGTTGCTGTCGATCGTGAACGCGAAATGGAAAGATCATCTCTATATGATGGACGCGTTGCGTGAGGGCATCCATCTACGCGCGTACGGCCAGCGTGATCCGCTGGTGGAGTATCAGCGCGAGGCGTACCGGATGTTCCAGGACATGATCGCCTCCATCAAGGTTGAAGCGCTGACGATGTTGTTGAGAATCCAGCCGCGACCAGAAGGCGCTGTACCAGCAAGTCGCACGGTGCCAGCACCAGCGACGATGCCAGATCCTTCAACGCAGCAGCTCATCCATCAAGCTCCGCCGGCCTTCGGTGCTGGCGAACCAGGGCGAGCTGACAATGGGCCAGCCAGGCCGCCCGCGCAAGCCCGCCCACCTGCCGAGCCAGCGCTCGCGCCGCGCGGCGCCGTCACACCCCAACCCGTCGCCGTCGGACCGAAAGTCGGACGCAACGACCCATGTCCCTGCGCCAGCGGGTTGAAGTATAAAAAGTGCCACGGCAAGTAAGAGGCACGAAGCGGGGGAGGGGGGGAGAGTGTCATAGTTCGTCAAAAGTGAGACACTCTATAGAGGAGGCAACCATGGCGACAAGACAGCCACGTCTCAACGTTGTGCTGGAGCGGCCACTTTACCGCTCCATTGAGCGTCTGGCGACTCGTGAGGGCGTTTCACTTTCGTTGAAGGCGCGGGATTTGCTGCGCGAGGCAATGGAATTACACGAGGATGCCTACTGGGTGCAGCAGGCTCATGCACGCGAAGCCACGTTCGATCGAAAGAACGCTTTGATCCTTGAGGAAGTACGACTCCGCGCCAAACGACGCGGGACATGACCTATCGAATTCTTTTCCACCCTGATGTCAGCGATCGTGATCTTCGGCTCATCAATGCGAAACTCCGCGATCGAATCTTCCGAGCCATTGAGCAGCGCTTAGCAAACGACCCTGCCTATTATGGCGAACCACTTCGCCATCACCTCAAAGGGTACTGGAAACTTCGCGTAGGGGATTACCGGGTCATCTATCGAGTGGTCGATGAGGAGATCTGGATTTTTAAGATTGGCCATCGCAAAACGTTTACCTCGGTCCCTGAGAACGCCGGCTGATCTGGCGGCCGTAATCCTCTCCTTTGATCAATCATGGGGCGACAATTTTCCTTGGCACTTGGTAGTGCCTTACTGTTGGTCCTCGCGTTTCCTTCCTTGAATCAGCCATGGGCGGCGTGGATTGGACTCGTGCCATGGCTCCTCCTTCTGCCAGGGTTACGACCGCGAGCCGCGTTTTGGTGGTCGTATCTTGTTGGTGTCCTATTCTTTCTGGGGTCGATCTGGTGGTTGGTGCATGTGACCGTCCTCGGTTGGCTCATCCTGTGCGCGTTTCTCGCGCTGTATTTCGGCGTCTTTGGTGTGATCGCCAACCGAAGTTACACCGCACACCCCACACCCCACACCCGCTTGCTGTTACTGCCCGCTGCCTGGGTCGCGCTTGAATACATTCGTAGCCACCTGTTCACCGGATTTGGATGGAACCTACTGGGTTACTCACAAACGCCGTGGCCGATGGTCCTCCAAATCGCAGATCTAACCGGTGCCTGGGGAATCTCGGCGGTGATCGTGCTGGTCAATGCCTCGATCGCCGAGTGCCTGAACCGGTTCACGACGCGTCACTCTCCAGCGAACACCGTTGTGACGATTGGAATCGCGACCGGTGTGTTTGTCAGCGTGATGGGGTACGGAGCGTGGCGGCTACCAGGCAAGGTGGCGCCGGCGTGGCGGATCGCGGTGGTGCAGGGCAACATCCCGCAGGCGCATAAATGGGACGACGCCTATACCGAGCAGATTCTAGCGACATATGAGCGGCTGACGCATCAAGCGGCTGGGCATCAACCACAGCTCATCGTGTGGCCGGAGACAGCTGTCCCGGGGTTTTTGGATTCTGACGAGCGGCTCACGCAACACGTGTTTGGAATCGCCCGCAGCGTGCATCGGCCGTTGTTGGTCGGCGCCCCGACGCTGAAATTCCGCCTGGAGGGGGAGCAGACCTTCAATAGCGCCGCGCTAGTCACGCCCAGCGGGGAAATCCCACAACAATATCATAAGGTGCACTTGGTCCCGTTCGGCGAGTTTATTCCATTCGAGCACACCGCCCCCTGGCTGCGCCATCTGCTGCCGCCGATCGGCGATTTCTGGTCCGGGCGCGACTATACGGTCTTCCGATCCGAGGGACAGCTCCCCTTCAGTGTGCTGATTTGTTTTGAGGATGTGTTCCCAACTCTCGCCCGGCAGTTTGTCCAGCGCGGTGCCCGAGCGCTGCTGGTCATTACCAACGACGGATGGTTCGGGCCGACCGCGGCCGCCTACCAGCATGCGCAGGCCTCGACGCTGCGCGCGGTGGAGCTGCGGGTGCCGGTCGCCCGGGCCGCGAACACCGGCTGGTCTGGTTGTATCGATCCGTGGGGTCGGTGGACTGCGCGCGTGCAGGATCCCACCGGTCATGAGCTGTTCACTGAGGGGTTTCAGGCGTGTGACCTGCCGACCGGCCCAGGACCGACGCTGTACCAACGCTGGGGCGATTGGTTTGCGTTGGTGTGTGGGATCCTCCCCACCCTGTGGCTTGCCGTTTCCAGCTATCGAACGATCACCGCAAAGTGACAGTCACTTCCGGCCCGGAAGTGACTGTCACTTTGTCGATGTGGTGATCCGATTGCTTTGCTGGTGTCGTTGACACCTCTCCGTCGACGGCGTAGAATGACCTTCATCCCCGCATGGACCAGCACCAGCGTCCCTCCATACGCTATTCTATAACCCTCTTACACGACACGCGGAGCAGGTAAGTGCGAGACGAGCAAACGCAGAACCGTCACGACAAGCTGGAATCGCTTCGCCGGCAGGGCATTGATCCGTACGGCAGCCGGTTTCCCAAGAGCACGCCAATCCAACAGCTGGTCGCTGACTACGCTGAGGGCCAACCAGCCAGCACGGCTGGCCGGCTGACTGCCAAGCGCGGCCACGGCGGCCTAACGTTCGGTGACCTGAAAGATTTCAGCGGAAAAATCCAAGTGTGTGTTCGGCACGACCGGGTCGGCGAGCCGGCCTACCAGCTGTTCCAGGCGTTGGACCTGGGTGACGTCCTGGGCGTTGAAGGCACGCTGTTCAAGACGAAGACCGGCGAGGTCACCGTGTTGGTGGATCGGCTGACCGTGTTGGCCAAGGCGCTGCGGCCGCTACCGGAGAAGTGGCATGGGCTCAAGGATGTGGAGACCCGGTATCGCCAACGGTATTTGGATCTGATCGCCAACGAGCCGGTCCGCCGCGTGTTTCTGCAGCGCAGCCGGTTGCTGGCCTCGCTGCGCACCACACTGGAGCGGCAGGGGTTTGTCGAAGTGGAGACGCCGATGATGCATGCGGTGGCCGGCGGCGCAGCCGGCGAGCCGTTTGTCACGCATCACCAGGCGCTCGACATGGATCTGTACCTGCGGTTGGCGCCAGAGTTGTACCTGAAACAGCTGCTCGTCGGCGGGCTGGAGCGGATCTACGAGATCAACCGCAGCTTTCGCAATGAAGGGTTGTCAACACGGCACAACCCTGAGTTCACCATGCTGGAGACGTACGCGGCCTACCAGGACTGCGCGTTCATGATGGAGTTGGTGCAGCAGCTCATCTGCGATGCGGCACAGGCGCTCACCGGGTCGCTGCAGCTGACGTATCAAGGGCAGTCGATTGATCTGACACCCCCCTGGGAGCGTGTCTCCTTCGCGCAGACGCTGAAGGAGATGGGGCTGACCCCGCAGTCGTCGCTGGAACAGGTCCAGGCGGTGCTCCAGCGTCGAGGCGTGCGGGTCAAGCAGCTCAATCGCTCACAACTGATCCGACTGGTCGAGCAGTTGTTCGAACCAACAACAAAACACAAGCCGTTATTCGTCGTCGACTACTGGGCGGAGCTGTCGCCGCTGGCCAAGAGCAAGCCAGAAGATCCGTCGATCAGCGACCGGTTTGAGCTGTTCATCGCTGGGATGGAGGTGGCCAACGCCTATTCCGAATTGAACGACCCAATCGAGCAGCATCGACGATTCGCAGCCCAATTAGAGGGGCAGGGGGTGGAAGGCGTGGAGCGCGGGAAGACGTCCACCCCCCACCCCCCACCCCCCACCCCCGCCGGATGATTGACGAGGCGTTT
>JAHFGT010000033.1 GCA_023247275.1 Candidatus Omnitrophota bacterium
CAGGTAGGCCACATCGAAGACGCCATGATGGGTCGGACCATCTTCCCCAACTAACCCGGCGCGGTCGATGGCCAGGATCACTGGCAGATTCTGCAGGCACATCTCATGCATGATTTGATCGTAGGCTCGCTGCAGGAAGGTGGAGTAAATCGCCACCACCGGCCTGGCGCCGCCGCGCGCGAGCCCTGCGGCCAGTCCAATCGCGTGCTGTTCGGCCATCCCCACGTCGACGTAGCGCTGCGGAAACCGTTTCGCAAACTCATTGACGCCCGTGCCCTCTGGCATCGCAGCGGTCATGACCACCATCCGGCGATTGGTCTCACCAAGCCGTAGGAGTTCGTCGCTGAACGCCCCGGTGAAGGTTTCTATTGGTTGCCGGGTCTTGGCCTTCCCTCGTCCCGCGGCCCCGGTCCCATGCCCTTTCGGCTGCCCGGTCGCCATCTCAAACGGTTCAGTCTTGTGGAATCGTTCTGGGTCTTGTTCAGCAAATCGGTAGCCTTTGCCTTTCACCGTCGAGACGTGAAGGAGGATAGGGCCTTTGAGCCGTTTGACGTTCTTCAGCGTCGTGATCAACTCGCGCACATTGTGCCCATCGATCGGGCCGAGGTACCGGAACCCGAGCTCCTCAAACACCAACCCTGGCACCAACAACCCCTTGACCGACTCTTCGACTTTATGCCCCAGTCGCAGCATCGTGGATCCATGCGGCATGCGGCCGACCAGCTGCGCCATATCCACGCGCAGTCGGTTGTACGTCGGGTTGGTGATGATTCGATTGAGGTATCGGCTGAGCCCGCCCACCGGTTTGGCAATGGACATCTTGTTGTCGTTGAGGATGACCAGCACGTTGGATTTGAGATGGCCGATGTGATTCAGCGCCTCCAACGCCATGCCCTCGCCTAAGCTCGCATCGCCGATAATGGCGACAACGTGATTCGCCCCATTCACCTGCTGATTGGCCAGCGCCAGGCCCAACGCGGTGGACAGACACGTCCCTCCGTGTCCGGTGGTAAACAAGTCATACGGGCTTTCATCTTTATTGTTGAACCCGGACAGTCCCCCCAGCTGCTTGAGCGTCCCGAACCGGCTGCGCCGCCCTGTGATCAGCTTGTGGGTGAACGCTTGATACCCCATATCCCACACCATCTGATCTTCAGGCGCGTCGAACACATAGTGCAGCGCCAAGCACAGCTCGACCGCGCCTAAGCTCGAGGCCAAATGGCCGCCAAGCCGAGCGATCGTCTTCACCAGCTCGTCACGGACCTCTTGGGCTAGCGTGGTCAGTTGGGGAATCGTCAGCGTCTTGAGATCTGCTGGACGATGGATCGTCGACAGCAACGACGTGGAATGTGTCTTCATGTGGACATCAACCCACGCGCAAGCTCCTGGAGCCAATCGGCGTGCGCACCGAATGGTTTCAGCAGCCGCACACCGTCGGTGATGAGTCGATGCGCGGCGGCCTGGGCTGCGTCGATCCCCATGACCCGTGCCAAACCATCTTGGTCGTGGACATCATCGATCAGCTGGAATGCCAAGCCAATCGCCTCTCCATACCGGCGCAACCGCGTGATCTGCGATGGTGTCCCGCCAGCCGCTAATCCACCAGCCACCACGCTGGCCATGATCAACGCACCCGTCTTGCGCTGCGCGATCTCGCGTAGCGCCGGCTCGCCGGCTATCTGTGGCCGACTGGCGA
Organism: Candidatus Omnitrophota bacterium; assembly: GCA_023247275.1. Lineage (GTDB taxonomy): Bacteria > Omnitrophota > Gorgyraeia > Aquiviventales > Aquiviventaceae > JAHFGT01. Next base: position 1,697 of record JAHFGT010000033.1, read on the forward strand.
TCTCAAGATCCAACACCTGGCCGCCGATCAAGCCTTGGGTGCCGCACGCGGCGCTGATCGTTCGGACTATTCGCAGGCTGTTGGGTGATTCGAACCGACTGAGGAGTTCGAACGCAGCCGTGAGCAGCGCATCGCCGATGAGGACCGCATGGCCCTCGCCAAACTGGCGGTGGCAGGCCGGGCGGCCGCGTCGTTCTTGCGCGTTGTCCATGGCTGGCAGATCATCATGCACCAGTGAATAGGTATGGATCAGCTCAAGGGCACACGCCACCGGCAAGGCGTGTCGAGGCTGGCCACCGCCCGCGCGCGCGCCAGCCAGACACAGCAGCGGCCGAAACCGTTTGCCGCCGGGAAACACACAGTACTGGATCGCTTCGTGCAGGCGCTGAGGCCCAACCGTCAGCGTGGTCAATACCTGCTGAAGCGATGCGTCGATGATCCGGGTCAGGCGGTTGAGCTCTCGCGCCGCCGTCTGATTCGCCAACAAGACAGCCGTCTCAGGAGCCGCCGCTCGCCCGTTGGACAGGATGGCCAACGACGTCCTAGACCGGCGAGTGTTCTGTGGGGGGCTGGTCAAGTTCAGTCTCATCGAACGGCACCAATGCGGATTCTCCAACCGTGGTCTTCACCAGCAACTCGACCTTCTTCTTAGCCTGCTCTAGCTTCTTGACCAAGACCCGGGCCAATCGTGTGCCTTCTTCGAATTTTTTTAGGCGGGATTCAAGGTCCAGGCTGCCGGTGTCCAATTCCTGGACGATCTTCTCCAGCCGCTTCAGTGAATCTTCGTACTTGGGTTCAGGGGTCGTTGCCATCAGGCTGACGCTCCACCACTCGACTCAGAATGGTCCCGCTCCCCACCCGGCTCTCCAACATATCGTCAGGCTGTACAGACATGGCGTCGGTTACGACCGTCCGGTCTGGGAGTTGAAACGTAATACTGTACCCACGGGCCAGCACCGCCAAGGGGCTGAGCGCCTGCAGCCGGCCGGCCAAACCTTGGATCCGATGCTCTTCGCGTTGCATCCAGTGGCGCATCAGCTGGGCCAGGCGTGTTTCCCCCTCCTCGGCCCGCCGCTGGGACTCGGTTAATTGGTGAATAGGATACAGCAGATGCAGCCGTTGGGCTAGCCCTTCGAGCTGGTGCAAAGCCTCGTCCAGGTGCGCGCGCATGCCATCCACCAAGAGCTGGATCTGCTTCTGGCACCGGTCGGTGAACTCGCGATATCCATCGGTCACGATGGCTGCGGCATACGACGGGGTCGGCGCGCGCAGATCGGCCACATAATCGGCGATGGTCCAGTTGTCCTCATGGCCGACCGCGGAGATGACCGGGATCCGGGACCGGTAGATCGCCTGGGCCACCGGCTCCTCGTTGAAGGCCCACAGATCTTCCAAGCTGCCGCCGCCACGGCCCACGATCAGGACATCGGCAAGATTCAATCGATTTGCGGTCTGGATTCCCTCAGCGATCTCCTCGGCCGCGCCATCGCCCTGGACCTTGACCGGAATGACAACGATCGGGACACAACCGCGCAACGTACTCAGCATGTCATGCACGACCGACCCAACCGGTGAGGTAATCAGCGCCACCCGGCTGGGTCGTCGTGGAATGGGGCGTTTGCGCTCCGGCGCGAACAACCCCTGGGATTCGAGCCGTTTCTTCAATTGCTCAAATGCTAGCTGCAAGGCCCCGGTGCCGCGCGGCTCGACGGTGACCACATTCAGTTGATACTGGCCGCTGGCTTCATAGGTGCCGACCCGGCCGCCACACAAGATCTTTAATCCATCGGTCAACTCAAACCGCACCTGCTGGTTGGCCCCACGGAAAAATGTGCACGGCAGCTTGAGCCGTTCCCCGCGCCGGTCAGTGACCTGGTCATCGACCAGATCAAAATAGATATGGCCGGACGATGGACGACGGAAATTCGACACCTCGCCTTCGACCCACAGCGTCTCGGAAAACCGCTGTTCGATCGTCAACCGGATCTGCCGCACCAAGACCGCGACGGTGAAGATCTGTCGGCGTGATCCGGCCGTCGGCGCCGGCTCAACGGTCTGGGGTATCGGGAATGGATTCATGGAGGGTGCGCGCGACCCGCTCGACCGCGGTGGCGCGGCCAGTTTTCGGATCCACCTCGATGAGCAAGCCGCGCAATTGCACATTGCCCTCGGCCACTTCGGCCCGCATCGGCAGGCTGGTCAAAAACCGCTCGAGGATCTGGTCCACATTGCGACCGATCACAGAATCGTACGGCCCGGTCATGCCAACATCCGTGATAAACGCGGTGCCCTTGGGCAGGATCCGCTCATCCGCCGTCTGGATATGGGTGTGCGTGCCGAACACGCACGAGACCTTGCCGTCGAGAAACCAGCCGAGCGCGATCTTTTCACTGGTCGCCTCCGCATGCATATCGACGATGATCACCGAGGTGACCAACCGCAACCGCTCCAGCTCGCGTTCGGCGGTGCGAAACGGGCAATCCAGCGGCTCCATGAACACCCGGCCCATCAGGTTCAACACGCCGACCTTGTGGCCGCTGAGCGTTTCAACGACCGTCGAGCCGCTGCCCGGTGCGCCGGTGGGATAGTTGGCCGGCCGCACCACACGCGGATCGAGCTTGAGCAGCTCATACGCCTCGCGCTTGCGCCACACATGGTTGCCAGAGGTCAGCACATCACAGCCGGCCCGGAACAGATCATCGGCAATCGTCGGAGTAATCCCAGAGCCGCCGGCTGCGTTCTCGCAGTTGGCGATCACCAGGTCAATGCCCCAGGCGTCGCGCAGCGGCATGACTTCGCGCTCGACGATCACGCGCCCTGGTCGACCGACAATATCTCCGATCATTAAAATCTTCATGACAACGTTCAGAAGTCAGAGGGCAGAGGGCAGAAACCAGAAGAATAGAACCGTGCCTGGAACACAGTCGCTGTCCGCTGACCTCTGTCCGCTGACCTCTGTTCGTTAACGGGCATATTCGATGGATCGCGTCTCACGGATGACGGTGATCTTGATCTGGCCTGGAAACTCGATCGAGCTTTCCACCTTGCGCTTGATCTCCCGCGACAACGCAATAGCCTCGAGATCGGTCACCCGCTCCGGCTGGACGATGACGCGCACCTCGCGGCCAGCTTGGATCGCATACGCTTTCTCGACTCCGCTAAACGAGTCGCAGATTGACTCCAGCGCTTGGAGCCGTTTCACATAGTTTTCCAGCGTATCGCCACGCGCGCCTGGCCGCGAGCCACTAATCGAGTCGGCAATAATCGTCAGTACCGCGTACACGGTGCTCGGCGCGACATCTTCGTGGTGCGCTTCGATCGCGTGGACCACTTCAGGGGCCTCGCCGTATTTCTTCGCGAGTTCAGCACCGATAATCGCATGCGGCCCTTCCACTTCATGACTGACCGCCTTGCCGATATCGTGCAACAGGCCGCACCGTCGGGCGAGTCGTTGGTCCAGGCCTAGCTCAGCAGCGATCATCCCGGCCAGGTAGCCAGTTTCCTTGCAGTGCACCAACACGTTTTGTCCGTAGCTGGTGCGATAGCGCAATCGGCCCATGAGCTTGATCAGCTCGGCGTTGACCCCATGCGCACCCAGTTCGTTCATCGCCTTCTCGCCTTCTTGCAGGATATGCTGGGCGAACTCTTTTTTGACTTTCTCGACGACTTCTTCGATTCGCGCAGGATGGATCCGGCCGTCCGACATCAACCGCTCGATCGATTGGCGTGCGATCTCTCGGCGCACCGTATCAAAGGAGGACAATGTCACCACATCCGGGGTGTCGTCGACGATCAGGTCCACGCCGGTGGCCAGCTCAAACGCGCGGATATTCCGCCCTTCGCGGCCGATGATTCGGCCTTTCATGTCCTCATTCGGCAGTTGGATGACCGCCGTCGTGCTCTCGACGGTAAATTCGGCGGCGCACCGCTGCATCGTCTCCACGAGGATCCGCCGCGACGAATCCTGAGCCTGCTTACGCGTATCCTCTTCGATTCGCTTGATGGTCAGACCAGCCTCGGTCCGGCAGTCTTGCTCCAACCGCGCAATCAAGAGCTGCTTGGCCTCATCAGGACTCAGGCCAGAGACCGCCTTGAGCTTTTCCTTTTCTTCGGCGATCAGTTGGCCCAGCTGCTCGTCCTTCACTTTCAAGGACTGCTCCTGCACGCGGAATTGCCGATCCCGCTCAGACGATTCCTTTTCTTTGCGGTCGAGCTGCTCCAGCTTGCGATCCAACAGCTCTTCTCGCTGATGCAGCCGCTTCTCCAATTGTCCGAGTTCACTGCGTCGTTCCTTGGTCTTGTCTTCGAACTCTTGGCGCAGCTGGTGCAGCTGTTCTTTCGCCTCGAGCTGGGCCTGTTTCGCGGTCGATTGGGCTTGACGTGTGGCTTCTTCCAGCAGCTGTTTGGAGCGCACTTCGGCACTGGCGAGTGACTTCCGACTCTGAACCAATCGGATACCGTAGCCAATGGCCACGCCGGCCACCACCGCGATGAAACTGTATGCGACTGCCGTCCATACCATTTAGGGTCACCTCTCATCGCCAGTGGTTGCGGTATCGAGATACCGCAACCACCAACACCCCGCCCAATGTTTGTCGGGCGGGTTAGGCGGTTAGGACTTTCTGGACGGCGCGGTCGTGTGCAGCGGTGGGGAGACGATCGAGGAGTTGGAACCGAAAACCGAGTCCCACAGTGACAGCGGCTCTTGGCAAGCGGCTCAACAGTCGGTCAAAGTACCCATGTCCATGGCCGAGCCGGTGGCCGCGTCGGTCAAACGCCACGCCAGGCACCAGCGCGAAGTCCACCTCGCGGGGTGGAACTGGCCGCAAACTCAGAGGGGTTGGTTCCCACACCCCGAACGTACCTGGGGCAAGATCGGCAGTGGGATTCTGCACCTCGGACAGTTGCAGCCGCTTGGTGCCACGGCGTACCACTGGGACAACCACCCGCTTACCGTTCAATAGCATCTCCTCAATCATCCGCCACGTCTGCACTTCATACGGCAGGGCCACATAACAACACACGGTGTGAGCCCGCCGAAACGCCATCAGTCGAAAGACCTTCCGCCGGATCGCCTCACTCTTCCGACGTCGATCCTCCTCCCTTTGCTGTTTCAATTGACGTAACACGACACGTCGGATTGTCGCTTTTCCCATCATACGTCGTCCACCGCCGGGAATCCATTAGAACCGGTGATCCGGTGGGTCTTCACCATCGGTCCGGACTGCATTGCACAGATCTTGCAAGGTGACCGCGCCTAACGATTCCGCAACACGGTCGTGCACGCACCGCCACACGGTGTGCGCAATCCGCTGGGCATGGCGGTGGTGGGCCCTGCCAGCGGCACGCGATGCCCCGACACGGGAGCTGCCATTGGTCGATCCTTTGCCCATGGTCTCGCCATTTTCCCCGTCGAGCACCCGGATCACATCCGCCATCGTGATCTGTTCCGGATCCTTCGCCAGCACGTACCCGCCCCGCGGACCCCGGATGCTACCGACGACTCCTTGCTGCCTCAATCGATGCAACAGCTGTTCCAGGTAGGCCACTGACAATTCTTGCCGCTTGGCAATCGATGCCACAGACACCGGCCTGTGGCGAGCGGTCAACGCGAGTTCGACCAGGGCTCGCATCCCGTAGGTGGATCGTGTGGAGAGCTTCATTTGAACACTGTGGCCCAGTGTATGATACCCTACCAAATTTGTCAACTAAAAGGGCTGGCGGATCTACAAGTCGCGCCAACTCACAAGCGTCACGGTCGTATTGGAGCCGCCGGGCGCCTTGAGGGAGGTATCGTAATGAATCCGCGCGTTGCTGTTGAGCTGGATGCTCTGCGCGATGGCCGCGCCATACAGTTCCGCATTGCTATTCACGGTCAACGGCGAGAGTGGCGCATTGAGGGTGCCGATAAGCCGGCTGTTCGAGTTCATTTGCACCGCGGCTGCCGTGGCTCCGATTCCGGTCACCATCACCTGCAGGCGATCCGGTTTGCCAGCGGATAACACCGTATTGGAGTCCAGCTGCACAGCCGGTCCGGCTTGCGGATCACTCGGGCCTCGCACATAAATCGTCAGCATGCAGCCGGAGCAACTCGTCAGGAGCTGGCTGTTACTATTGAGTGACAACGTCTCATCAATGTACACGGTTGTATCGCCGGTAAATGTCAGCACGCTGTTGGAGTTGAGCGTGACCGCCGTATAGTTATAGGTCCCACCGGGCAGCGTTTGCTGGGAATGACTGTTCAGGGTCAACGTTGGCCCGCCGCTGCCGCTGAATGTCCCAGGGGGCAACGACTTGGCATTGATCAACGTACCGCGAGTCCCTGTCATCGTCGCGTTATGGTCGAGCACGATGTCAGCATTGACGTCCCCATGGGGTCCAACCACCGTATCCCCTTTCAGTGTCGCATTGCTTCTCAGCGTGATCGTCCCTGCGCCGATCGCGTTGGAGCCCACATCCCCGTCCAGCGTGACATTCGACCCGCCGTACGACCCAACAGTCGAGTTATAGCTATCTACGAGGGCATTGCTATTGAGGGTGACCGTTGTCGCTGAAAACAGGGCGTAGTCGAACAGGGAGGACTGGACCGAGACCACGGCTTCCAGATCCCGTCGCTGGTAGCCCAAAGCACTGGGCACATTGGATGGCGCATACCCGGCGATGGTCAGGCGCCGGAGCGTTGCGCCCACTGACGTCACGGTCACATCATACCCGCCCCGACCCAGCGGCGTGTAGGCCTGACCGGCCCAATTGACGTCCTGCCTGAGTTGGGTCAGACCCAGGTCAAGCCCAGCCTCGGCTTCTTGGAACGCCGTGTTGATCAGCGAGGAGCGTTCGCTCAGATGGAACTCGAGGGTCCCTCGCATGAGGGCCGCGGCACTGCCGAGCGCGAGGAGGAACACCAGCAGAAACACTAGCGGATAGATCAGGCCGCAGTCGTCTCTCCACCCTCCACCCTTCACCCGACACCACATGGCGTAGCTTAGAGGTCTCGCCAGGAGACGACCGCGGTGCGGTAGAGATTGGAGACGTTGGTCACAGTCGTCATGGCCTCGTCATAGTGAATCTCGGCGTTACCCGTCACGCTGATCGTCTTGCCCACAATGGATCCAAACACCTTGGCATTGCCGCTAATGTTGATGGTCGACCCAGGCCCGTAGACGGCGCCGTAGAACAACGTGGAACCGGTGATCGTGCCTTCCTCCAGCGTTGCCCCTGAAGAGGAATTGAGCAAAAACGCCATCCGGGTCGGATCAGAGTCCGCGCCGATCGATGAATTGCCGCTGGCCTTGAGGGCTCCGGTCAGATAGATCTTCACCGGGCCGCTCGCCGTGAACACGCCCCCACCGTTGATCTTCAGGTCGTGAAAACAATACACATTCGTGCCATTGATTCCGCCGGTGCTGGTGAGCGTCACCGTTGTCTGCCCATTTACGGTTTGATCAGGACACTGTGTCTGAATATTGACCCCGTCATTGGCCGGATTGACGACTGGCATGGGAAAGACATCAGACTGCGAGACGACTGTGGGTGTGCCGGTAATGAATGCCGGATTGTAGCCGGTCACGACCGATGTCGGATCCGCAACATTCGGACCCACCGCCACCTGCCCGTCGACGAAAATGCTTCCCCCGATGGTGACGCCCCCTGGCGTGGTCGTATTCGTGCCGATGTCGCCGTCATGGCCGGCTGTCGCGTCGCTGTACGCGCCGGAGCGCGAATCGTAACTGTCCGTGCTGGCATTGCCACTGACATTGATCTGCTGGCTGCCGAACAACGCAAACTGAAACACCGACTGCGGCACTTGGGTGATGATCGCCTCAACGTCCCGCGTTTCGCCGCCGGCCGTCCCGCGGACGGTGACGCGTTGAGTCCCCGGCACCACCGGCACGACGGACAAGACCGTGAACGTCCCGCCAGCCATCGTGCGGGTCATGACATCGTCGCTCGGATCAGTGGTCCGTAAATTGATCAAGGCCTGGTCGACCCCGCCATCCGCCAGATGTAACGATTCCCCTTGGTTGCCGGAGCGCTGGCTCAAGGACTCCTGTAACATCCCCTGCATGAGGATGCTGGCGCTCAGAATCGTGATGAAGACCACGAATCCCAAGGCCATCGCGTACACAAATCCACGCTGGTGCATGACGCCCCTCGGTGTGTTTAACAAAAGACCCTCAGACAAGCCGGCAACGCACGATCAGGCGTTGCGCGGATCTGAGGGCAGCAACGAGTAGACCGATCCGTTAAGAGTATACCTGAAGTAGATCGGGGACAGCCACTGATCTCCTCTCCGTCAACGAGGAGATCAGTGGCTGTCCCCGATCTCACGGAACGAGGACGAGCTTGCCAAACACGTCGCGTCGGAGCAATCGTTCCTGCGCCGCGCGCGCCTCTTGGAGCGGCAGCACGGTATCCACAATCGGCCGCAACTTCCGCGCACCAATCAGCTCTCGCACCGTGCGCAGCTCGGCCCGATTCCCCATCATCGACCCGAGGATGGTCAATTGACGCGAGAACACATAACGCAAATCTAACGGCACGCTTGGACCCGTCGTGGCCCCGCAGGTCACCAACCGCCCACCTTTCGCCAGCAAACGTACGCTGGATTCCCACGTCTGCGGCCCGACGTGCTCGACCACCACGTCGATGCCGCGGCCGTGCGTGAGCGTCTTGATCCGCGGTTCGAGCGGCTCTTGCTGAGCGTGGATGACCGCATCCGCGCCAAGCGCTTTGGCTTTGGGAACTTTCCAGTCGGCACCGACCGTCGCGTACACGCACGCGCCGAGGTGCTTGGCGATCTGCACCGCAGCATGTCCGACCCCGGAACCGGCCGCGTGCACCAACACCGTTTCCCCGGCCTGCAGCCGGGCGCGCCCAATGAGCATATGCCACGCGGTCAGAAACACAAGTGGAAACGCGGCCGCTTCTTCGAACGAGACGCCGGTGGGAATTGGCATCGCATGGTCAGCGTCGGCGAGCGTCAATTCTGCATAACCACCATCCGTGGCTGCGCCTCGGATTCCATAGGCGACACACCGGCTCTCTACACCGGTGCGGCACCAGTCGCAGAGGCCGCAACTCAGACCAGGCTCGAGCACCACCTGATCCCCAGGCCGCACGCGAGTCACCCCAGGTCCAACCTGCTCCACGATACCGGCCACATCAGCCCCGGAAATATGCGGCAGCGTGATCGTGTAGGCCGCGATCCCCTGACGGGTCCAGAGGTCGAGATAGTTGATCCCGCACGCCTTGACCCGCACAAGAATCTGCCCGGCGCCTGGGTGCGGATCCGGTACGTCGACATACTCGAGCATGTCAGGCCCGCCATGCTGGCGAAAAATGACGGCTTTCATGATTGGTTCATGAACTCAATGGCTCAATGGTTCGGTTTCAATGGCTTGTTCGCTTGATAGCTGAGACGCTGCAGGAGCGAGGAGAAGGGGCCTATCGGTGAGGTTAACTCAAGGCGTTGATGGTCGCTTCCAGATCATTCGTCCGGAGCACGATGGCGCCTTCGCTGTGCGAGGGAGACGAGGTACAGTAGGCGTATTCGAGATTGATCCCGGCCTTGGCCAGCCGGTCGGCGATCTCGGCCAGCGCCCCGACCTGGTTGGGCACATCCATGAAGACCACGTCGCGGCGCTGCACAGTCGGGTCCAACCGCTGGAGCACCTGCTCAGCCTCTTTGGGCCGGTCGACGACCATCCGGACAATGGCATGGTCGACGGTATCAAGAATGGACAACGCCCGGATGTTCACCTGTGCCGACGAGAGCGCGTGGCACATCCGCGCCAAGATCCCTGGCCGATTGTCCAGAAACACCGCGTACTGCGTTTCAATCTTGAGCATGCGCTGACTCCTTGAACGCTCTCAGCGTTTCCCAGGCGGTCGGTGTTGCTGGCGTTGAAACGTGGTCCAGGCGGCCAACGCGGCACGCGACGAGCCATAGTGGCCACTAAAGCATGGCGTCTCACTCAGCGTCACGACCAGATGCCATGGGAGCGGATGGTCGACTTGGCGATTCAATCGCGGCACATAGACCCGGCCGCGAATCGTCACAGGCTGCAAGTGGTGTTGGGCGGTCGCTCGACCAGCCGACACCAACCGACCACTGCGCTGCGCGACAAACTGCTGCAACCCTGGAGGCGGATCGACGAACTCAATGCCGATATCGAACACGAACGGCGGCATATCGCGCAGGTCCAACCGTTGGATCACCCAGGCCACTCGCCCGGTGCCCTGCACCGGTCGGCTCTTCGGGGCCCCCCGCCGCGTGAGTTGGAAACGAATCAGTGAGCGAACTTCGAGCCGCTCTTGCAATCGCACGCACAGGCCGCCGGCACTGAGATTCACACCGTCAGCGACAATCGCTCCGCTCTCCTTGAGGAGATTGATCCGGAACCGCGGGGGTGGTCCTTGTCGCGGGGCGTGACGCCGTTCTTGCGTGGGGGCGGCGCTAGTCGTCATCTCCCGTATTCTAACGATGTTGCCTGCCAGGATCAATCATCACGTCGGTTGCACCAGGCGCACCAGGCCCGTACAATGCGAACCAGGATGCCTCATCCACCTGCCCGCCCGCTCCCATCGGCCCAGACGCGAATGCCGCGCATCCTGCGCGCGTTGGAGCGCGCGTATCCGGACGCCACCTGCACGCTCCGGTTTCGCAACCCGCTCGAGCTGATGGTCGCAACGATTCTCTCGGCCCAGTGCACCGATGTGCTGGTCAATCATGTGACGGCAGAGCTGTTCAAGAGGTACCGCACAGCAGCCGACTACGCCCGCGTAGATCTGCGTGAATTGGAACGCGACATCTCACGCGTCAACTTCTACCGGACGAAGGCGCGGAGCATCCAGAAGGCCTGCCAGATCCTGGTGGACCGGTCCCACGGTGAGGTACCCCGGCAGATGGCTGAGCTCGTCGAGCTGCCTGGCGTCGCGCGCAAAACCGCGAATGTGATTTTGGGCAACGCGTTCGGGGTGCAGGCCGGGATTGTCGTCGATACCCACGTGATGCGTCTGAGCGAGCGCATCGCGCTCAGCCCGCAGCATGCTCGGGACAAAATCGAGCAGGATTTGATGCGCTTGGTGCCTCAACCACACTGGACCCGATTCGGCCACCGGATGATCATTCATGGGCGTACCACGTGTACCGCCCGCGCGCCGAAATGCCTGCAGTGCCCGCTCGGTGCCTCGCTGTGCCCGTCGTATCAAGACGCGCCGATGCTGAAACGTACCGCCAAAGCCGGGCCGACCACCAGCGCCCTTCCCATCGCCCGTCGCATCCCAAAACCCACCTCAGTCTCTGCGTGACCACGTGGCAACGTCGTCGTGAACCGCCAACCGCGCACTGAACCTACCAGACCCGGCCGTTGCCGAGTGCTTTGAGCGCATCTTCGAGCGCGGTCAACAACTGCTCGTACGGCTGTTGCCCTTGAGGCCCGAAGAGTTGTCGTTGCCCTACCTGGAGCTGCCGAAGCATGTGGGTTTGCTCCGACGGCGGCACCTGCGCCAGCAGAGGAACCAACTGTTCCTCCTCAAACACGAGCTGGCGGCGAATCGCTCCGGCCAGCACGCCGAACGGCTCGCCCAACTGGGTGGGAGCGGCACCCCGCTCCACGTCGCTCACCGTCTGTTGAAGGCGCTCGAACCGCGTGTATTCGCGTTCGATCGCATGATCGATCATCGCAAGGTTGTGTTGTTGATCAGCGGGCATCCGCCGCCCCACGGGCGGATACAGGTACTGTCGTTCGAGTTCATTGATGGGGACGATCGAACCGCTGAAAATATCTATCGTCGCGGGAATCAGCAGTGGTGGAACCACATAGTCGAACCGGTAATCATGTTCGGCGCGCCACAAGACGGCGAGATACCGTTGGAGAAATTGATGGTGGTCCTGCAGCCAGGCAACGACCAGGGGAGTCTGCGTCGGCGTGGCAACCGGAGCTGGTGAATCGTTCGCGGGCGCCGGACGGCTCCCCCCACCCATCACGAGGAAGAACACCATACTCCAACGGATGGTGGCCACGTGGCCACGTGACCAGGTGGCCGGGTTGTCTCCGGCCCTACGGGGCCGTAAGCTCACAGGGTCAACGCTTGGCCACTGTGCCACTTGGTCACTCGGCCACTGAAGCTGTCAGTGCATTCAGCAGCGCCTGGATATGGCCGTCGACTCGCACCTTGGGAAAGATGGCGGTGATGCGCCCGTCCTCATCAATCACCACCGTGGTTCGCTCGATGCCCCAAGAGGTTCGTCCGTACAGCGATTTCTTCGTGTAGACCCCATACGCCTTGCATACACGAAACCCGTCGTCGCTGAGCAGCGGAAACGCCAGACCGAATTTCTTGGCGAACCGTTGGTGCGATTCGACGCTATCCCCGCTAACGCCAACGACCACCACGCCCAGCCGTGCAAACGCGGCTGACTCCGCGTGAAACCCGCACGCTTCTTTGGTGCAGCCTGGCGTATCATCCTTCGGATAGAAATACACCACGACACGCCGGCCGCGCAGTTGCTCAAGCCGGATCACCTCACCGCTGGTCGATGGCAACGCAAACGCCGGAGCCAGATCACCCACGCGCAGCACTCGTGTGCGGACCATGCTGGCTAACGTCGATCGGTTTGCTGGAAGACGGCCACGACCTGATCGAAGACGGCCGGCGTCAGGATTCCGGGCAGCATCACGCCATTGAGAAAGAAGGTCGGTGTGCTCGTGACGGACAGGCGCTGGGCCTCGGCGATATCGCGTTGCACCGCTTGCAACCCTTCCCCAGACGCCAGACAGGCTTGGTACCGCTCCATGTCGATCCCGAGTCTGGCCACGTCTTGCTCCAATCGGCTCGTTTGATAGCCGCCTTTGGTCGTCGTGGCTTCGCGGAAGATCAGATCATGGAATGGCCAGAACTGGCCTTGCTGATTCGCGCACTCTGAGGCGGCCGCAATGGTGCAGGCTCCTGGGTGGACCATTCGGCCGATCGCCGTATTGCAGGTCGTGTCCAACGGAAAATGTTTAAAGATGAACCGGACATCGTGCCGATGGCTGGCGAGCAGGATGTCATTAAACTGCGCCGCGCGCTGGCAGGCCGGGCAAAGAAAGTCGCTGAATTCCACCATGTGGATGACCGCTTGTTCTGGACCGCGGCCTGGATCGGTCGAGACGTCGACCTGCACGCGTTGGGTCGTCGCCAAATGTTGCCGGAGCCGGTCGCGCAGTTGGCTCGGGTTGGTCTGGGTGAGATAGGTCGTGGTGTCGTTGAATCCGATGGCGACGAACACGACCACAGCCATGAACCATGCCAGCAACCATCCTGCTGTTGTGCCCTGCGCTGACGGTGCGGCTGCGAACGCCGCACCGATCGTCTGGGACACCGCCGACACCGGGACCCCGAGCGCCAACAGCGCCGCGAACACCAACAGCGCGTTGACCGCATAGGTGGCGAGACACAGCGGGCACACATAGCGGATTTGCGTGAACATGATTGTCCAGAGGACCAGATCCACCAGCACAAACACCGTCGAGACGATACACACCAGACCGATCGCTTGGGTTCGCCAATGTGGGAATACCCAGGCCAACACGACCACTTGAAGCAGCGTGAGATACCCGATCAATCCCCAGAGCGACAACGGCATCCCCAGGAAACTGCTCCACGAGCTGCCGGTCACCGCATGGCAGTTAAAGATCCCTGAAGCACTACAGCCGAAGGTGCCTGAGAGTTCGCCTCGGAGCATCCCCAGATGGATGGAAAAGAGGTAGACGGTGAGGGCCACGCCGCATAGGCCCAAAAGGAAGAGCGGCACTAATCGTCGCGCAGGGTGCATGACTTCCTATTTAATCGGCAAACGGATTCAAAGTCAACGACTCACCGAACATAGCCATGAGACAAGCACCCAGCGACTGGAACCTATCAGACGGTGTAAAGATCCCTGGCAAGCACCCAGCAACACATCCCAAGCGCCAAAGAACCTGTTTGGAATTGGGGATTTGGTCCTTGGTGCTTTTTCCTGGGCTCAGGTCTCAGGGCTCAGGTCTCTTGTGCAGAACCGATACGACAGCGCGGAACACTTCGTCGGCGGTCAAGGCGGTCAGACACAGAAATTCGATGTCGCAGGCGTGGGCTAAACAGGTCACGCACCCGACCTCCTTGTGCAGGATCACATGGCTGTCGCCAATCGGTCCCCATCGTTGGGGCGAGAGCCCGCGCTGATTGCGTCCGAAGATGGCGACCACCGGAGTCCCCACCGCCGCCGCGACATGAACCGGCCCTGAATCGTTTGAGATCAACACCTGGCACCGGCGCAACAGCGCGGCTAACTCTGCGACGTTCAACCGTCCAGCCAGGTTGAGGGCTGGCTGGCGCATCCGCTGAATTACGGCGTGCGCATGGATCGTGTCCGCTTCACCGGCAACGACGCAAATCTTGGCGCGCTCTTGGACCACCAGGCGATCGGCCACATCGGCAAACCGCTCTGGCAACCACCGCTTCGAGATGCAACTCGCGGACGGATGAATGCCGACCAGCCGATCGCTTGGCGCGATCCCGGATTCGCCGAGCAGCTCCTCGATCCGCTTGGCCGCACTCGCCTGGACCGTCACATGCGGTGCTGGGGCGACCGACGTGATCCCGAACACCTGCAGCATCTCCAGCGTGTAAGCCGACTCATGCTGGCGGCCTTCCTGCTTGCGGTGCGCCAACCGATGCGTCAAGAGCCAGGGCAGCTTCCGATGATAGCCGATTCGCACGGGGATCCGAGCCAGCCAGGGAATCCAATGAGAGCGATTGCTCGGATGCAGCACCAGTGCGGTATCAAATTGATACCGGCGCAGGGCGCGGGCAAACCGAATGGTCGCCCAGACCCCGTGCTGTGCCTGGTCCTTATCATACAGCAACACGTCGTTGACAAAGGGGTTGCCGACGATCGCATCCTGGCACAGGGGTCGTACGAGCATCGCAATGAACACATGGGGAAACCGATGCCGAAGCGCTTCCAACACCGGCGTGGAGAGGATCACATCCCCCAGCCGGTCGAGCCGAATGACCAGAATTCTCTTTGGAACCAACATCACCCTGTTGAGCCGTGTACGGTGTACGGTTCACGGTGTACGGAACCGTCAACTGCACACCGTTCACCGTACACAAAGTTACGTTCCATATTATTGCTGAGCTGTCAGTAAGGCTTTGGCGGCCGCATACACCTCGTCCGCTGAGATAAAGCGCATACATTCATGGTGAAATCGGCACAAGGCCACTTCACACGGCGTACAGAATAACCGCCGGCGGATGACGCGATGGCGCGCAGCCGTCGGGCCGTACTTGTCCGAATCGGTCGGACCAAAGATCGCCACCGTCGGGATATTGAACGCGGAGGCCACATGCAGCGAGGCTGAGTCGTTGGTGATGACCAGACGGGCTCGCCGCATCAGCGCGCCGAGCTGGCGGATGGTGGTCAGCCCGACCGCGCGATGCACCGGCAGCCGCATCAGTCCGATGATCTCATCCACCACCGCCTGCTCCTCTGGCTCCCCGGAGACAATCACCTGGACATGCTGGTCGAGGATCAGGCGATCGGCGACCCGAGCAAACCCCTCGGCGGTCCACCGCTTGATATGGCTGCGCGCGCCGGGACAGAGGATGACCACCCCATGCGCCGAATCCAATCGCCAGCGCTGCCATAGCTCTTCGGCATGCGCGAGGTCCTTCTCGCTGAGCCAGACCGGAGAGTCCGCCAGGCGCTTACCGGGAGAATCGCTGCGAACCAGGCGGGGAACTTGGAATCCGAGTTTCCACAGATGCCGCTGGCGCATATGCCGAATCGTCGAGGGGGGCTGCCGCAGATACCGCCACGCCTGCCATGGCTTCAAGAAAATCGGGTAGGCGGTGTGGCGGAGATCAATCACGCATTGCGGCCGATACCGCCAGAGCGCCAGGGCCAGCTTCCATCGGCCGGCCAACGTCTCGTACGCGCTGACATCCACCAGCGTCTGGATTCGCGGATCCCCGGCAAAGACCGCTTTGGCGCGCGCGCCGACTAGCAGGGTGAGATGCGCCTGCGGTGCCTGCGCATGGACCGCGGCGATCACATCGCTGATCAGGATCGCGTCGCCGATGTTCGAGGGCCCGATGATGAGAATGCGCGTCGTCAGATCAGCCATCAGACTGGAGACCGGAGACAAGAGAACAAACACCACGTACCACATCCCACATTCCAAAGAAGCCCCACGCACCAAGCCCCTAAGCACCAACCCGATGGTTGGTCATTGGTGTTTGGAAGGTGGGGCTTCTTGGG
>JAHFGT010000034.1 GCA_023247275.1 Candidatus Omnitrophota bacterium
AATTCCCTCACCGGAATTCCCGGAATTCCATAGTTTTAATTTCCTTTATACTTCATGGAATATGCTTTGCGGTACCACTCCTCGAGCGCCTCAGAATAGGTTAATCGAGCATCTACGGTAAGATCGGGGCGTCTCAACACATCAGCAAGAAGTGTTACGGACTTTGCATAGTTTCCAACCTGTGCATGCGTCCATGCTCGAAGCACTGGGTCACCATTTCGTTCAGCTCGTCGAGTGACTTGATAGACAGTGAACTTTTGCTGTCCCCACTCGACAACTTGATGAATCACTGGATGGAGGACGAATAAAATGGCTGCTGACCACACGAATCGAATACCCCACTGGTTTAATGTTCGAGCAGCCATCGGATAGTTCTCCCAAGGTATTCCTTTTGCTGCTGATACTCAGTGGTACGCTGCTGCAATAGCTTGTCGGAAAGCTGATCCTGGATGGGCTGACTCCAATTTGCCCATGCCGGGACTCCCCCAGCTGGTGAGTCGGGAGAAGTACCAAGCTTTAGACCTAACCGTGTCGTGTCTCGTATCCCTTTCCAATCGAGCTCGAGGTTCTCCAATTCACTATTGATTGTCGATAATTCTTTGGCCAGCTGTTTCAGTAATGGCACCCGGACACGATCCAGCGGCGTTAATTTTGGTGAATACAGCGATGGCTGAGGCGGGGACGCCCCAGCCGCTGGTGGAGAACTGGTCGGGCTGTCTGATGGTGGGGATTTCTGTTGCTGGCGTTGTTGATCGAGTTTCTTGCCTACCTGATCACCCACGGCTGCCGCTACGCTGGCGACCGCCAGTTGGACGACAAACATCCCCAGCTTCGTAAGCCCGATAAACAGTTCCGGCTGCAGCACGGCGACGATGGCCAGCACAATGATCGCCACCGCGGCGAAGACGACACGCAGCCATTTGCGGAAGCCATAGCCGCTGGGATCCACATAGGTGAGCGGGTTGTTGCGGGCATAGCTGTACCGGGTGAGGTCTTGAGGATCCTCCGGGTGCTGCACGGTGGGGTCCGCGCTGAGAAACCTCCCCAGGCTGGGATCATAATACCTGGCATTGTAGTAGTACAAGCCGCTGGTGTCCACCAGTTGCCCGGTGAACTGGTGCGGCACCTTGATCGGGCCGGTGCGCTGGTAGGTTGCCCCATAGGGCAGATACTGCACCTGCTCCAGCGACTGGCCGGTGGGGCCGGTGACTGCGACGACCGAACCCAGATGATCGGTGTGATAGTAGCGTACGCCGGTCGCGTCTTTGGCGGCGATTCGGAATTCACCCGCCGAGACATATTTCACCGGGCCGGTGGGGGTCACGTGATAGTCCGGACTCACGTACGTCGTCGTGCCGGTGGACTCTTTTTGGGTGACTCGACGACCCTCCGCATCATAGCGGTAGGTGCTGGTCGTGCCGGCGGTCAGCTGCACCAGCCGCTGCTCCGCGTCCCAGGTGTAGCTGGTGGTCGTCGTGCCCAGCACTTTCTTCAGCAGGCTCCCCACGGCATCGTAGCTAAGGTTGAGGCCTAGCGACGTGACCGTCACCCCATGCGGCCGGCCATAGGTCATCGTCACGCCTTCCTTATTAATCAAATTGCCCAGACGGTCATACCCGTACGTCTTCGCCCCATACGGCCCGCTGGCACTGGTGAGCCGGTTCAGCGCGTCATAGCCGAACGTCTGACTCGTGGCGCGCAGCCCATCGGCCAACTGGGTGACATTGCCAGCCAGGTCCCAGGTGTACGTGAGGTCTTGGATCAGTCCGCCAGCGGCGGTCTTGGTGGTCAAGCGACCCAGCTCACCGGACAGGAGATTGAACGCACTCGTCGTCGTCACGCCATTGCCATAGGTCATCAGCGTCGGTCGGCCAACCGGGTCATACGTCATCTTGGACAGCACCGTCTGGGCGCCAAGCTTGATGGTGCTGGGGCCTTGCGCGTTGTAGGTGTACGTGGCGACCTCATTGTCCGGATAGGTGAGGGTGAGCGCGCGACCCAGTAGATCATAGGTCCGGCGAAACGGATACGAGCCGGTGCCGATCGTGACAGTGTCGCTGATGGTCCGGCCCAGCGAATCGTAACTGAACAGCCGAGTCGCGGTGCCATTGGTCACCTTGACGACACGGCCGATGCTGTTGGCGGTTGGGACCCCAGCGTTGAGCTGATCATAGGTATAGGTGACGGCTGGTGTGCTGGCCACGCCGGCTGGGACGGTATACGTTTTCGTCACCAGCCGGTTGAGTGTGTCGTACGCCATCGACGTGACCACACCCCTGGCATCGGTCTGTTGCCTCAGATTCCCGACCGCGTCGTACGCATACGTCCAGTTCCCCATGTCTGGATCAGTCATCGTCAGCTTCCGGCCCAGCGAATCAAACGTCAGCATCGTGGTCTGGTTTTTGGCATTGGTCAGCGTCGTCAGATGATCCAGCGCATCATACTGGTACTGGGTGAGCGCACCACCTGGCTCTTCGACGCTGATCAATCGCCCGTAGACATCCATTGTTCTTTTTGTGGTGTTGCCTCTGGCGTCCGTCGAACTTTCGACCCCTTTCTGATACGCCATCTTCGTCTCGGCGCCATCTGGTCGACGGCTGGTGGTGAGCCGTCCCAATGGGTCATAGGTATAGGTCCATGGCGGTGGCAGGTTGGGGATCTGGCTCGGTGGGATATAGATCGATGACGTCGTATCCAGCCCCTCGGCCCATTGTTGGTCGACTTGACCCAGCGCGTTCAACGCCACCATCCCCTTGACGATCTGCTTTGTCGGATCCTGCGCCGGCTCGCGGGTCTGGATCACGCGACCCAGCCCATCCTTGAACACGCTGGTGCACAGCACACTGGCCCCGCCAGACTGCATGCGCAGACACGCGGTCGATCGAATCGGCGGCGTGAGGCTGTAGCTGTAGCTGATCGTGGGGAGTGCTTCGGTGTCGGTCGGCCCTACTACCGCGACGACCCGGCCGAACACATCGTAGGTCTTGCGGGAGCTCACCCCATTGGCGTCGGTGACGCTGGTGACCACGCTGAACCGGGGATCATAGCTGGCGGTTTCGGTCTGGCCCAGGGCGTTGATTCGTTGGACAACAAAGGTCCCAGTCGGGTCATACACGGTCCGAGCGGTGCGCTGCAACGGATCGGTGGCGCTGGTGGGGTTGCCATACGGATCATAGCTGAAGATCGTCGGCAGCCATTGGTTGGTGGTGTTAAGCCACTGTTCTTCCATGGTCAGTTTGCCGGTGGCCAAGTCAAACGTCCGGCGGGTCTGGGCAACGGTCGTGTTGTTCGCGTTGAGCTGTTCGGTCAAGACCGGCAAGCCCAGAATCCACGCGGTCGGATTGCGCGCGTAGGTGGTATGGGTGGTGCGCTCATCGCCGGTCACCGCCAGATCGCCGTCCTCAGTCTGCCACACCACATCGCCGTCGTCGTCATACACAACCCGGGTGCGGATCTGTCGAGGCACCGAATCCCCGTCATAGTGGGACTGCGTGACCTGATCCAGCCGCGAGAAATGCACCCCGGCCGGAAACTCCCGATCACTCCACGTATTCATGGTCTTGGTCCAGAGACGACCGAGTGAATCGTTGACGAGTGTCTGCGCGACATGGCCCTTGAGAAGTGAGTCTTGAAGAAAATCGGTGGCGGTGACCGTGCCAGCCGCATCGCGTGCTTCAACATGGCCAAATCCACGAAACTCCCGCTGTTGGTACAGGCCACTGGTGTAACGGTACGTCATCACCGCGCTATGGCCCAGGCCATTGCTCATCGTCACCTGCTGGACCACCGGGATGACAAATGGGAGCTTCGAGTTGCCTTGCTGGCTGGATGACTGATAGGTCAGTGTCGTTATGCCGCCGATCCCATTCGTCCACTGGCCTAAGAGATCAGCGATCTGGCCGGATGAGATTGCCGCCGCCACCAGGCCTGTGGCCTGATGGACAACGATCGGATCCAACAGCCCGTCGCCATTAAAATCAGCCAGGGTGAATTGATCCTGCGTGCTTGGCTGGCCGAATGTCACGAGCACACTGTTCGTCGGCGCAAAATCCAATCCCACGCCGCGCGCATACAACACCTGCCCGCTGGGCGGATCGTACGCCACCACATCCGCCAGCCCGTCACCGTCGATATCTGTCGCGCTCGTCGGCAGGTTGGGCCAGCCGGTGCGGCGCAACGCCGGAGCGCTCCAGCCGGCACCAGTCCCATACCGGGTCCAGATGTCCCCGGCAGGTGTTCGGATCGCCAGATCGGTTAAGCCATCGCCGTTGAAGTCGCCAGTCATCCCCTCGGTGTCCGCTCCCCAAGAAGGAATGTCCAGGCCAGGCAGGGTAAACAGCCACTGACCGGTTGCGCGATTGAAGCTCGCCAGGTCAATGCGCCCATCGCCGTTAAAATCGCCGGTGATCGGACCGATGGTCGAGAAGGTTTTCGTCAGGCTCGGGTCGATCTGGAATCTGGTGCCGGTTGAGCGCGCGAACGTCCACACGCCATTCTCGGCGATTCCGATATCGGTGAGCCCATCCCCATCCCAGTCACCGACGAGTGGAATTGACGTCGGGCCACCAAGGTTCGGTTGCCAAACCAGCGTCGGCCCGGTCGTGACATAGGTGTTGAGCACGACGATCCAACTGCCGGTGGCCGGATCAAAGCTGATCCGGTCGCTGATTCCGTTGCCATCCACATCACCGCTCAGAAAGGTTCGTGTGTTCGGAAAATCGCTTTGGCCGATGGTGTAGGTGGGCATCGCCTGGCTTTGATAGCTGAAGGTGATCGCCGGCAACGCGCTGATCTTGTCCATGCCGACCTGGGTGATCGACTGTAACAGCGACCGGCCGGTCCGAGCACTGGTGGTATACGCCAGATCGTAGCGACGCACGAACTGTTGGTTCGTCGTCACCACAATCTGCTTCAGCCGCTGGGCGGTGGTGATCCCAAAGGCGACCGGTCGAAAGCTCGTTTCCTTGTCCGGCCGACCCTCCGGGATGAAATCGATCTGGCTGGTCGGTAACAGGCCGCTCGCCTCATTGGCTGTATACTGAATGCGGTTTGGATACGCTTGGTTCTCGTCGATCAGATAGCTGATCGTTAGGCTGTTGCCAAAGACGTCGAGCACCTTTTCCAGATTCCAGCGGAACAGCACCCCATTCTTCTGGACCTGGGCGTTGGAGGTTACGCCGAAGAAATACCGAGTGCCGGTGCGATCGGTGACTTCCCAGCCGGTTGGGCTTTGGGATAGCACTCGCAGAAATGCGGTCTCATCCTTCGCTCGATACAAGCCTGGCCCGACCTTGACCAGTTCCGAATGGACGCCTTGCATAACGAGATTAAAGGCATCGGCGCTAGAGGATGGTGGACCGTCCTTGGTGGAGATTTCGATGCCGCCCAGCTCAAGGCTCCAGCCCACGCCAAGCCACCCATTGCGGCTGGTCGAAGAGTAGGTGAGTGACAGGTTGGGTTGGATGCCGCGCCGGCCTGGCGGGACAACAATCGGAATGCTGGTAGTCGCTCGACCCGTGAACAGGTCCGGTTGAAAGCTCTGGACCTGGGTGATGGACGGCGGCGGCAACAGACGCGCGGCACCAGAGACAGGGGTGGGCGCGGCATTCGCGTGAGGTGACAGCGCGAGCTGGCTGAGGAACACGGCGACCGCGGTAAGACTCGAGATGATCCGTCGACGCTGCATGGTCAACCCTCCAAGGTTGTGGGATGCGTCTTGATCAGTTTTCGCGCCAGAGGACCAGCCGGTAGAAGACCGGAGCGCCGGTGGGATCGAAGATGTAGATGCGCTCAATGGACCGAACGCGGCCATGGGACTGGCCGGTGCTGGTGATCGTGCGCTGATACCAGGCGTCGCAGGTGATCGTATATGAGGTGATCGCCTGAGCTGGCAAGCTGCCAGGAACTGTTCCAGCCCCACACTGATCCCAATCGACTCGAAGCCTCACAATGGCATCGATGACGCCGGCTTCAGCTGCTTGAAACGCCTGCTCGTTTGCCACGCTGATCTGGGCCAGGCGATAGTCATGGATGGTGCGTTCGAGGCTGACGGTCGCCAGCAGGCCGGAGATGCTCACCGCCAACAGCGTCAGTAGGATAATGCTGCCCCGATTGTTGCGGCGCATCAGACCAGCACCCTGACCCGGTTGACCGCCTCGCCGACCGGGTGTTGGCAGAGGGCTGCGCGGCATTTGCGCTGCTGCTCGTCGATAAACTCGAACTCCCATAGCCGGTTGGGGAGGGTGTAGAAGCCCACGTATTCGTACGCCCGCTGGGCGCACCAGCGCTTCGCGTACGCCTTTGCGGCTTCGACCATCAGATCATGCGCGTTGAACATCGGCGCTCTCCGTGTTGGCTTCGCAGGGTGTGGGAGCCGACAACTGCTGCTCGACCGCATCAAGGACCAGCTCAATGAATCGATCCCGCGACTCCTTGGTGCGCAGCACGACCGCGTCATACCACCGGCCGTTCTTGCTGAGTTGGCGCGGCATGCTGACGAACAGCCCACCGCGACCCTTGATGACCCGGATTCCTTTAATCAGCAGATGTGGCCCAACCGCCACATCGCAGAACGCGCGCAGCGGCCCGGCCCCGTCGTGCTTGATCAGGCGAACGATGCTGAACATCGGCTCAAGGTCCATGCGACTCGATGCGCCCATCGGCGAACATCACCCCTAAATAGAGTTGACCGGACTCATCGGCAAACCGGAATCCACGTTGATCCTGCTGCCGCTGCGGCAACAGCGTGACCAAGCGCAGATGCCGCTCTCGGCACCAGCCCACGATCCAGTGCTGCTGGGCGGCGCAGGCCAGCTGATGTGGCGCGATCATCGGAGGCTCCGGTAGCGGGGCAGGCGGGGCGTTGGGCTGGTGCATCGTCTCGTTGCTCCGTGGTCGTCCATTCGTCGTGGCCCTCCGAGCGATGTCTGATATGAAAACGTAATTTACATAATCAACAATACCAGATGCCGAGCGCCGGCGTCAAGATGTCATTGAGAAAAATGTAAATCGGCCTTGCCGATCGCAGAAAGCTATGGCACACTTGGGGTAAGGATGTAGGAGGGTTCAGGGCGAGATTGACAGCCACGCGACCCGTTCGACGCGCGCCACGGCCAGGAGCTGTAGCGCTCGCTCAGGGTTTCGCCCCACGGCAGAGCTCGTGGGACTGCATAAGGAGTACGCTGCATGAGTCCAGTTAGTCCGACGCACGCCGGCCGGCCGGCCAAATCTCGACCAGGGCTCACCTTGTCAGCCGTCCACCCAGCCAGCTCCATCGGGGCCAAGTTGCGCGCGATCCGCCGCGACGAGGACATCACCCTGGTCGAGTTGGCCGAGCGCTCTGGGGTGGATATCGCCACGATCTCCCGCATCGAGACCGGCCGGATGACCGGCACGTTGGAGTCGCATATGCGCCTGGCCAACGCGCTCGGCGTCAAGCTGCCTGAGCTGTACGCTGGGATCGAGGAAGCGCGCATCAAAGGCGGGGTCAGCGTTCAGTCCTCGTCGCAGCGCAGCGAGGTGTATGTCCATGAAGCCGGCAAATCGTCGGTCGCCATGCTCACAACCGAGATCCTCAAGAAGAAGCTGATGCCGACTATCATCACCATCCAACCCGGCGGCTCGACCCATCGGGAGGAAGCCAAGGTCGGCACCGAGCGGTTTCTGTATGTGTTAGAGGGCACGGTCGAAGCCAAGGTCGGCACGGCAACACACCTGCTAAAGCGGGGCAGCAGCCTGTATCTGGACGCGTCGATCCCGCACAGTTTCCGCAACCCCGGCAAATCAGTGACCAAGTGCCTGTGCGTGACCACACCGCCAGTGTTGTAGCGAAAAGGAGGGAAAATGTCGAAGCAGCGGATACTCGTCGCCGATGACGAGGAAGGCATTCGTGAATCACTCAATCTCATCCTGGGCGAGCAGTACGAGTTGGTGTTCGCCAAGGATGGGGAAGAGGCGCTGGCGAAGTTGAAGCAGGAGTCGGTCGGGCTGTTATTGCTGGATATCAAGATGCCGAAGGTCGATGGGCTTGAGGTGCTGCGGCGGTTGAACGGCAGCCGAGCCCGCCCGCCGATCATCGTGCTGACCGCGTATCAGAGCGTAGAGCTGGCCCAGGAGGCGATCAAGCTGGGCGCCCGAGACTATCTGCCCAAGCCGTTCGAGCGCGACGAAGTCCTCCTCGCCGTCCGCTCGGCTCTGACAACTACTGGCGCCGGCTCGTAGACCGAACGTACGACTGAACAGGTGACATAGGGAAGATGTGGGAAATTCTGTACCATGCCTGCTATGGTTTGACAGCTTTGACCGGGGTCAGCCTAGGCATTTTTGTACTCTGGAAGAACCCACGGTCCAGAATCAATGTGACTTGGGCACTGATGAGCTTCGCAGTAGCCATCTGGGCTTCATGGGACGGCATATATTTTTTTCAAGAAGGCCATGGACGGGCAATTCTGAGTGCACGTATCGCCAACTATGCAGCTGTCTTCATTCCTATTTTTTTCACGCATTTCTGTCTTGCGTTAATTGAGCGACCCGCCCGATCAAACGTTCCTCTAATTACTAGCTACGCATTCGCGATCGCTATGGCCGGCTTCTTCCTAACTCCTTGGTTCGTACGAAGCGTTTCACCGAAGCTTATCTTTCGCAACTATGTAAATCCGGGACCGCTGTTTGTTGTTTTCACCATCGAATTTTTTGTTCTGGCAATTTATTCGCACGCACTACTGCTAAAACACCTAGTTGGTCAGACCAAGGAGCGACAAAATCAGATCAAATGGGTATTGGTAGCTACGATTACCGGTTACCTGTGTGGCTCAACAACATTCTTCCTCGTCTACGACGTTCCATTCAATCCCTACCCAAGTCTTTTGACCTTCTTGTATACCGCGATTATCTCCTATGCAATTGTTAAGCACAGACTAATGGATATTCGGGTGGTCATTAGCCGTGGCCTAGTTTATTCAGTTCTAATTGGAGGAATCACTGCAACCTATTTGGTTGCTGTGCTCATCGTCGAATGGGGGTTTAAGGGATTTTTCGGGTACCGATCGTTAATTGCTACCGTTGTCGTTGCCTTCCTCATCGCTATATTTTTTAACCCCATACGTAATTGGATTCAGACGCGTGTTGACCGCGCACTGTTTAAGGCTACGCCGACTGAACTCGCAGACCAGCGC
The DNA here is from genome assembly GCA_023247275.1 of Candidatus Omnitrophota bacterium. Lineage (GTDB taxonomy): Bacteria > Omnitrophota > Gorgyraeia > Aquiviventales > Aquiviventaceae > JAHFGT01. The sequence goes on from JAHFGT010000034.1 coordinate 9,174, forward strand.
GAACAGTTGCTGGTCCAGGTCGGCAAGGGCGAGCAGATGAAGGCGGTGGCGACCCTGGCCGCTGGCTTGGCGCATGAGATCAAAAACCCGCTGGCGTCGATCAAGACGTTCACGCAGTATCTGGATACCAACTACACCGATCCTGAGTTCCGCGCCAAGTTCAAACGAATCGTCGGTGGAGAGATCGAGCGAATCAATCTGATCGTGCAGCAGCTGCTCGAGTTCGCCAAACCGCAGCCGCCCAAGCTCACTCCGGTCAGCGTCACGCAATTGCTGGATGAGACACTGGAGTTCATGAACAACGATTTCATGCGCCAGCAGGTCAACGTCCGCCGCAGCTACGCAGGCCAGGGGCAGATCCTCGGCGATCCTCAGCGACTCAAGCAGGTGTTCTTGAACTTGCTCCTGAACAGCCTGCAAGCGATGAACGGCCATGGGGAGCTGGATGTCTCGACGACCGTGCACGGCGCCGAGCTGCGCGTGGAGATTCAGGACAACGGGGTTGGGATGTCGCCGGAAAGCCTGGCGCGGATGTTTGAGCCGTTCTTCACGACCAAACCCACCGGCACCGGCTTGGGGTTGTGTGTGGTGCAGGGAATTATCAGAGACCATGGCGGCCGGATCTCGTGCGACAGCCGACCGGGCTTTGGCACCACGATGTCGCTGGTATTGCCGCTGGCCACACCGAGTTTACCGACGACTATGAGCTGAGAATCGTATGGAATACCTGTCGCTGGTGATGAGTCTGATCAACGCGCTTGGGGCCTGGGGCCTGGCCGGCCTTCTACTCATGAAGAGTTCGCGATCCGGCTTGACCCGATCCTTTGCGCTCTGCGCCGGGCTGATCGGGGCCTGGGCGATGATGCTGTTACTCTGGACCATCGAGACTCGCGGCTCATCCCCAGTGCTGTTCGCGTGCGAGCTCAACACCATCATGGTGTTCCTGCCAGTGATGTTTCTTCACCTGGCGACGGTGTGCAGCCGGAGCGTTCGTGCTCATCGACTCTGGCTCATGATGTGCTATCCCATTACCGCGGCGCTCGCGTGGGGCGTGCATCAGCGCTGGGTCGACTCGCCCATCGCGTTTGAGTCGGTGCCGGCCTGGCGGTATGGGTTGTTCGCGATCTTCTTCGCGGTGGTGGTCGGCCGCGCGCATTGGCTGCTGTTTCGATTCCAAGCGGCCGAGCCGATTCCATTTCTCGGGCTACGGCTGCGCCGCGCCTTCCTTGGATCGTACATCGGTCTGCTCATCGGGCTATTGGAGTTTGTGCCGGCGTACAATTTGGTCGTCGCGCCGCTGGTCAATGGCGCGATGCTGGTGCTGCTGGTCAGCGTCGCGTGCGCGATCATCGAAGGCAACGCGCTCGATTTCAAACTCGCTGTCACACGCGCCAGCATGTTGGCCGCCACCTACGGCGCGCAGATCGGGGCACCGTTGTTGGTCGGCTGGTGGGGCAAAGATGTGCTGCAAGCATGGCTGGGCAGCTCCTGGTGGTTGGTGCCGCTGGGCGTGTGCCTGTTGTTAGCGCATTGGGGGCCGCTCGAGTATACGTTTGTGTGGCGACGCGTCGAAGCCCAGCTGCTGCGCGGCCAGCGACGGTATCAATTGACGCTGCAACGCGCCGCGCGCGGCATGACCCGCGTGCGAGATGTGGAGAAACTGTCTCGATTGATCACGCGCATCGTCAGCCGGTCGGTGCAGCTCACGCACGCCTCGCTGTTTATCTGGAATAAGGTGACTGAGCAGTACGTCCTGCACGCCAGCTATGGGCCGAACCGACTGGCCACGCAATCCCGCTATCGATTGGACCGGACGCATCCATTAATCACATGGTTGATTGAGCACCGACAGGTGCTGACTGAGGAGATGCCAGGCCAGGGGGTTCATCCGGACATTCCGGCCGAGCTCAACAAGATGGGTGCTGCGCTGGTGATCCCTGGTCTGATCGAGGATCAGCTGATCGGGTTTTTGGCGCTGGGGCACAAATTGTCCGGCATGCCGTATTCTCACGACGACCTGCACGCGTTCTCGACGCTGGCCAACGAAGCCACGATGGCCATCGAGAATGCGCTGTCGTATGACGAGCTGCTGAAGGTCAATGAGCAACTCAAAGCCGCGTCAGAGCGGCTGGTGCGCCAGGAACGGCTGGCGGTCATCGGGCAGTTCGCTGCCGGGTTGGCGCATGAAATTAAAAACCCGCTGTCGGCGGTGAAAACGTTCGCGCAGTACTTACCAGAGAAGTACAACGATCCCACCTTTCGCGAGAAGTTTTTCCGGATCGTCCAAAGCGAGATCGATCGGATCAATAGCATCGTCGTGGAGCTGTCTGATTTTGCCAAGCCTGCGCCGCTTCAACTGGAGCCAGTGCATTTGCCGAAGTTGGTGGACGATACGCTCACACTATTATCGAACCATTGCCTGAGGCAGGGGATCGACGTGCGGATGCGGTTTGAGTCAGACGGCCTCTTAATCCAAGGCGATGTGCGCCAGCTCAAGCAGGTGTTGCTGAACTTGTGCCTGAACAGCCTTGAGGCGATGCCCAGCGGTGGGCAATTGGAAATTACGACCTGGGCCAAGCGAGGCCGGCTCATGCTACGAGTGCAGGATACTGGGGCTGGAATCTCGGCGGAAAATCAGCAGCGGATTTGGGACCCGTTCTTCACGACCAAAGAGCGAGGCATGGGGTTAGGCTTGGCGATCGTCAAAGGCATCATCGAGCGCCACCGCGGCACGATCGCCCTGTCCAGCGTCCCGGATAAAGGCACGACCTTCGATCTGTCGCTGCCACTCAGCAAACAGCCAGGCAACATCTGACGATCCTAGACGGTATAAGGGTCAATCGAGGTTTCTTTTCCGTCAGTAGTTATTTACGTTTTAAACAAATTTAGCTTGACGCCGCTGCCTGCTCTATGGTAGGGTTACGGTGACGGCCATCCGCATGGCGGTGTGACTATGCGGTAGGTGCTGCGCTGTTTGACCACGCTACGCTTCACACCCCGCGCTTGTCCCACGCTCGCACGCCTGCTCGAACACGGTGTTCTTCATCAGTCGTTGTGATGGCCCATCGCCGTAGCGATGCGGGCTTTGCCAACGCGGGAGCAACCCCTCATGCCTCGACCGCCAAGCCGGTGGCAGCGAACCGTCTCCATCCTCCTAGCTCTTTGCGTCCTGGTGACCCACCTGGCCCTGCCGCCGCATGCCCAGGCCGCCAACGCAGGCGCCTCAGCCGGCCGTGTGCCGCCCCCCTCGATCACCGCCATCCAGAGCTTTCAACCGGATCTGTTTACCGGTCGGGCGACCACGAGCATCCCGATTGTCGTGCCACCCGGCCGGCGCGGACTCCAGCCCAGCTTGGCGCTCACCTATTCGTCGACGAGCCGGAATAGCTGGGTCGGCGTGGGCTGGGATCTGGATGTCGGCTCGATCGAGATCTCCACCAAAGAAGGGCCACCCACGTATGGCGCCGGCGATGTCTATACCCTGTCGATGCAAGGCGTCAGTTCAGAGCTGGTGCAGACCGGCTCAGGGGCGTATCGATTAAAAGATGAAGGCGCCTTTCTGCGAATCCTCGCGCAGAGCCCAGCCGGCTGGGAGGTGACGGATAAGAGTGGGACCCGGTACTTCTTCGGGGTGTCGCCGACAGCTCAGGTCCAGAAAAATGGGCTTATCTTCCGCTGGCTGGTGGAGAAGGTGCTCGACGTCGATGGCAACAGCATGACGTTGAGCTATGTCGTCGACGAGGATGAGCGGTACCTCAGCCAGATTCGCTATACGGCGCACGACCCGAGTGTCCTGCCATCGGCCAGCCAGATTGATTTTCTCCTGCAAGATCGCGCCGATCGCGAGACCAGTTTCCGGCCGGCCAGCTTTGGCTGCACGCTGGCCAAGCGGCTGCAGCAGATCAAGGTCCAGACCACGGTGAATGGATTGTTGACGTTGGTCCGCCGGTATGACCTGAGCTACACCTCTAGTCCCCGGACCGGCCGGTCGCTGTTGCAGACAATCACTCAAGTGGGCAGCGATGGCGTCAGTACCCTACCGCCGGTGAGCTTCACCTACCAAGGCTCTGCCATGCCCACCTATGCGATGGCTCAGAGTGATCACAGTAGCACGCAAGTCTTTCTCACCGGTGATGTGGATGGCTCCGGCGTCAGTGATCGGATCAGCTGGAATCCGGCCACCGGCCTGTGGACCGTCATCCGCAATACCTACCTCGCCAACGGCAACTCGACCGAGTGGCTGCGCGACTTTGGCACTCCGGACGTCAGTCCGCTCATCGGAGATTGGGATGGCGACGGTCTGACCGACGTTGGCCTAGTCGGCAATGGCGTCTGGAAGTTCGCGCTATCGACCGGCAGCGGCTTTCAGATTGATCGCAGCCGAGAACTGTCGTTCCCGACCACCGGCCCGATCACTGGCGATTTCAACGGCGACGGCCGGATCGATGTGGCGAATGTCACCCCCTCCACCGGCCAGTGGCAGTTTGCCCTCGCAAGTCCCACCGGAGCCTTCGTTCCCACGACACGTCTGACGCTGCCGAGCTGGGGTGCCGGCGACGAACCCATCACCGGAGACTTCAACGGGGATGGATTGACCGATCTGGGAATCAAGACTCCGGCTGGCGATATCTGGACCCGGTACGCGACCGGCCGGGGGTGGGAAGCCCCTGCCCTACGACGGACAGGATTTGCCAAGACACCGACCAGCGCCACCGATCTGGACGGCGATGGACTCGCAGACCTCGTGACCTATGATCCGTTGACCGGGAACATCCTCTATGCCCGGTGTCTGGGGTTGGCCTTCGAGCCAACCAACCAGGTCCTGGTCATCTTCGCCCAGCCCACCGCCCAAGATCAGTTCACGCTGGCCGATTTCAATGGTGATGGGCTGTTGGACCCAGTGGTGTTCCATCGCGCCACCGCCACACTTGTCGTCGCCCAATCGCAAGGTCAGGCCGCGGATGTCTTCAGCCAACTCACCAACGGGATTGGTGGAACCACCACGCTGATGTATCAGTTCTCTGCCCAGCAGACCGATTCGAAACTTCCCTTCGTCATTCCGGTCGTGCAGCAGGTGACCGTCAACGATGGGCTGGGGAATAGCTATACCACCCGGTACAGCTATACGACCGGACGCTACGCGGACCGAGAATTCCGCGGATTCGGCCATGTCGAAGTCCGCGATGCGCTGGATACCGTCACCGCCACTGATTTCTTGCAGGACGCTCAGCTCAAAGGCCATCCCTCAAAAACAGTGGTCTGGGATTCCACCAATGCGCTCTGGACCAAGACCGAGCAGACCTGGAGCTCTCGAGATGTGCTCCCCGGCGTGCACTTTGTCACCCTGGATCAAACGGACAGGTTTCTCTATGACGGCGATTCCAGTGTCAAGCAGACCCGCCAACGGTTCACCTATGACGACTTCGGGAATGTGACCCAGGTTCTTGACGACGGGCAGATCTACCCGCCCCTGGTGGGCGATGAGCGCACGGCGGTCACCACCTACGTCCCGAACACCACGACCTGGATTCTCGGGCTGCCCAGCTCGATCAAGACGCTGGATTCCGCCAACGTCGTCATCGCGCAGCGGCGGTTCACCTACGACGGGGCGGCGGATTCGTTGGCCATCCCGACCAAGGGCCAGCTCACGAAAGAAGAAGAGTGGCTGGATCGGCCGACCAGCCAGTGGCTGGCGACCACGCTGAGCTATAACGCCTCCGGCAAGGTCGTCACGGTCACCGATGCCCTGGGCCGCGTGACGAAGAGCGCGTACGATCCGACCGGCACGTATGTCACCAAGTTAACGAACGCCCTGGGCCACACCCGCCAATGGACCTATGATCCGCGCTGGGGCCAGCCCACGAGTACCACCGATCCGAATGGGGTGACTACGGCGACGGAGTTCGATGTGTTCGGTCGGGTCACCAAGATCATTGGGCCCACCGACACCAGTGCGTTGCCGTCGCTCCAGTCCATCTATGATCTGTCCACCGCCCCAACGCCCAAGACCACGACCTGTGCACGCATTATGTCCGGCAAGCCAGACCAGCTGTGCACGACCAGCTTCACCAACGGCCTGGGCCAGGTGATCCAGACCCGGGCTCCGGCCGAGGATCCGACCCAGGATGTGGTCGGTGGCGCGGTGGAGCTGAATAGTCGTGGCTTGGTTGCGAAGCAGTGGGCCCCGTATCTCGACACCCACTCGACGACCTATGTTTCGCACACGGTCGTTCCCAATCTCGCGCCCCCGGCCCAGTCCACCTATGATCCGCTGGGTCGGCTGATCAAGACCGTTGCACCGGATGGGGCGATCACCACCGCGAGCTATAACGATGGCGTGACCACGGTCATCGATGCCAATGGCCATGCCACCCGCCAGACCGGGGATGCCCATGGCCAGTTGATGCTCGTTGAGGAGTTCATAGGAATCAATCCGCTCGCTACCACCTACGCCTACGATTCGCTGGGGCATCTGCTGCGGGTCATCGATGCCAAGGGCAACACGACGACCCTCAGCTACGACTCGCTGGGCCGCAAGTTAAGCATGACCGACCCGGATATGGGCAGCTGGAGCTACAGCTATGATGCGGTCGATAATCTGACCAGCCAGACCGATGCCCGGAATGTCACGACGATGTTTCTGTATGACGAGCTCAATCGCCTCACACAGAAAAGCTACACCCTTCCATTAGGCAGCACGGTGGCGGCCACCCCAAATGTCACCTACACCTACGACGATTCACTGAAGCCCAACACGAAAGGGCGCCTGACCAAGGTCACCAGCTCGGCGAGTATCTCGACGTTCGAATATGATCTACTGGGCCGGTTGACCAAAGAAACCAAGAGCCTCAGTGGCACCACCTACCCCATCAGCCGCACGTACGATCTGTTGGGCCGGATCACCAGTCTGACCTACCCAGACGGCGAGCAGGCTACGTACACCTACAACGGCCAGGGCGGGTTGGAGACGGTCAACCTGTTCGGCTCGACCAGCGCAGGCGCGCCCCCCACGACGCTCCCGATCATTCAATCGATGGCCTACAACGCCGCTGGGCAGCTGCTGCAGCAACGCGCCGGCAATGGGATCACGACCGACTATGGCTATGATCAGACCACCGCGCGCCTGCGCACCCTGACCACCAAGACCGCCGGGGGCACGAAGCTCCAAGACCTCGCGTATGGATTCGATCCGGTGGGCAACGTCACCCAGATCACCGACCAGCTGGCGCCAGCCAACACGCAGACCTTCACGTACGACGCCCTTGACCGATTGCTCCAGGCCCAGGGCGCGTATGGCCCCAAAGCCTATGCCTATGATGCGATCGGGAACCTCACGAATAAGGAAGGGGTCGTGATGAGCTATGGGGTCACCGGCACCAAGCCGCATGCCGTGACCGCCACTCCCACCGAGACGTTGAGCTACGACGCCAATGGGAATCTCATCAAGCGGGTCAACAAGGCGACCAACACGACCGCTGCCACGCTGACCTACGATGCCGACAACCGGCTGGTCAAGTTGGTCAAGGGTACCAATACCTTCACGTATGCCTATGACGGCGATGGCGGCCGGATCACCGCTACCGATTCCACCGGCACTACCCGGTTTCTGGGCGAGCTGTATGAGCTGAGTCCTACCGGCGTCAAGACCAAAGGACTCTTTGCGGGGGATCAGCGCGTGGCCACCAAAGAAGCCACCACCCTGCGCTTCTTGCATGGCGATCATCTGGGCTCCACCAGCCTGGTCAGTGATTCCACCGGCCAGGTCGTGGAGCGGGTCAGCTACCTGCCCTTCGGCGCCACCAGCCAGCGCGCTGGCCCCGTCAACGTCCCCCAGAAATTCACCGGCCAGCGGCTGGATTCGAGTGGGCTGTACTTCTACCACGCCCGGTACTATGACCCCGCGCTGGGCCGGTTCCTCTCCGCCGATCCGACGATCCAACGCCCGGGCGATCCCCAAGATCTCAACCGGTACAGCTACTGCCGGAATAACCCCATCAACCTCATTGATCCCAGCGGCTATGGGTGGTTGCGGAAGTTCGTGGCAGCTGCTGTGGCCATCGTGGTTGCCATCATCCTGATCGTGGCGTTCCCGGAAGATCCTGAAATTGGGATCGGGATCGGGCTCGCAACCTACACGGCCATCGCAGGGTCAGAGAACCCCAAGCCGGCCGAGGCCGCGCCCGCACCAGCGCGCGCGCCACCCCAGCGGCCCTCGCTCAGCGAACGGTGGGCGGGATTCGCCACGAACCCGCTGGTGGCTGGCGGAGCGAGCATCGTCGCCTCCTTCATCCCCGGCGTCAGCGACTTCTATGATCTGGCGGGCGTCGTCACCGGGATTGATGTGCTCACCGGCCAACCCCTCACCGCAGGCCAGCGGGCCTTTACCGCCGTGATGCTCGCCGTCCCCTTCATCGGCGCCGCCGCCTTCCGGCAAGGCGGCCGGGCCCTGAATCACGTGGTGCAGGACGC
>JAHFGT010000075.1 GCA_023247275.1 Candidatus Omnitrophota bacterium
TCGCGCCAAATCGGTTGGCGGTACAACGTGTCTGGGCTGTACCATTTTAACCAAGTACTTTCTCATGAGGAGTTGCTACTATGTCCCGTGCAACGGTATCTCACCAAACAGCCGCTGGTACCAATCTGACAATTTGTCACCTTCAATCCACCGCAGCGGCGCGTGCAGAACTCAACCATTTAGTGTTGGGTTCTGATGCAACGCCTGCAAACCTGGCAGGGGAATTCAACCTGGCCGCCACGACCGCTACGGTGGGCGGTGGCACGGCATTAACTGAAGTCGACGTCGCACAAATTGCCACGCCGGTTGTCGTAGCAACTGGTGGCACATTTACGACGGAGCCGACCTATGGGAATCTCTTTCTCATGATTCCGCTGAACCAGCAGGCGACCTTTCAGTGGTGGGCGAACCCGAACTTCGAGCCGAAAGCCCTGGCGTCTACTACTGCCGGTATGGGACTGCGGACCATCGGCCATGGTGGCACGCCGAACATGAATACAACGCTGATGTGGGCCGAATAATGGAACGTCCGCAGAAGCCCGTTCTCACTGGCATCTATCGCGGTGGGGGGAATCGCTTTGAATGGGATTTTGGCAAGATTCCCTCGCCGAAACGGGCCGGGGGATTGCCGCACACGACTGAGCATGTGCCGGTGGTGTGCGACTGGTGCGGCTTGCCATTTTGGCCCGTGATGACAGTTATCCAGGGATGTTGTTCTGCCTCCTGTCGGGAAGACTTTTCCGCCTATCTCAGTGATCGGAAGACGCGTGACGCCCTCATGGAAGAATTGCAACGTACCCCCCTTGGGCCTGAGGATATCGCCACGATTCTTGCCGAAGTGCGGGCTCGTTTGACGGAAGAACAGCAAGAGAATGATCGGTTGCGCGGCCTCCTTGGGAAAGGGAGTACCATATGAACGATGCCCCGTCGTGCGTCGATGGGCACCCTCCCGGCACGATTTTGATTGCCGGGAGCGATTTAAGCCGGTATGCCGCCTTCTCCCTCTCGCTGCTTGGGTTGATTCGTCCCGCCGGAACGGTCGTTACCTGGAACACTGGCGCGAACATCGCCAGGAATCTCAATGACGGTATCGACCTGTTGCATGGCGAATGGGTATGGCGGATCGACGATGATCAAGTCTTCACGCCCGATACCTTGCTGAAGCTGCTCAACCATCAGGTCTCCCTTGTGGCGCCACTCTGCTTGCATCGCAAGCCTCCTTTCCATCCCGTGCTGTACCGTGAGCGGCTTCCAGATGGCAGTTATCTCCCCTGGCCGACTGAGAGTCTCCCTGCTGGTGGCCTGCATGAAGTCTGCGCGACTGGCGGCTCGGGACTGCTCATCCGCCGTGAAGTCTTTGCCGCGTTGACGAAACCCTATTTTGAGATTGGGCAGCTCAGAACGGACGATCTTTCGGAAGACCTGTATTTTCAGCGGAAGGCTCAGCGGGCAGGTTTCCGCGTCTACGTCGATTTGGAAACGACCATTGGCCATATCACGCCTATGGTCGTCTGGCCAACGCGGGATGCGCAGGGACAGTGGGTCAAATTTGTGGATACGACCGGCAGCCTGTCGCAGCATGGCGTGGGCCGCTCTGGGCAAGGCTCGCATGCGGATGTGCTCGCCTGGTGTATTGAGCACACGACCGGCCCCGTTCTGGAACTGGGCATGGGCGTCGAAAGTACGCCGTTGCTTCACCGGCTTTGCACACAGGATAATCGCCTGCTTGTGAGCTTTGATGATCAGGCAGAATGGGTCGAATATTTTGCGCCCCTGCAAAGTCCTTCGCACGTCATCCGGTGCTTTCCATCGTGGCAAGGGGCTGATGAGGCGTTGATGCAGCAGGAGTGGAGCGTGGCGCTGATTGACGAAACGGCGGGACATCGCGCCCATAGCGTGGCGTTGCTTCAGCGGCAGGCAGAGATGTTGATTGTCCATGATACGCAGCCGAGTACGACTGATTATTATCAGTACGGAGGACTCCTTGACGGCTTCCGCTGGCACGTGGTCGATAAGCGCGGCACGCCGTGGACGACGATCTGTAGCCATCGCCAGGATCTAGCGCCGCTGGCACTGTGGTTGAAAAGCATGGGGAATCCAGTCTGATGCATCTGTTGCACCGTACAAGGCGACAAACTGCAAGTTACTCGATCCTCACCGGGCCGGATGACGCCGTGCTTGAGGAGTTTGATTTAGCGCAATGCTGTCACTGCGGCTTGCATTTTCGCATTCGTCCAGGGTCTGGCATGACGCGGGGATGGTGTACAATGTGTGGGCAGATCACCTGCGGGAGTATCCGGTGTCAATCGTGCGAACCCTTTGAAAAGAAATTGCAGCGGGAATGGGCGCGGGCTCGCCTGTTGCAGGCGTTGGGGCTGTAGATGCCACGGTATAGCCATTACCCTGAATATACCGCGCCGCTGCCGGCGATTGCGGCAGTGGCACAGACAGTACCGGAATGGTTGCCTTCGCAGGGACGCAATTTGCCGGTTCGGCCGCCGAACCGGCCCTATACGGCTATGTTCGAGCCGCAGCCCTTTGCGGCAACGGGTCTGAGGGACTGGCATCCGTCACTTGGCCGTCAATACCAACTGCGGCCTGCTAATCGTGACTATACGCAGTGGCTCGGCTATACGGACGTTGGCATTGGTCCTGGCGCATGGCATCCCTCCTTGCACCGGCAGTACCAGTTGCGGCCTGCCCAGCGCGACAACACGGCCGACGTGCGCATCAGTGGCTTCGAGGCGATCACCATTGACCAATGGGGGCCGAGTCAGGGACGGAATTTCCCTCTCCGTCCGGCCAGGCGTGAAGAATCGGTGCTCATTCAGCTGCTGACGATTGGGGGCACCGGGATTGATCAATGGCATCCCTCCCTCGGTCGGCAGTACCAGCTGCGGCCTGCTGGCAGAGACATGACCGCCGACGTCCGCATCAGTGGCTTCGAGGCGATCACGATTGATCAATGGCACCCTAGCCAGGGGCGGCAATATCAACTGGTGATTCCGCAACGGGCACAATCGAGTGAGCTGTTGCAGCTCGTAGTAGTCGCTAGTACTTCGATTGATCAGTGGTGGTATGCACCTGGCCGCCAATACCAGCTCCGGCCAGCCCAGCGGGATAACACTGCTGACGTGCGGATCAGTGGCTTCGAGGCGATTACCATTGATCAATGGCACCCAAGTGCAGGCCGGCAGTACCAATTACGCCCGGCTCAACGGGATAACACTGCCGATGTGCGCATCAGTGGCTTCGAGGCGATTACCATCGATCAATGGTATCCGTCTTTCGGTCGGCAATACCAGTTGCGCCCATCGCAGCGCGACAATACGGCCGACGTGCGCATCAGTGGCTTCGAGGCGACAACCATCGATCAGTGGACGATGAGCGAGCGTATACCGAGCCGCCGGATTCCTGCCGGGCGCGACCAGACGGCGTTTCTGGTTCCGCTCATCGTTGTCGTGGCGGGCACCGCACCGGATACGTGGCTACCACATGGGCCACGGTGGCACGGCATTACTATCCCATCGCGGGACTGGTCGGTGGACATCAGCAGCATTCTTGGTGTCCCCCCTGCGCCAGAGCCGCATGAAGGCATTTATATCCCCGTGTTTCGCCCTCGCAGGCGCTAAAAGTAAAGGATAATAACGATGGCGGTGATTACTCCAACGACACGCACCCCGAAGCACGGCATCGTCCTGTTTACCTGGGGACCGATGGTCAACGGGGATACGGGAGCTCCCGTGCAGGCACCGGACTACCCTGATAAATCAGTTATGGTGACGGGCACCTTTGGAGCTGGAGGGAATTGCCGCATCCAGGGAACGCTAGAGACTATTACGACACCAACCCTGTGGCAAACATTGGCCGATCCACAAGGCAACGTATTGGATTTTGGCGCTGCTAAAGTGGAAGCTATTCTCGAAAATACCTTTCAATATCGACCAAACGTGACGGCGGGGGATGGCACCACAAGTTTGACCGTGGTCCTGCAAGGACGGGCACAGCCGAGTTAGGAGGAGTATCGTGGACCCAGCAATGACCTTACTTGATGCAGCGGGCATCTTAGAAACCTGCGCCTATGAATACCTTCGGCGTCATACAGCGTTTGCGCGGCTTCAACAGGCGGTGCTGCTGTCTCTCCAGACGCATGAGGCATTGGCCGCCACACAAGAAACGTTGG
>JAHFGT010000035.1 GCA_023247275.1 Candidatus Omnitrophota bacterium
GGACTAACGCTGCCTGGAACCACCATCGTGTGCGGCGACTCGCATACTTCGACGCATGGGGCGTTCGGTGCCTTGGCGTTCGGGATCGGGACCTCGGAAGTGGAACACGTGCTGGCCACGCAATGCTTACCACAGACCCAGCCCAAAACGTTCAAGGTAGAGTTCACCGGCCGGCCGATCCCGCCGGTCAGCGCGAAAGATCTCATCCTGAAACTCATCGGGATGATCGGCACCGCTGGCGGGACCGGGTATGTGCTGGAGTACTGCGGCGAGGCAGTCCGGTCGCTGTCGATGGAAGCGCGCATGACGATGTGTAACATGAGCATCGAGGCTGGCGCGCGCGCCGGGCTGATTGCGCCGGATGACACCACCTTCCACTACCTCGCGCATGGGGATCGTCCGTTCGCGCCCACAGGTGCCGCGTTCGATCGTGCGGTCGCGTTCTGGAAGACGCTGCCATCAGCCCATGACGCCTCGTTTGACCGGACGTTGACGATCAACGCTGCCGAGGTGGCCCCGCAAGTCACCTGGGGGACGAATCCTGGCATGGTCGTCGATGTGACCGGCCGTATCCCACAGCCGGATCAGGTCCCAGGCTATAGCCGTGCCGACGTTGAACAGGCGCTGACGTATATGGGGCTGACACCTGGCACAGCGATCACCGACATTCCGATCGACACGGTGTTCATCGGTAGCTGCACCAATGCCCGGATCGAGGATTTGCGGATCGCGGCTCGGGTGTTGAAACACCGCAAGGTGTCCGATGGTGTGCAAGTGTTGGTCGTGCCAGGCTCGCAGCAGGTTCGCGCGCAGGCTCAGGCCGAGGGGTTGGACAAGGTGTTCGTCGCCGCTGGCTGCCAGTGGCGCCAGTCCGGGTGCAGCATGTGTTTGGGGATGAATCCAGACCAGCTCAAGCCGGGCGAGCGGTGCGCCTCGACGTCAAACCGAAACTTCGAAGGCCGTCAGGGCAAAGGCGGACGCACCCATCTGGTCAGCCCAGAGATGGCCGCGGCGGCAGCGGTCGCCGGTCATTTCGTTGACATTAGAACGTGGGAACCAACATCATCCTTGGTGTGAGGGGTGGGGTGTGAGATGGAAACAACTGCCAGTTCTTCAACAACAGACAATTTTGAACGTCTTCAAGTATGGCAAGACTCCATGGAATGGGCCGAATCGGTGTACCAAATTGTAGCGCAGTTGCGGCGAGCAGCTGTATCGGTGGCAGTGAATATTGCCGAAGGACGCGGTCGATTTCACGTCAAGGAGCAACATCAATTCTTTGACAATGCGCGGGGTTCCCTGTTCGAGGTTGTCACACTCCTGAAGCTCTCAACCCGACTAGGCTATGTTGACCACCGGCCATTCACGGCGATCGAGAAATCTTGCGGCGGGATTTCTGGAAAACTGGCCACGCTCATTCATGCGTTGAAGTCTCCCCAGCGATCGGTCCATTCTCCCACACCTCAGACCCCACACCCCACACCGAGCTAATGGATTCTTTCCGTTCGCACCGAGGAATTATTGCCACACTGGATCGGGCCAATGTAGACACCGACCAGATCATTCCGAAGCAGTTTTTGAAATCGATCGCTCGGACCGGGTTCGGTCCGAATCTGTTTCATGACTGGCGGTACCGCCCTGATGGGTCAGCCAATCCAGCGTTCCCGCTCAATGCGCCCAGATTCGCCGCGGCCTCTATTTTGGTGGTGCGCAACAATTTCGGCTGCGGCTCCAGCCGCGAACACGCGGTGTGGGCGATTCAGCAGGCTGGAATCCGGACGGTCATCGCTCCATGGCAGCAGCGTGGGACGACTCGAGTGCCAGGGTTTGCCGATATCTTCCGCAACAACGCGGCTAAGAACGCGTTGTTACCGATCGAGCTGTCACCGGCTGAAGTCGATGAGATCTTCCAGATGGTGGACCGCTACACTGGGTTGGAAGCCACGGTCGATTTGGATCGGCAACGGGTCACGCTGCACCTGCCAGAGGAGTTGTCGTTCCACTTCAAGATCGACGCCGGTGTCAAGCAACGGCTCGTCCACGGGCTGGACGATATCGGGCTGACGCTCAAACACGAAGATTCGATCCGCGCTTTCGAGTCTTGCCACGATAGTCAATTCGGGGACAGCCACCGATCTCCGTAATGTTGTGCCGGAGAGATCGGTGGCTGTCCCCGAATTGGAGCAATATCTACGTCTTGAGCAGCCGCACCAACTCCCCGACCACCATATACGCATCGGTGATGACGCGCTGCCGCTCCGCCGCGAACACCGAGCTGACCAGAAAGTTGGCCACCCAGGCTGGTCCGTTGGCCTGGCGCGAGCCAAACGCCGCCTGGATCGCACGCAAACTTTCAGCGATGAGCGGATCATGCAGATGTGGTCGGATCGCCTCGGCCACAGCCGCTGGGCCGGTCTGGTAGTGCGCGGCCAGCGCATAGATATCGTACGCATCCTTCTCTCGGTACCGCTCGCCCAGCACGATCCCTTTCATCGTCAGCGACCCGACCACATCCGCCATCCGAACCGGCACCGCCAGCTCACCGCCGTCAGGCAACGCGCCGGCCAGTTCATAGATTGTTTGATACCGGAACGCCGCTTCGCACCCGCGTGTTTTTCGCGCAAACAAATCGTCCTGGACCTGTATCGATTTGCTGGTTCTCGACCCGGTGGAATCCGGGGGAATCAAAAAATCGACGCGGATCACGTACGGCTTTGCGGTCACCGGCGAGGCGACGGTGCGGTTCAGGCTGGAAAGGATCGGTGCGCCACGCCGATCGGTCGTCGGCGTATACCCGCGGGCCTGCAACAGCTCCACGATGGTCGCATACTCAGACGGCTGCACCTGGGCAGGGTCCACCGCCAGGTCGATGTCGATCGAACCGACATGCGCAAACGGATCGTCCGGCCGGCGGTGCTGCTCCAACAGCAGATAGGGTACCCAGCCACCAACCAGTACCAGCGCGCCCTGGTAGGCGCGCAACGTGGTCATCAGCTCAAGCAACACCGCCTTCGAGGCGCTGGTGACTCCAGGACCGTACGACTGCGCGCTGCGCTCAACTGTCACCACCATTTAGTATCGCAGCAGGTGTTTGCGCAAGAACTCGGCCTGCTCCTGGCCCCGACCAGGCTCATGCCACACATCGAGGTAGGCCTGAACTCGGCCCACGACGGTGACGCCTGCTACCGTCGTGGCGCGGTAGAACACCCCAGGATCGTACGCAACCAAGAGCAGGACATTCGGTCCAGATTCAACCGGCCGCAGATCCAGGGCACGAATCCATCGTGGAATCGCTGCACTGTCTTCGATATACCAGTAGGCTGCGCCGATCCCGTGCACGAACGGCGCGAGCCGCTGGGTCGCGCTGAATGAGGTGGCCGCATACCGCCAGTGATGCTGGCGCGCCAGGACGGCAACGCGCGCCAACAGCCGATCAGGATCCTGTTCAAAACTGTAATAGCCGACCGGTGCCAGGTGATTCCGATCAGCCACTTCGCGCCAGGCATCCAGCAGCGGGCCTGGTTGTCGTACCTGCAGGCGGCGATCCGCCCACTGCGCATACGCCTCGTCCACCAATCGCCGGCACACGTTGGATGTCTGTCCGAGGCTCGCACTGGTCACCGCCGCCAGCTCGGCCACCTGCCAGCGGCGACGCGGTTGCTCCAAGAGGGCCCGGACAATCCGGCTAGAGACCGGCGTAAACAACGATGCCGGACGCCCTGGCCCGGCAAATGGATTGCGCTCCACGGTCTTCTCGCAATAGAAATCGTCAAACTGCAGCCGACAGTTGCCGGCCAGATCGACATACCCGACCCCGGCCGCCCGACAAATCTCCCGCGCCCGCGCGCTGAGAAAGCTGGACGCGAACACCGGGTAGCCCTGTCCGCGGCCCTGCACCGAACGCTTCAGCTGCTCGACCGCTTCAGGGATTCGGCTCGGCGTGTTCGCCGCGCGAACATCCACGAGTAATCGGCGGCGGCGGCCGGCTGGTGTGAGCACGTCCACCAGTAGGGTGCCGCCCGGGGGTACCCGCTGCTCTCGACGGACCTGAAGCGGCGGCAGCAGGCTGGGCAGTGCGTCGAGGAGCCGTGTTCCCAACGGCCAGGATTGTTTCATTGAATTATTAGCTTTCATTGATCACTGAAAATATACGATAAAAAATATCGCGTGTCAAGCCGTGCGGGCAGGATAGACTACGCGGCCCTGCTCCAGCCGAGCCATGGGGTGGATCTCATGCGCCGAGGCGCGCGTGGCGCCATACAGATGCCGCACACGCACGCCGCGGGCGACCAAGGCGTCCGCGATCAGCGATCGATGACACCGCCACGGCACCGCTTCGGCGCACATGAGACACAGCTGCACCTCCTGCGCGCGCCGCAGCAGGTGGTCGAACGCCTCCGCAAAGCTGGGCGTCTGCATATAATCAGCAAACCCGCGGAATGAGGCGTTGCGCCAACCGGTGTTGCTCGACCCTGCCACCGGCCGGCGCAGCCCGCCCAGGCCAGGCACATGTTCGTACTCGATCCCGACACCGACCAACGAGCTCGGTAGCGTGTCACGGTTGAATTGCGGGTTATGGCGCGATCGTGGAATCGTGCGGACATCGATCAGTCGGTGAACCTGCTGGGCACGAATCGCCTCGATGAATTCGTCGAGCCCCAGCGTCGAATGCCCGATGGTCGCCACGGTCAGCGCGCGGTCGGTCATCTGCCGGCCGCGGGGCGCGCGCCCTCTGGAACGACCCTGAGTCGCAGCTGCTCGATCCCTCGGATGAGGCTCAACGTGGTCGCCACACCGACGTGTTGTTCTGTCAACAGTCGCTGGAGGTCATCCACCCCGGACACCGACTGATCGTCGTAGCCCACGATAATGTCGCCGACGCGCACCCCGGCTTGCCCGGCCGGACTGTTGCGCTCAACGGTGATCACCCCAAGCCCGCGCTGGGTCGACAGCCCATAGAACCGCGCCACCCGAACAGGCAACGGGACGGTCTGGCCGCCGATTCCCAGATAGGCACGGGTCACCCGACCATCCCGGATCAATTTGCCCACGATAAATTTCACGGTGTTGATCGGGATTGCAAAACACAACCCTTGAGCCGGCAGAATCGCGGCGGTATTGACGCCGACCACCTCTCCATGCGAGGTCACCAGTGGCCCGCCTGAATTGCCCGGATTCAGGGCGGCGTCGGTTTGAATCACGTTTTCGATCAATCGGCCTGAAACCGCTCGCAAGGATCGACCCAGGGCGCTGACCACACCAGCCGTGACGCTGCATTGAAACCCGTAGGGATTCCCGACCGCAATCGCCAGTTGTCCGACCTGGATCGATTCTGAATCGCCCAGGTAGGCGGCGGGCAACAACTGCGGTGCGTGGACCTTAACCAACGCCACATCGGTTTCTGGATCGTCGCCGATCAGATCTGCGGACAGCTCCTGACCATCTGACAGGCGCGCGCGAATCTGGCCAGCGCCATGGACGACATGGCTGTTGGTCAAGATATAGCCGTCTGAGGTAAACAGGAATCCTGACCCAGCTCCTGTCGGTTCTTGGGGCGTCGCCGATCGAGCGGTCATCGCTCGGCTGACCTCTAGGTTGACCACAGCCGGGCTGATCTTATCCGCGGCCCCGATCACGGCCTGAGAATAGGCGTCCAACAGCTCCACATCCGATGTGGAGGGTTCTGACTTTGGCTGTGGTTCTGGACCCAACGTCTGGTGTGACTCAATTCGCTCGTTCATTGTTTGTGACCTCTCTACTGACGAACAGGCCAGGGACGTCCTCGCCCCTGGCCTGCCGTTCGATCAAGCACTGGAAGTGAGCTACTTTCCTTCCTGCCAAAGACTTTGCAGCCGCTCGCGCAGGCCGCTCTTGGCTTGCGATTGCGCGAGCATCGCCTGCCACTGTCCCTGCATCGACTCCAGCACCGCGTCGGCCGCCTTCTCCATCTTGGCGCCCCACGCCTTCTGCAGCTTGCTCTTGAGAATGTCCACCTGGACCGCCTTCATCGCCTGGAAAAACGACCCGCTCCACATCCCGGTGGCGCACTCCAACGGATCGCCGCTACAGCCAGACGTCCCGCACGGACACGACGACTCGCACGCTGATCCGCAAGACTTCGACTCACAAGACCCTTCTGAACACTCACCGCCCATCACATCCTCCCGATTCTGTTGGATACCCGGCTTGCTTCCACGCTTTCATTCCACCTGTTTGATTCTAGCACCTCCGTGTTGTGTTGGCCAATAGTACCAACTAGTTGGTATTCGTTTCCCACAACAAAACATCCGTCATGTTCTAAAGAGCTGCTCGAGGTATCGGCGCACATGTGAGAGGCTCTCCTTCACGACGCGCGGATCCTGCTTGGCCTTGGCCAGGATCAGCGCCCCTTCGACCACCGCGATGATGTATTCAGCCAAACTCTTTGGTTCAAACGCGGCCTTTGGCGCATGCGCCGCCTTGGCCTCGCTTAAATCTCGTTGGAGCGCCTTCGCCCACTGCCCGAACGCCTGGGCGCACAGTGAGCGGATCTGCGGGTTGGTGTCCGACAGCTCTTGGGCGAAGGTCCCCAGCAGGCAACCCTGAGTCGCGCCCTCCTGCGAGAGCTGAATCATCCCGTCCACGTAGCTGTACACCCGCTTCAGCGGGTCAGCCTGCCGCCCACAGCACGTCTGGTGCCGCTCCTGCGCCGACGCGCAGAACCGCTCCAGCACCGCCTTACCCAGCGCTTCCTTGCTCTCGAAGTAGTGGAAAAAACTGCCCTTGGTCAGCTTGGCCGCGTCGCAGATCTCATCGACCGTGGTGGCTGCATACCCCTGGGCCAGCATCAGCCGCTGGGCCGAGTCCAACAGCCGGGTCTTGGTGGGCGCGTCGTCCTGGACAGCCATCTTCATCAACATACCTACCAGTTGGTATGATTGTACCGGGCACTCCCCTACTCTGTCAAGTCACGATTTATTGCGTCGGCTGCCGGCGCGGCATGGGAGCGAACCTACAGATCAGGGAGGCCGCTTGCTAGATCGAGGCAAGATTGAGAAGAGCCCGTCCGCTGGACAGGTCAAGCTTCTCAAAACCCCACATCCCGATCCACCAAAGCGCGTAGGTCCCAGACCTTGCCACCAAGGCGCGGCTCCAGCCGAGACGATAACAGAGCCGGGGGGCTCATGGCAGCAGCACCGTCCCCACACCCACACCGCTATAGAACGCCAACCCATTTGAATCATCGACGTGATGAGGGGTCAAGATCAGGTGGGACACGAATGCGTAGATCAGCGTTGAGGCTGCAATGAAGACGAGAGTTCGGACAACCAGCCGCTCGCGCCACGACCTGGCCTGCCAAATGACGACCACCGCACCGAACACCGGCCCAATGACCCAGCGCGAGTCCGCGTACTTGCCGCTGAGATAGGCGCTGGCAAAAACGCGACCACCCGAATTCCAATCCGCGCGATTCGGTTCATAGCCTCTCGTACGAAGTGACCGTCACTTCCGGTCCGGAAGTGACGGTCACTTCGTGAAGCTGTGGGTCTTCACGAAGGCGACGACGTCGCTGAGCTTCGCCTCGGCGATAGAGATGCAGGTGTCAGCGCAGCCATAGTAGAGCCGGATCATGTCCCCCTCGACGATCGCCGAGCTGGGGAACACGACGTTGGGCACATCACCAACCCGCTCATACAGCTCGGTCGGGGCCAGCAGATACTCTTTCGTCCGATACAGCACCTTCCACGGCCGTTCCAGATCCATCAGCGCCCCGCCGGCATAATAGAGGTAGCCGTTGCAACTGGTCCACACGCCATGGTAGATCAGCAGCCATCCGTCCTTGGTCTCAATCGGCGCTGGACCAGGGCCGACCTTGGTGGATTGCCAGCCGCCGCGCGGGCCGAACACAAATCGGTGGCAGCCCCAATAGGTCAGATCAGGGCTGGTCGCGTAAAACATGTCGCCGAACGGCGTATGACCTCGGTCGCTTGGGCGGTGATAGCTCGCGTAGTTGCCGTCAATCTTGCGCGGGAATAAAACGCAGTTTCGGTTCGCGGTCACCAACGGGTTTTCCCGCTGCTGGAACGTTTTGAAATCGGTCGTCTCGGCCAGGCCGATGCACGGTCCCTGCGGACCCGCGTTGCACCAGGTGATGTAGTACGTTTCGCCCAGTTTGGTAATCCGCGGATCATAGCTGTGGTCCGTCATCGTCACGTCAGGATTATCGCTCTTCATCGTGAGCCGGTTCGGCTCGATGTCCCAGTGAATGCCGTCCGGGCTGTGCCCGACGTGGAGCGTGAAGTTCATGTCCTGCTCATCGACTCGGAAGATCCCAGCGTAGCCTGTACCGAACTTCGCGACCGCGCTGTTGTGGATGCTGTTGGCCCGCGGGACAGCTTTGGCGGTAATGATCGGGTTTCCGGAATAGCGTTTAAACACCGCTTCGTTCGCCATACGACTCCCTCACGCTTCGTTCACGACACGAGCGACTATTTTACCATTCGCCAATGGCTGAATGCAAAATACGGCGACTCACTTACGCGACGGGCGCCGGGCCAGCAGCCTGCGGACCGGATTCGCGCGCCACCGTCGGGACGGATCGGGCCGGACGCGGCACCGGCGGCAAACCCAGCCGTTCGCGGGCCCGGTCTAGCGCATCGTCGATATGCCCGGTGACGTCCCGTGCGTCCATGCGGCTGAGCAACCCGGCCCGGTCCAGCGCCACCAGCGGCTGCGCATGCACGTCGGACAGGATAAACCCGATCCCATGACGCGTGGAGTTGCTGTACTCCTCGGTCAGGATATGGATCCCGGTCGCATCGATCGCCAGCACGTTGCGCATCCGGATGATCCGCATCTTCGGCGCGTTGCTGACTTCGTTCATCGCCTCGAGAAACTTGGATGAGGCGCCGAAGAAAAACGGCCCGTTGATTTCGTACACCTCCACGCCGGGCGGGATCGCGCGGGAGCTGATCGCATTCGGGTCGTCCCGCTCCTCCTCGTCGACGAACTCCTGCCGGATCACCCCGACGTTGGTCACCAGCGCCATGCGCCGCATAAAGAGAAAGACGCTGAGCAGCACGCCGGTCTGGATGGCCGCGGTCAAGTCCACCAGCACGGTCAGGCCGAACGTCGTGAGCAATACGATTACATCGCTGCGCGGGCAGCGCAGCACCATAAGGAACGAATGCCACTCGCTCATGTTGTAGGCGACGACGATCAGGATGGCGGCCAGGCACGCGAGCGGGATCAGCGTCGCCCATCGCCCGAGGCACAGCATGATCAGCAGCAGGGTCAGCGCATGCACGATCCCGGCGACTGGCGTGCGGCCCCCGTTTTTGACATTGGTCGCGGTCCGCGCGATCGCCCCGGTGGCCGGGATTCCGCCAAAGATCGGCGACAGCAGATTGGCGATCCCTTGGGCCACCAGCTCCATGTTCGACCGGTGCCGGCCGCCGATCATCCCGTCAGCCACGACGGCGGAGAGCAACGCTTCGATCCCGGCCAGCAGCGCAATCGTCGTCGCGGTCGGAACCAATGCGCGGATCATGGCCAGATCCATGGGTGGAAGCGTTGGGGCGGGCAGATGGCTGGGGATCACTCCAAACCGGCTGCCGATCGTCTCGACCGGCAAGTGAAACAGCTGGGTCACTGCGGTGGAGAGCAGCAGCGCGACCAACGATCCAGGGACGCGGCGTGAGACATGGCGCCACAGCAGAATTGTCGCCAACGACAACAGACTGATGGCCAGGGCTGATGGGTTGATCCCATCCACGTGACGAAAGATGGTGGCCCACTTTTCGAGAAAATCGGGCGGGAGCGATCCCATGGACAAGCCAAGGAAGTCTTTGATCTGGGATGAGAAGATGATCAGCGCGATGCCGCTGGTAAAACCGACGATGACCGGATACGAGATGAACTTGATCGCCGATCCGAATCTGGCCAGCCCCATCAAGATGAGCATGGCGCCGGCCATCAGCGTCGCCACCTGCAGTCCAGCAATGCCGTGCTTCTGGACAATACTGTAGACGATGACGACAAACGCCCCGGTCGGTCCGCCAATCTGCACCCGGCTGCCGCCCAGGAGCGAAACCGCCAGCCCGGCGATGATCGCCGTAAACAGCCCGCGCTCCGGCGAGACGCCAGAGGCGATAGCAAACGCGATGGCCAACGGGAGTGCCACAACACCGACGATGACCCCGGCGATGGAGTCGGACAGGAATTGGCTGCGTGAGTAGCCGCGAAGCGTGGTCAGGAGTTTAGGTTTCAGCATAAACGGAGCATAGCAGAACGTGCCAGCGTGTCAAATAGGACCCTGTGCGATAGAATAGCTCATGCTCGTCAATGGAACACCCTACCGCAGCGTGTGGCTCGATGGCTCGATCGTCAAGTTGATTGATCAGCGGCTGTTGCCGCACCAGTTTGCTATCCTTGACTGTCCCACCTATCAGGAGACTGCCGACGCGATTCGCTCGATGGCGGTGCGTGGGGCTGGTGCGATCGGGGTCGCGGCCGGTTTTGCCATCGCGCAAGCCGCGCTCAAAGCACCGGAGGCGACGTTGCAGCAAGAGGTGGGTCGCGCAGCGACGCTCACCCGAGCCACACGACCGACCGCGCGCGATCTGTTCTATGCCGTGGATCAGATCGCCCGGACGATTCACCACGCGCACACCCCTGCCGAAGCTCGGCGCGCTGCGGTAGAGACCGCTCACCGCTTAGCCGATGAGAATGCGCAGGCTGGCGAGGCGATCGGGGTGGCCGGCGAGCCGCTCGTACCACCCCACGCTCGAGTCCTGACCCACTGCAATGCCGGCTGGCTGGCGTTCGCTGACTGGGGTTCGGCGCTGGCGCCGATCTATCGCGCGCACCGTCTGGGAAAACAGCCGTTGGTGTATGCCACCGAGACACGGCCGCGCGGACAAGGGGCGAAACTCACCGCGTGGGAACTCGGTCAGGAAGGCGTCGCGTACACCCTGATCGCCGATACGGCTGCCGGATGGCTGTTCCAGCACGGCGAGCTGGATTGCGTGATCGTGGGGGCGGACCGGATCGCGGCCAATGGGGACACCGCCAATAAGATCGGCACCTATCCATTGGCCGTGCTGGCGCAGCGTCATGGTGTGCCGTTCTATGTCGCGGCACCGCGCTCGACGTTCGACGACGCCACACCCAGCGGCGAGGCGATCCCGATTGAGCAGCGCAGCGAGGAGGAACTGTTGTGGGCTGTTGGGCGGTCCGAGAGCGGGATCACTCAACGCGTCCGCGTGAGCGCTGATTCGGCGCACGCCAAGAACCCGGCGTTTGATGTCACGCCAGCCGCCTTGATCCGCGGGTTCATCACCGATGGTGGCATGATCGCTCCCACGCAGGAGGCCATCGCGATGCTGCTCCACCCGACCATGGCCCGTCTGCCGTAATGCCGAATCTCGTTGAGCTGTTCGAGGCCACGATTGCCCCAGGCCCTCTGCCCGCTGGCCCAGAACCGGCCCAGCTCATCGCGCTGGCTCAATCAATGCACGCCGCCGGATTCACGCCCTCCTACGGGCCAGGCGATCATGGGAACCTGAGCTGCCGCACGCGCGACGGAATCCTCATCACCGCGCGAGCGACCTCAAAAGCGAGCCTCACCAGTCACGACCTCGTCGTGATCCGACGTGCCGACAACGCGGGCGGACGTCCAACGCTTCGGTGTCTTGGAGCGCGCTTGCCCTCGACGGATGCGTGGATGCATTGGCAACTGTACGCGGATCATTCGACGATTCATGCGATCATCCATGGGCATGATGCCGCGGTGCTGCGCCACGCCGAGGCGCTGGGTCTGCAAGCCACCCGAACCAGCGGTCTGGTCAATTCGCCCGAGCTGATCGAAGAGGTGCGCCAGCTCGCGCAACACGACCGGTACTTCTTGACCCGCGACCATGGGTTCCTCGCACTCGGCACGTCGGTCGACGATGCGACAACCCTGTTGTGGTCATGGCACCAGCGCGCGAGCGCACGCGACGCACATCCCAATGCGTCGCCGACGCGCAGGCCAGGATCACAATGAGCGGTCGCTTGGCGTGCACTTCCGACACGCTATCCACCGCATCATCGTGCCACCGGCAGATGACACGCAGATGGCTTGCGAATGACGAGAGCCTCAGACGAGGGTGAGCAGGCTAACTGATGAGTCGCGCGATGACAAACGCGGCTGACGCCGCGAGGGTCCCGATGGCAACCGTTTGGAAGGCAATACGCAGCGGGGTGATCCCAGTGAACCGTCCCTTCACATACCCGAAGACGAATAACGCCAGCATCGTCACGCCGGCGGAAAGAGCCAGCGCGGTCGACGGGCTGGGAATCGCAAGATAGGGCGTGAGCGGGATAATCCCACCGGCCACGTAGGCCGCGCCGATGGTTAACGCGCTGATGCGGGCGCGGTGCGGATCTGGCGGTTCCAGGCCAAGCTCGAACCGCATCATGAAATCGACCCAGCGGCCCTGGTCTTGTCGGAGCGACTGCACGACGAGCTTGGCCTGCTCAGCGGATACTCCATACGCTCGAAAAATCGCAGCCACCTCTTCACTTTCGACCTCAGGCACCTCGATCGTCTCGCGCACTTCGCGGGCCCGCTCTCGCTGGTAATGTTCCTGCTCGGTACGAGCCGCGAGATACCCGCCTAAGCCCATCGCAATCGATCCGGCGGCAATCTCCGCCAAGCCGGCGGTGACGATAATGGCGTTTTGCACGACCGCGCCGGACAGTCCGGCTGCCAGCGCGAAGGGAACTGTCAATCCATCAGACATCCCGATGACGATATCGCGCAGGGTCGCCGTGGCGCGAAAATGGTGTTCGGTGTGCGGCTGGGTCGACATGGTGGCTGCGCTTATCATAACATCGAAATCAGGGGAAATCAGGGACAGCCACCGATGTCCTTGGACAACCGTTACTCGGTCGCAGTCGCGGCAACGGTGTGCGGCCGAGCGGCCGGCGACTGAGCCGCCGAGTCAGCTGGCGATTCGCTGCGGTCGGCGTCATGATCCGATGGCGTGGACATCGCCTGCTCGGCCGACTCGACGGTGAGCCGCGCATGGTCCGCCAGCGACGGCGTTTCCTCAGGAGTCGGTTCGGCTGCGTCCGCCGACTTGACTGGCGTGCCCGTGACTTCGGCCAAGCCGGGGATGCTGAGAATCGCCCCGGTCTCCCATTGCCGCTGCATCTCTTCGGCCAAGCCAGGATCGGTCTTCCGAGTCGAGTCGATCAGCGCACGCATCTCTTCGTCCAGCGTAAGATGATAGGTCGTTAGCGTCGAGTCATCGACAGGCTTCACGGATGTGGCTGGCTCGGCGTCTTGTGATTCATGCGCCATCACTGGAGGCTGGATCGATTCGGTCGCGAACAGCCGCGGCGCCATGGCGAGCGTGGCAATGATCCATCCCGTCGCGATCCTGCTGCCTGCCTGTACGCTGCGCGATCCCATCATGAGGCCTCCCATGACAACAACACCCTCGCACATCCATGCGAGGGTTCGCCACGACAATGAATCCCGGCAACTGGCTATCCTACATCACGCCAACGTAGGACCCTCTAGCTTTGCGACCCATCCTTGCGAATGGTGTGCCTTTCTCGACGATTGGGTTGTCAATCAAGCGTACCTGATGGGCCGGCGCGGTGTCAAAACTGGAGAGGCGCGAGGTGCGCTCTGATCAGGAGGATCCGCTAGCCGAGCCGGAGGCGGTCGTCTTGGTCCCGACGTCGGTGCCGCAGGTGGCGCAGGTGTAGCCGTACAGCTCCCCATCTGACAACATCAACAGCAGCCGTTCCTTCGTCGGCATCGACCGCTGGCAGTGCGCGCAGTACAGATGGGTCGCCCGCAACTGCTCAAACTGTTGCGGCTGCGCCGGCGGCTCTGGCTGCGGCGCATGGCCGGCGCGGCGCAACGCCTCGCGCCGACACGCCTCAGAGCAGATGGGCGCGTACGGGCTGGTCGTTAACGGACTCAGAGCCTGTTGGCAGATCGGACAGCGGATCATCAATCACCACGTCCTCAAATTTACTGTTCAGCGATCCCTTCGACTTCTAACGTGATCTCGACGTCGTTTCCGACCAGCAACTGGCCGGTGTCGAGCATCTTGTTCCATTTCACACCGAAATCCTGCCGGTTGATCTTGGTGGTGGCTGTAAACGCCGACCGGATCTTGCCCTGAGGATCGGTGACCACGCCGTGGATCTGCAGATCAAACGCCACCGGCTTTTCGACGCCATGCAGCGCCAACAGGCCGTGCAACTTCGCTGAGGTGGGCGTGACATCCGTCACTTCGGTCAACGTAAACGTCATGGCGGGAAACTGCTCCACATCCAGGAAATCCGGCGAGCGCAGATGTTTGTCCCGGTCCGCGACCCGGGTGTCGATGCTGGCCGTGTTGACCGAGGCGGTCACCTTCCACTGCGCGGGCAGGACATTCGGTCCATACACATACGTCCCTTCAAACTCGTCGAACGTGCCGCGCACGTACGACAGCATATGCCGAATCCGAAATTCGACGGTGCTATGCGCCGGGTCGACTTTGTACGTCTCGGCCCAGACTGGCGACCCGATGAGCAGTACAAGGATCGCCGTTGTCCATGTCGCGCGAAGCGTCTGACGCATGGTGGTGCCCTCCCCTGGTGAATTCATCCCGCCCGCATCCCGATGGGAGCGGCGGCTGGTTGCAGATCGCAAAACCAAAACCCGTCCCGCTCAACTACCGCTCCGGTGTGACATAGCACTGGCCGGCGGAAGATCGGGCCGTCATGCACGAAGGTATGGAACTCGCCTCGCTCGCCGCAGGGATCGGCGCTGGCCGGCAGCTCGCGCAGCAGTGTCGAGTCATACGCCCGGCCGCAGAACGCCGGATCGATCTGCCGCGGATCGACGCAGACCAGAATCGCCCGAAAGCCCACCTCAAGCACCTCGCGCGCCAACACATCGGTCGGACGCTGCCACAGTGGATACAGCCCGCGCATCCCCATCGTCCGCAACATCCGCTCTCGGTACGCGCGGATCTCCTCGAGGAACAAGTCGCCGAACACGACCCGCGACACCCCCTCCGCGTGATAGCGCTGCAGCAAGCGAGCCATTGCGGCTTCATACGCCTCGTTGGTGGCCTGCCGCTGGATCACCACCGGTTCGAGCGGCAGCCCGAGCGCCTCGGCCTGCGCGTCTAACAGCGCCCGTCGGACCCCGTGCATGCTGATGCGATCATACTCTTCGGTCACCGTGGTCAGCAGCGCGACCACCCGCAGCGACGGATCGGCTACCACCGCGCGCAGCGCCATAGCGCTATCCTTGCCCCCGCTCCAGCACATCAGCACCGGCTCTGGGTCTGTCGTGTTTCCCATCACAGGCAGCCTAGCATGCAGCGTGGCAGGCGACAACCATTTTTGCACTATGCCCCCTTCATTGGCCTAAGGTAGAATAACGGTCTGACATTCGTCCCACAGATTCCCCGGTCGCTCAGCTTCCGCCCATGCGGAAACACTGAGAGGCGGACCCACCCAAGGATGTTGCGAGTGGGCGGGGGTAGAGCGGCTGCGAGAGATGTACACGGTCTATGTTCTCCAGAGCTTGAAGAATCAGAAGCGGGATGTCGATAGGACAAGTACTGCCCCAGAGAAACGACTGAGACAACACCACAGTGGACCCAATCGTTGGACGAAACAACATGGTCCATATCAGCTCACGTCTGTTGAGCAGTTTCCGGATAAGGATTCAGCTCGCCGACACGAACAGTGCTTGAAGTCAGGACATGGGCGTCAATTGCTCAATCAACGCTTTCCTCGGTAGTTCTCCGTTTGGTCTGATTTATATTCCCCGGTAGCTCAGCTGGTAGAGCGGCTGACTGTTAATCAGCATGTCGGAGGTTCGAGTCCTCCCCGGGGAGCCACTCTAACGGCTCAGAGCGGAGTTCCCTCGAGTGAGGGACTCCGCTCTCGCCGTTTAGAGCGTCTGATGCCTCAAAAATATCTTGACAGTGGACATACAGTTACATACGATTGTATGTATGGAACGCCAGGAATTCACCCCCAAGCAGATCGAAGCCATCCGTCACATCAGAAACTCACTGGTCCATCAAGGCCGTACTCCTTCCGTCCGTAAGCTTATGACCGCACTAGGATATAAGTCGCCGAAATCCGCTCAAGACATCCTCGAGCAGCTTGAAAAGAAAGGAGTGATCAAGAAACTCCAATCGGGCGACTATCAGTTGATCACGGATCCGAAGCTCGGGGTCGACCGCGCCCAAACGGTGGATGTGCCACTGGTCGGGTCAGTCGCCTGCGGCGGGCCAATCCTCGCTGAAGAGAACATTGAGGGCTTTATTCCAGTTTCTACCGCTATTGCAAAACCTGGATCCAAACATTACCTACTTCGCGCCCGCGGCGATTCAATGAACAAAGCGGGCATCAAAGACAGCGACATGATTCTTGTCCGACAGCAAGCAACCGCTGAGGATGGTGACAAGGTGGTGGCGCTGATCGATAATGAGGTTACGATCAAGGAGTACCATCGTTCAAATGGAATGGTCGTGTTGATGCCGCGATCAACCAATCAAAGACATAAGCCTATTATCTTGACGCATGATTTCCAGGTACAGGGTACAGTCGTAGCTGTAGTTCCTAACCTAGGATAACCGTATAGGAGTAAAATGCGGTTCATGGACCAGAGTGCGGTTGAAAGATTTGCGGTCGACTATAAATCTGAAACGATCGGTCGTTCTCTAATTATTAAGGCTGATTGTTTTGAATGGCTAGAACGAATTCCTGAGAATAGCATCCATGCTGTGGTGTCTGACCCTCCGTACGGAGTTAAAGAATACGAAATTGATCAGATTAAGAAGCGCGAAAATGGCAACGGTGGTATTTGGCGGATTCCTCCTTCTTTCGATGGGCATCAACGAGCACCACTGCCGAGATTCACGGCTTTATCCGAGAAAGAACGCAATTACTTAGGAGCATTCTTTGTCGAGTGGTCAAGGTTAATCACACGAGTTCTCAGACCGGGTGGGCATGTAATCATTGCCTCAAATTCATTCTTGTCTCAGATGGTATTTGCTGCTTTGGTAGAGGGCGGCTTGGAATTTCGAGGCGAATTGATTCGATTGGTACGAACGCTTCGAGGGGGAGACAGACCGAAAAACGCTGAAAAGGAATTTCCAGACGTTTCTTCTATGATGCGGGGTTGCTATGAGCCATGGGGCGTTTTAAGGAAGCCGCTTCCGTCAGGTTTTCGGGTTAGTGATTGCCTCAGAAAATTTGAGACTGGAGGCCTGCGGCGAGCACCTGACGGCAATCCGTTTAATGATGTTATTCCGAGTGAGAGAACACCCCAAAGAGAACGGCAGCTCGCTAACCACCCCAGTCTTAAACCACAATCATTTCTTAGGAGAGCGGTATATGTTGCACTGCCATTAGGCCGAGGGGTTATCCTCGATCCTTTTATGGGTTCAGGCTCGACGATTGCAGCTGCTGAGTCAATGGGCTTGTGTGCGATAGGAATTGAACGG
>JAHFGT010000036.1 GCA_023247275.1 Candidatus Omnitrophota bacterium
GATTGGGCTGATAGTGCAAATTGCCCACAAAGACGATCCGGGGCGGCATGGCTGGTGGGGCTGCAGCCGGATAAAACCGTTGCGCATCAAACGCCGCCGGAATGACCAGCACGCGGGCTGGCGCAGTCCACCGACGGTACACTCGTGCATCATGCTCAGTGATCGCGGTCACCAACGCGGCGTGGCGCACCGCCCAGCGTTCCATCATGGCCGTCCAGGGCACCAGCGGCAGGCGCCGCAGATCCTTGCGCGCAAGGTCCAAGTGCCGCCGCCATTCAAGGTTGTGCGAGTGGTAGATGAACGGAATCCCAAACCGTCGAGCCAGCCAAACGGCATACCACCCGGCCTTTTCCCAATCTGCGACGATGACATCGCATGAATTCGCTGCAAGGACCTGACAAGCGGTTCGATAGAATCGCCGGCTGAACAGGAAATAACTCAGCGAATGGCCAGGCACCGGGTGAACACTGGCCAACCCTGGCGGCAGGTGGGATTCAGCGGCGGCCAAGTCCGGTGAAGAGGGCCAGCGCAAATAGACGAGGTGGACGTTGTACTGCGCCGAGAGCCGCTCAACAAATTGCAACACGCGCGTGGCGGTACCGGTGGTCGGACGTGACAGATCCAACGGCGCCAGATACAGAATCGCTGGGCGCGCTGATGAAGAATGGCGAGACTGGCTCATGTGGATGTCATGGCTGGCGCGCAGGCCGCCTGATCCGGCTTGGCTTGCTGTTGTGCGACGACCGAATCCATCCGATGGTAGAGCTGGCGCACCGCCGCGTCGAACTGCTGGCGGCTGTGCTGGGCCAGCGCAAGCGTCCGACCCGCATAGCCGAGCCGACGCCGCAACCCCGGATCGGTCAATAGCCGCACCAACCCGTCGGCGAATGCGGTGCGTGTGGGGGCTGCCAGCACCGCCACATCTGGGGTCAACACCTGCGTGTGGGTCGGCAGATCGGTGGCCAACACCGGTTTGCCGGAGTGCAGGTACGAGTAGATTTTCATGGGTGTATTGGTGCCGCCCAGTCGCGGAGAGACGAGCACATCCGCGGCCTGCAGATACCGAGCCATCTGGTCGACTGGACGAGGCCCAAGCCACCGAACAGACGATTCGATTCCAAGCCGACTCGCCCGTCGTTGATACCGGCACGCCGCCATCCATGGGCCGCCCACAATCGCTAAGCTGGCCATCGGAACGTGACGATGGGCCAACGCGAAACTGTTCAACAAGAGATCAATCCCTTGATACGGCTCCAGGTTGCCGATGTAGACCACCCTGGGCGATGGCATCTGGGCCAGCTCTGATGGGAGCTCGTCGTTCGTCACGTCGTCATCCATCAGCGAGATATCACGCAGGATCGTCACCTGCTTGGCCTGATGCCGATGCGCGAGATCGGCCAGTGTGTCGCACACCGCGACCACCGCTTCAGCCTCCTGGATCGCGCGCGCCTCAAGCGCCTGCAGCCGGCGTCGCACCACAGCCGGCAGCTGAATCCGTTGCGTGATCTGCTCAGCTAGTGACGAGTCCATGTCGTAGACGTACGGCACGCCATAGCGGCGACGAATCGCGCGCGCGACCCACACCGCTTCTTCCACCGCGTGCACGAGGTCATACCGATTCTGCTCGGCCAGCCGCATCGCGTGCCGCCAAAACCAGACGTCACAGAGCAGCTTCTTCACCGACGGCCCTGGCCGCACACCGCGCACCAGCGGCGGCGCTGGGATCCGGTGCAGCCGCATGCGCGGGTACGACACATCTGCGCCCTCGTGGTACACCAACAGATCCACCTCATCGCCGCGGGCCGAGAGCGCGCGCGCCAGCAGATTCACGGCGATGGGCGTGCCGCGCTCTTGGTAGAACGGTTGCGGCGCCAACAACAGAATCTTCATGACTGCCGTACAAATGAGGCCAGCACCGGCGAGCCAAACGAGCGGGTCAGTCCGACGCAGCGCGGCAACGATTCGAGAGCAGCCGACAGTCGTGGGCGCCCCATGGCGCGGTGCACCACCATTGGCCAGAAAAATTGCGGCAGGCGGGTGCGTCGGACATAGCCATGCGCGGCAAACACCGTCTGCAGCTCCTGGTCCTGGAACAGTCGATACGTCCGCGTGTTGCCCTCGACCTGCCGTTTCGCGCCGAACAACACGGGGGTCAGACAATTCAGGCTCTGACTCGTCGGATAATCGACCACGACCGCGGCCTGGGCCACGCGGGCCATGTGGACCACGGCGCGATTCCACTGGGTCAGATGCGACAGCAACCGCACGCTGATGACGACATCAAATGCGCGGTCTGGGTACGGCAACTCGATCACGTTGCCTGTGTCAAATCGACACCGTGGCCCGCTCAGCGACTGAACCCTGGCTCCGCACCGCTCGTCGCTGCCGAGCACTGTCACGTGATACCCGTGCTCCAGGAGCGCTGCGGTGAGTTGCCCATGCCCGCCGCCGACTTCGAGAATCCGAGTCGACGGCCATGGCCGGATCAGCGACAACACCGTCGAGGTTTGCCGTTGCAACAACCAGGCGCCGATCGGCCCGGCAAACCGTTGCGCGTACCCGTCGGACGAGGTGTCGATGTCCGGCGTTTCCTGCACGGTTGGCGGATCGATCACTGGCAGGCCAATCGTCGCCGCCTGGAGGGTCATCGATGCGCCTCCTCAACAGCCGGCTGCTCAGCCCAATGACGCGTGGGCGGCTGGCGCGCCGGCCGGGTCAACGCAGGCCATGGGGCGAGATACCCTTCGCGCGCGTACCACTCTGCGGTGCGGCGCAGCCCCTCGGTGAGGTCGACGCGAGCCTGATACCCTAAGAGCCGCGTGGCCTTGGCCGAGGTGAATGCGCGATGATGCGTGAAAAAATCCACTCGTCGACGATACAGCGGCGGGCGGATCCCCAACGGGACACACACCGCCTCGCACACCGCTCCGGCGGCGACAAACGGCCACACCGGCAGGTGCCATCGAGGTGCGGGCACCCCCAGCACGTGCGCGATGCGACCGACGAACTCGTTCAGCGTAAGATATTCGCTGGAGGTGATGCAGAACATGTCACCGACCGCTTCAGGCCGTGCGCCGGCTAGCAGAAACCCGTGCACGAGATCGTCGATATACACTGGATGAAACCAGGTCGTCCCTGATCCCAGCATGACAAAGTGGCCGCGCTGGATGCTCCGAAACAGCTTTAGAAACCGCAGATCACCCGGCCCATAGATTCCGGCTGGACGGATGATCACGATCTCCGGTTGACGCTTGGGCGACTCCTCTGCCATCCGGCGCTCCGCCGCCCACTTGCTGCGCTGATACGCATCGCCAGGATGAAACGGCGCCGTCTCATCCGATGGGATGCGGGTAACGCTGCCGTGCACACCGATGGTGCTGCAGTACACCAGCCGCTCAACCCCGTGCGTGCGGCACGCGCTCAGCACATGCGCAGTCCCGCCCACATTGACATCCCAGTACGCCTGGCGCTGGGCCGATGCATCGCGATACAGCGCGGCCAGATGATAGACGAGCTGGCAACCGGCCACCGCCTGCTCCACGGCCGCACGATCGCGAATATCCCCTTGCGCAACCTCCACTCGTCCGCGCAGCACCGCAGGCACCGCGTCAGGTCGACGGACGAGCACGCGCACTCGATGCCCTTGTGTGACCAACGCGCGCGCCAGATGGCTGCCGGCAAACCCGGTCGCTCCAGTCACCAGAACTCGTGACGCTGCGCTCATCCCACCACCTGCGGCTGCCACGCCAACGGCGTGGCACTGCAACGACTCCGCTGACGATGGTTCGTGACAATCATGCCTTTAATTTCTTTAGTTGCAGGGCTGCCAATGGCAGCCGCCGCAGGTGGTGGGATCATCGAATCGCCTCGCACGCCACAGCCGCCGGCACGGGAACCCGGCGCGCTTTCACGACCAGCAGATACCCGCTGCGAAACAACAGTAGTCGATCCAGTTGCGCCATCAGCCACATGATCGGATAGATCAGACCGTACAACGTGAGCCATCGACGCGATTGGTCGACAGCGCGCTCGGTGATCACCAGACCTTTGCTCGACGCCCCGTGGCCGCGCTTGGCTATCCCAGCCACGGCGGTCACCAACGTATCCACACACTGGCTGAAAAATCTCGAATAGGTCTGCGCACCCACAACGGTGAACACATCGCCCAACGCGCGCCGCAACGTCTCGACCGTATAGCCAGGTCGCACATGGCCGTGCTGCTCATCGGTCTGTCCGATCGCCAGCCGGAATCGGCGCAGGAAGCTGGGTTTGACATGCGGGACATTGATGATCAGCTCGCCGCCCGGCCGCATAATTCGACCCAACTCCTCCAAAAACCCGTGATCATCTTCAAGATGCTCCAACAAGTCGACGATCACCACGCGATCGAATTCGCCATCGGCGAATGGCGTGCGGCCACCGTGAAGCTGATGGACGTCGCTGTGCACCAGCGAGCGGATCGAGTCCACCGCGTGCGGATCCAGATCCGCGCTGGCCCAGTCACCGCCCTGCTGACGCAACAGATAACTGATGATCCCGTTGTCCGCGCCCAGGTCCAAGCACCGCAGCCCTTGCGTCGGGCCAAGCCAGGTTGAGAGCACCTGCCATTTTTGCTGTTTCAGGATCGATCGGTGAAACAACGCGAGCGCCCATGTCGGATCGTTCATGCCATGGCCACCAATGATTCACTCACCGGCGCATCAGGCTGAGACAACACTCGCTGCGCCTGGTGACACTCGTACTCAATCCGCTGCGCCCCCCACTCCAACTCCCCGGCCATGAGTGTGGCGCATTCGCGCAGCGTCGACGAACATGGCGCACCCCACGCGCCCAGCTCGGTCCGTCGATAGATCACATCCGAGAGTGTCCTCGCCGCTTCTTCACGAGCTGCGTGCACAATAGCCGCCTTGGGAACTCGGGTCGACCCTACCACCGGTTCGGCCAGCCGGGGATCGGCCGCCACATACCGCAGCACCCTGGGATACTCGGCCCCATACGTCTCGGCGAGATAGCACATGCTGTCGACGGCCATCGATGCTGGTCGTGACTGGAGCACCCCATCCACCAACGCGCTCATCGAGTCAATTCGTCCGCCCGGCAGTGGCGTGGTCTCGGTCGTTGAGCATCGCGATCGATCCAGCCGCGCGCACACCCGGTCGATCGCGCGCTGGGCCAGCGCACGAGCTGTGGTGAATTTGACCCCAACCATCGACAGGAGATACTCCGGCCCACCCACCTGGCGATGATCCACGAGGGAATCATCACGGCACAACCGGCCATGTTCAGCCGGCAACAGACCCACATGGACTCGGCACACATCAGACCGTCGAAGCTGCGCAGCCGGATAGGCCGTGTTCACTCCCCTGAGCAACTCGTCCACCTCTGCTTCGGTTGGCTGGCACGCGTCCGGGCCATCGCGATGCGCCCTGTACGTCGTTCCCACGAGGGCCTGACCGTTCCATGGCGTGATGAACAACAGCCCACGGGCATGCACAGCCTCAACCGCCGCTAACGCGAGCGCCACCCCATTCGTCAGCGACCGGGTCACCAGGCAGGTGCCTTTCACCCATTCGCGTGGCAGTCGGTCTGGAGCGCGCACCTGGCACCGCGAGAGCACCTGCGCGACCCAGGGCCCGGCAGCATTGAGAACCATGCGCGCCTGCAGGTCGAATCGACGACCAGCCAACCGATCTTCGACGACCAGCCTCAGCCCCTGACCGTCGAACGACGTCTTACCCACCACTTCGACATAATTCGCCGCGACCGCTCCAGACTTGGTCGCAGCATCCACACACGCCAGCACCAGCCGCTCAGCCGAACGCACCTGGGCGTCGTACCACACGGCTCCGCCGGTCAGGCCCTCAGCTCGAATGCCGGGTACCAGACGCAAACACTCCTCGCGCGAGATCATTCGGGCTGGGGGAATGTGTCGCTGCGGATCGTCGACAAAACGGTTGCGATCTGTGCTGATCAGATCGTTCAGCCGGCAGGCGATGTCGAGCACGCGACGGCGATTCATGCCTCGATGGGAGGTGGGGAGCAAGCATGGCATCGGCTGCACCAAATGCGGCGCGATCCGTAGCAAGGCGCGCCGCTCGCGGATCGAGCGTCGCATCCGCGCGAGATCAAGCGACTGCACGTACCGCAGCCCGCCATGGATGATCCGCTGGCTGTTCGCCGAGGTGGCCCCGCCGAAATCGGCCCGCTCGAGCAATGCGACCGACAACCCACGCAAGGCCGCATCCCAGGCCGCGAACGCCCCGGCAATCCCTCCACCGATCACGACCAGGTCATAGGACCGCTGAGCCAATCGGTCGACGGAACACTCCATCGTCAGATGAGGTCGGCAAACTTCACTTCGACCCGCTTGAAATAGCCATACGCCGCGGCGGCCAAACACACCACCACCACCGTACTGATCATCAACGCCGTCACATCGGGCGGCTGGCCGTGCAGCACCACATGGCGAATGCCGTCGATGACCACCGCCATCGGATTGAGCAGGTACCACGGCCGCAGCCGCTCGGGCACGACCGAGGTGGAGTAGATCACCGGCGTCACAAACATCCACAACTGCACGCCCAACGGCACGAGGTATTTCACATCGCGATAGAACACATTCATCGCGGAGACGAGCAGGCTCAGGCTCATGAGGAACACCACCTCCACCCCCACCAACCACGGCAGCCAGACCAACTGCGGATTCGCCGGGCGGTGGTACAGCACCAGCAAACCGGCCACCAACAATCCGGCGACGAGAAAATCCACGAAGCAGCCCAGCACCGCGCCGATCGGGAACACTTCCCGCGGGAAGTAGATTTTCTTCACGAGGTTCATATTGGCGGCGATAGAGTTGACGGCCAGACTCAGGGAGGTGGCGAAGAAGGTCCACGGCACCAGCGCGGTATAGGAGAAGAGCGGATAGGGCATGCCGTCCGAGCTGACTTTGCCGAACTTCGCAAACACCAGCGTGAAGATGCCCATAAACGCGACCGGCTGCAACACGGCCCAGGCCACGCCGAGCAGGGTCTGCCGATACCGGACCTTGATGTCCCGGACCGTCAGACTGACGAGTAAATCGCGATAGCGGTACAGTTCCCTGAGATGGACCAGCATCAGGGCGATGAATGGAAGAACGTGACGAACCCGACGCGAATGTGCGGAACGAAGGTGATCCCGCCGACGAAGATGGCCATGACGGTCGCTATCAACACACACCCGGCCGCGATATCTTTGACCCGGCCGGCCAAGGGGTCAGGCCGCAATCCGACGACCAGATCCACCGTCTGCTCGATGGCGGTGTTCATGAGTTCAGCAAAGATCACCAGCCCAATCGCGACGAAGAGCCCGAGCCACTCGGTCACGGAACACTGGCAGGCCCATGCGAAGATCACCACCGTCATCCCGCACCCGACATGCACTCGCAAGTGCCGCTCCATCTGCCAAGCCGCAGACACCCCCTCCATGGCGCTGCGCAGCGACGAGCGCCAGGAGCGGTGACGTTGTCCAGGCCGGCCGGTCACCAGAATCCCGGTGCCAGGCAGCGCCCGACGAAGCAGAGGAGAAAGGCGATTCGTGTCCATCGATAAGGCCGCTTACGCTATGGGAGGCAGCTCTGATCCGTGCTCGGCGCGAGTCGAAGGGTCGGTTGCTCCATCGCCAAGAACTCGGGTCACCGCCTCGGCCGAGCGCCCATTGGCCACCTTCGCGTCATCCTGCGCTGCCTTGACCCCATAGCGATACTGCTGTTGGTAGCGATAGTACCCAGGCAGGTAGTACTCGACATGCGTCAGCACGCACCCCAACACGTTGGCCTTCATTTGGCTCAACAGCGCCTGGGCCTGAGCGACCGTCTTGCGCTGCGTCTTGCCAGCCCGCACCACTAGCAGCACTCCGTCCGCTTGCGCGGCCAGGATCCCAGGATCGGCGACCGGCAGGACCGGCGGCGCATCGACAATGATCACATCAAACTGCAGTTTGAGCGTGGCGAGCAGCCGTTTCATGCTGGACGATTCCAACAACTCGGCCGGATTCTCAGGCATCGGCCCGGAGGGCAACACGGCCAAGGCCGGCTCTTGGAGACGCAGCAACGTACCGTTGAGTTCCCCGCCTCGCAGCAACACCGTGGAGAGCCCAGCCTGGTGCTTAGTCAGCCCCAACCACTGGCGCACCGATCCACGGCGCAGATCAGCATCGACGAGGACCACGCGCATCTGCTCCTGTCGCGCCAGCGTCAAGGCCAGGTTCAGCGCGGTCACCGACTTGCCTTCGCCGTGCAAGGCGCTGGTGACCACGATCACTCGGGACCCGGCCCGCAGCCGCAAGGACTGGATGTTGGTCTTCAAGATCCGATACTGCTCTGCGATCGGCGACTGTGGGTCGGTCGCCGCCACGATGTGCGGATCGATTTCCACATGACCGACCGGCACCGCATGGTCTGCCGAAGCCACGAGTGGAATCGACACGAACTTCGGCGTGATGGTTGCCTGATCTTGCTGTCGCTTCAAGCGCTCGCGGGCCGCTTTTTCCAGCGCCTTGGTGATCTTACTCATCGTCTCCTCGCTTGTCGGCAGTCACGTTGGTCATGGCCATGGCCCGGGTTGCCGTTGCGGTCGCACCTGGCTCGCGAATCAGCGCCGGCAGCTCAGCCGCCACCTCATCGATGATCTCCGGGTTGATGCTTGTGGTCTCATTGACATACGCGGTCAGCAGCGCGCGATCACACAACCCATTGATGAGCCGCGGTAGCCCCTGTGTGTACTGAAAGATCTTCGGCAGCGCCTCGACGTCAAAAATCGACGTCCCATTGGCGCCGGCGACCTGCAACCGGTGCGTCACATACCCGCCGGTCTCGGCTTCATCCAATGGCCCAAGATGATAGTACAAGCTGACCCGTTGCCGCAGCTGGGTGAGTTGCTTCAACCACAGCGTGGAGCGCAGCTCTGGTTGACCCATGAGGACAATTTGGATCAGCTTCTCTGTCTCGGTCTCGAGATTCGACAGCATGCGGACCTCTTCCAGCACTCCAGGTCTCAGGTTTTGCGCCTCGTCGATCAACAGGACGACATTGGCGTTGTCCCGAAGTTGATCGATGAGAAACTCGTTGAGCAGTCCGATCAGGCGGGTTTTTGTGGTGTCGGGCTTGTGCGGAATTTCGAGCTCTTCGAGGGTTTGCACGATCAGATCTTTGGCTGTCACATGGGTGTTGCGGATGATGGCGGTGCGCGTGCGCGGATCCAGCCGCTGAAACAACAGCCGCGACAGCGTCGTCTTGCCAGAGCCAATCTCGCCGGTGATGACGACAAATCCCCGCCGCTCCTCAATCGCATACACCATGTGATTGAGCGCGTCCAGGTGCTTCGGCGAGGGATAGAAATACCGGCTATCCGGCGTCATCCGAAACGGCTTTTCCTTTAAGCCGAAGAATGCCTCGTACATGGTCTACAGCCCCCACCGGACGAGCGCACGATCCACGCGCGACCAGATCGGCTGGACCACATAGGTGCGGAATCGGTTGACATGCTCTTGGGCCGACACCAAATGCTTGCGCCGTTGTCGACGGGCCTCGATGTCCCCATCGG
Source organism: Candidatus Omnitrophota bacterium (assembly GCA_023247275.1). GTDB lineage: Bacteria > Omnitrophota > Gorgyraeia > Aquiviventales > Aquiviventaceae > JAHFGT01. The sequence continues at coordinate 9,582 of JAHFGT010000036.1, forward strand.
TAATAATCGTGGACACGCTGCCCAATACCGGGAGTTCTAACGCATCTTCAAGCTCTTTGCTGGACTGGAACGACTGGTCCAGATACTCTGCGACGAACGCGGCGGCGGCCCCCAGGAACATGCCGAGCGTCAGCGAGAAGAAAAAGATTTTCCAGAGATTGGGGCGCACTGGCCGCAAGGGCAGCCGAGCCGGCTCCAGGACCTTAAACTTGGTACCCTCCTCGGACTCCCCAAGCCGCTGCGTGATTTTGGCCCGCTCGAGCCGCTCCTGCATATGCTGGTACGTCGCCTTATACACTTCATAGTCCCGGCTCAAGCGTGCCAGCTCCTGCTCCTCTCGCGGCGCCAGCGATAAGGAGGCCGACGGGATTGAGCTGATCGGTTCAGGGTTCTCTCTGGTCGCCACGACGATTTGCGGAGCGGCCTGCGTTGGTGTCGCCGGACTGTCCAGCCGGTTCACCCATGCCTGGTACGCCTGCTTCGCGGCCCGCACAGAGGGATCTTCATCTGCCTTCGCAGACGGTGGTTGTTCCAGCGCCTGGGCCAAATCCCGATAAAATTCGGCGGCATGCCCTTTGGCCATCGCCTGAGCGATCACGCGCCGGATCTCCTCGTTCCGCGTGCGCTTCAGGTCATCAATCCGCCGCCGGATGCTCACAACCGTCGGGTGTTCCTCGGTATTCTCCACGAGTAACTGCGCCATGGCGACCTCAAGATCGATGATCTGCCGATTGAGTTGCGTCGCCACCGGCATCTGCATCGCGTACAGTTCCTTGAAATCCCGCAGCGCCCGCTCGGCATCCTCCAGTTTCTTCTTATAGACCCCCATCTCGCTTTCAATAAAGCTGATGGCGGTCTCGGTCTCGGCGGTCTGGGATTGCGCGTTGCGATCCATATAGATGTTCGTCACCGTGTTGACCAGGGTTTGCGCCAATTTCGGATCCCGATCCTCGTAACCAATCGAGACCAAATCTGAGCTGCGCATGCGGACTTGGACATCTTGCTGCAGCCGCTTGATCAACTGCTCGAACGCCACCGGGCTCTTCGTCTGCCGATCTAACTTCAACTCGGCCACCAGCCGGCTGAGGCTGGTCCAGCTCAGGAGTTCTTCTCGCAGGGTTCGAAGCCGCTCCTGGACCGGGGTCGATACCGCCAAGCCTTGAATGAGCGGATTGATCACATTCTGGTCCTCGACCAGTAACAGCGTTTCCGCTCGATACACCTTCGGCAGCATCATCCCGACCAGCATGGCGCCGACGATAATCACCAAACAGGGCGCGAGAAAGAACCATCGCCGTCGCATGATGACGGCGAAGTAGTCCTGCCATCCCACGTGTGTCTCGGTCTGGATCATTAGATTCCAGCTCCTGCCCGTGTCGCAATCCCTAATACCCGACCCAGGGGGCTGAACAACTCGCTGAAGAAGTCGCCGATTACTCCGAGCACATTCGTCGGCACCACGATCACTTCCCCCGGATACAGATCGATATCGTTTGCGATCTTTCCTTTGTACAGCAATCTGCGCAGGTTAATCTTGCGGATGACCGGATGTTTGGGGTCGGGTTTGACGATTTGCGTCCGATACATCGCGGCCCGGATGCGGGTGGGCAACCCAGCGGCAACAATGGCTTCGCGGAGTTTGATCGTATCCCCGCGCATCAAGAACTTGCCAGGCCGGTTGACTTCGCCGATGACATAGATCGCTTTCGAGTTGTAGGCCACGATCGCCACGGTAACCTGCGGCACGCGCACATACGGCTCGACGAACTGGGTGATCACCTGCTCGACCTCATATTTCGTCATGCCGGCCATCGGGATGTCGCCGATATAGTTGTATTGGATCGTGCCATCCGGACCGATGGCGAAATCCCCACTGAAATCAGGCTGGTTCCTGACCTGAATACGGATCACGTCATCCCGTCCTAGGGTGTACGGTCCAGCGCCGACTAACCACATGGTGTAATCGTAGGTCGGCAACTGCTCAAAGCCTCGTGGCTGTTGATACTCCCGATGTCGCTGCAGCGCGTTGACCTCTGAGGCGTTCATCGGCTGATAGCCGATGATGTTCCCGCCAGTCGGGCTACCGGCTACGCTCATGGCTGCGGGCGCTGGCCTTACCCCGGTCGCTGCTGCGGTGGGATCTTGCGGGACGTTGCCTGAATAGTCCTGATACAGCGGCTGGTACGATGGCTGCTGCGAGGTTGGCGGCGGCGCCTGCTCATCGTCTGCCCTCACGGATGCGTTTACTGCTCCGAGAACGATGACGCCGACAACAGGCACAACCAGAAGACCTGTTCGCGCATGCATGGCACAACGCATCTTACCTCCTGTCATCATTCGACGATGCGGCCAACAACGTGCTAAGGTAAACATTGCGCGTGCCCTCAGTAGACGGTCTCCACAAAGCTCTTCATCAACTCGACCTCTTCAGTCGAGTACACTCTCCAGCCTCGCCAATCTCTCTTGGCTCGCCTAACCTTGCCGGCCTTTTCCCATCTGGTGATGGTTTTGGTGGTCACACCTAGCCTCTTTGCGACCTCTGTAATGCTCAGCCGACCATCGAGCATGCCGTGCAAGCCTCCCTGTGGTATGTTTCAAAATATGACTGTCTAGGACAGTCTAGGATAAAGCAGCCCTGATGCCAAAGCCTAGCCGTAAACGAATATATTGATATAAGTAGTTATATTACATTGAGTTAACGATTAAAATATCCATGGATTTATGCTAGGTCTGCCTGTAGTGCCAAGAAATGTCAATGCACTGGTTGGAGAATCTCAACATTAAAATGACTGGCGTGCAACAGGACGGTGGGTTTAGGAGAGCTTAAATAAATACGATACTGACGTCTACGTAATGCGTGACTCTAAAGCGTTAGGAGCGTCTTCTGGAACTTGTCGGCTAGCTCACGGGCTCGTGCGTCATAGGCGTGTGGATCAGCCCAGGTAGAGCGAGGATCTAGCAGTGAATCCGGCGCGCCAGGGCAGCGCGTGATCGTGGCCAAACCAAATACCGGATCGATGGTTGTGGGAGCGGTCGCCAGCTGTCCGGTGAGGGCAGCGGTCACCATGGCACGGGTCTGACCGATCGGAATACGATGGCCTGTGCCATATGGCCCGCCGGTCCAGCCGGTATTGATGAGCCAGCAGTTCACTCGATGGCGCCTCGTCTGCTCACCAAGCAGATCCGCATACACCTTTGGTGGCAGTGCCAGAAACGGCCCGCCAAAACAAGGGCTGAAGGTGGCTTGCGGTTCGGTCACCCCCTGCTCGGTCCCAGCCACTTTGGCGGTATAGCCGCAGAGAAAGTGGTTCATAGCTTGTTCGCCTGTCAGCTTGGCAAGAGGCGGCAGGACGCCAAAGGCGTCACACGTCAGCATGATGATATGGGTCGGATGCAAACCGAGCCCTGACACAGCGGCGTTGGGAATGAATCCAATCGGGTAGGCGGCTCGTGTATTCTCTGTGAGGGAATCGTCGTCCAGGTCAAGCTGGCGGGTGCGTGGGTCCATGACCACGTTCTCGAGAATCGTCCCGGGTCGTCGCGTGGTCGCATAGATTTGCGGTTCGGCCTCTGACGAGAGACGGATCGCTTTCGCGTAGCAGCCGCCTTCGAGATTGAACACGCCGCGAGCGCTCCAGCCATGCTCGTCATCACCGATCAGCGTGCGCTGTGGGTCGGCGGATAAGGATGTCTTTCCTGTCCCGGAGAGCCCAAAGAATAGCGCGACATCACTCGCTCGACCCCTATTCGCCGCGCAGTGCATCGACAAGACCCCTTCAAGCGGCAGTACGTAATTCATGACGGTGAAGATCGATTTCTTGATTTCTCCCGCATAGCTGGTTCCCACAATCAAGACCAGCCGACGGCCGAAATCCAGAATAATCGCGGTCGAGGAATTGGTCCCGTCCCGCGTCGGGTCAGCCTGAAAACCCGGCGCATGGATCAGGGTAAACCCAGCCGTCGAGTCTTCGACCGACAGGGGTGGCGGGATGAACAGCGTCCGCGCAAACAGGCTGTGCCACGCTGTGTGGGTGATCACCCGGATCTGGCGTCGATGCGCCGGATCCGCGCCGACGAGACAATCCTGCACGAACAGGTCTGTGCCATTAAGAAAGGCCCCGACCCGGGCCAATAGGGCAGCAAACCGCTCTGGGTCGAATGGCCGGTTTACCTTGCCCCACCAGATACAGGAGTCGCTGGATGGCTCCCGCACGATAAACTTGTCATTCGGGGAACGACCCGTATGCGGGCCAGTCCGCACCACCAGCGCCCCGCCGGCTGCCTGCTCGCCTTCCCGACGACGTATGGCCGCGTCGTACAGCTGGGCGGGTGCCAGATTATGGTACACGTGGGCCGGCGCGGTCATGCCATAGACCGCAAGATCGTCAATGAGTTCGCGTGCCATCAGGATGCTCATGGCTATTGTACCAAGTTCTTACCAATGAGAGCGGCGCGGGCAGAGGCGCTCCATGACGGAGAGCATCGGGCAAGGCGAGGAGGCGATGTGACAGCGACGAGCGAAGAGGGACGAGGGAGCTATCGGGAAGGGTATCGGCTGTTACACGGCGTGAGGACACCGCCAACGACATGGCGCGCCCCAGAGTCTGGAAAGATCATGACCATCGTCGCTGGGGAGTGCTGACTGGCGCTGGCCATCGACTGAGCCAGTTCAAGGCTGGCCGCAAGCGCTGCGCCCGACGAGGGTCCGACCAGCAGACCTTCATCGACGACTAAGCGCTGGATGGCATCATACGCCGCTTCGGTTGAGATGAACCGGGTCTCATCCGGCAGCGTCGGATCGTAGATCCCCGGCACCATCGCAGAGTCCAGATGCTTGAGTCCTTCAAGCCCATGAAATGGCGCGTCCGGCTGTACCGCAATGACGCGGATCTGCGGGTTGAACGCTTTGAGCCGACGGCTGGTGCCGGTAAACGTGCCGGTGGTTCCCAGGCCTGCGACAAAATGGGTCACCGCACCTGCGGTTTGTTCCCAGATTTCCACGCCGGTCGCGCGATAGTGCGCGTGCCAATTCGCCGGATTGTTGTACTGATCGAGATAAACGTATCGGGACGGATGTGCGCTCGCCAGCCGACAAGCTTCGCGAATCGCCCCATCTGAACCTTCGAGCGGATCGGTCAACACCACCTCAGCGCCATACGCCCGCAGCAGCCCCAGGACTTGCGGGTTGGCGTTGCGCGGCACGCACAGCGTCGCGCGGTATCCTTTGGCCGCAGCGATCATGGCGTAGGCAATCCCTGTGTTGCCTGAGGTGGCGTCAAGAATCGAGACGCCGCGATGCAGACGGCCTGAGGCTTCAGCATCAGCAATGATCGACGCAGCGGCCCGGTCTTTCACCGACCCGCCAGGGTTGAACCACTCGGCTTTTGCGAACAGGCGCACGCCGGGAAACGGACGACTCACTGTGTCCAGCGACAGCAACGGCGTGGTGCCGATCAGCTCGAGCAGGTGGCGCGTCGCGGGCGGCGTGGAAACGCGTCGACCAGGAGCAAGATGGGCGAAAGACGGCATGGCGATTAGCGCTGGTTCTCGATCTCCGGCCCGGCCTCAGGCTCTTCGTCCCATCCAAGTCCGAGCGCAACCTTGCAGTCCTCTGAGGCCATGGTCCGAGGGTCCCACGGTGGCGTGAACACGATGTTGACGATCGCGGTCTTGACGCCAGGGAGCGTGGCCAGGCTGCGGTGCACCATCGCCTTCAGCTGCGGGCCGTACGGGCAAAACGGCGAGGTAAACGTCATCGTCACCTTCACGTCATCGCCCTCAGACTGCGGGCTGATATCGACCCCGTAGATCAGCCCAAGGTCTACGATCCCGAGATGCAACTCAGGATCCTCGATTGGCTTGATCGCGTTGCGAACCTGCTCCTCGGTCACAGCCATTTTTACTCACCAAGGTGTTCGAGTGCCTCTTCGACGACATGCCATGACAGTGCGGCGCATTTGACGCGGACTGGAAACTTGCGCACGCCGGCTAAGGCCTCAAGATCACCGAGATCGATGGACGAATCCGGCTCGCGTCCTTGCATCAGCCCCTTCATGGCCTCGATCACTTCGCTGGCGTGTTGCGGGGTTTTGCCCTCGAGTTGGTCGGCCAACATCGAGGCCGCCGCTTGGCTGATCGCGCACCCCTTTCCCTGAAATCGAATCTGTTGAATGGTGCCGCCGCCGAGCCGCAGAGAGAACCCGAGCTCATCGCCGCACAGCGGGTTGGCGCCCTCGGTGGTGATCGTCGCGTTCGGCAGCGTCCCGCTCCGGTTCGGGTGCTTGAAGTGCTCTAAAATGACTTCCCGGTAGAGGGAATCTAACTGTTCTAGCGACATCGTAGCGCCCAATCGGCCGACATGTCAGCACGTCAGCGACCGAGGTGAGCGGGCCGGCGCAGCAGAGCTTCGAGCAGCGGCTCGCCCAAAAAACGCCTGCGCCGCATGGATCGCGTCGACCAGCCGATCAATGTCGTCCCGAGTAGTATACACATAGAAGCTGGCCCGCGCCGTCGCGGCTACACCCAGCCGCCGCATCAGCGGCTTGGCGCAATGATGCCCGGCTCGGATCGCCACCCCTTCAGCATCGAGCACGGTGCCCACGTCGTGCGGATGCAGCCCGGCAAGATTGAATGACATCACCCCGCCTCGGTCCCGAAGGTCCGATGGTCCATACAACGTGATCCCCTCGATCTCTTTCAATCGCCCGAGCGCATATTCGGTCACCGCCTGCTCATGCGCCCGCACATGCGCCATCCCGAGTCGCTCAAGATACGCCAGCGCCTCACCGAAGGCGATCACATCCCCGACGTTCGGGGTGCCGGCCTCGAACTTCCACGGAATCTCATTCCATGTCGAACGTGTCAGCTCAACGTTGGAGATCATCTCTCCACCACCAAGAAACGGCTCCATGGACTCGAGCAGCGATTCGCGCGCCCACAGCACCCCGACCCCGGTCGGCCCGAGCATCTTATGCGAGGAAAACGCCACGGCATCGCCCCCCAGCTGCTGGACATCCACCGGCAGATGCGGCACGCTCTGCGCCGCGTCGACCAGCACCAGGATCCCGCGGGCATGCGCCTGGCCCACGATCTCATCGATGGGATTGATCGTGCCCAGCACATTGGACATCTGCGTGATCGCGACCAGTTTGGTGTGCGGTGTCAGCAGCCGATCCAGGTCGTCGAGCCGCAGCCGCCCGTCGTCGGTGATCTTCAAAAACGACAGGGTGGCGCCGGTCGCTTTGGCGATCAACTGCCATGGCACCAAATTGGAATGGTGCTCCATCTCTGACAGGAGAATCTCATCGCCGGGCGTCAGATTCGCGCGGCCCCATGACCAGGCGAACAGGTTGATGGCCTCGGTGGTGTTGCGAGTAAACACGAGGCTGCGCGCGGAGGGCGCGTGGATGAAGGCAGCGGTGCGCTCACGGACCGCCTCGTACGCCGCGGTCGCCTCTTCGGCGAGCGTGTGGATGCCACGATGGATGTTGGCGTTGGAGGTCGTATA
>JAHFGT010000037.1 GCA_023247275.1 Candidatus Omnitrophota bacterium
GCCGCTTGCACCGTTCCCTCAGGGTTGGTCGCGGCCTGACGGCGCGCCGGCTCGCCCACCAGCAACTGTCCATCCTTGGTAAACGCGACATACGAGGGAAACGCCTTCCCGCCGACGCTGGTTCCCTCAGCCGAGGGGATGATCTTCGGCTGACCATGCTCCATCACCGCGCATGCTGAGTTTGATGTGCCAAGATCAATTCCAATCACCTTAGCCATTGTTCCTCCTCATTCAGATGAGTTTTCTGACTTCTGACCTCTGTCTTCTGACTTCTGGCTCTTCACTTTGGCCACTTTCACCATCGCTGGACGAATCACCTTGCCGTGCATCCGGTACCCGACATGCACCTCTTCCACCACGGTGTTGTCCGCAGCCGGATCATCCGTGGGCACCTGCTGAACCGCCTCATGCAGATTCGGATCGAACCGTTCTCCCACCGTGGGGATCCGGCTCACCCCTTCTTTGGCGAACACGCCCAGGAGCTGGCGATAGATCAAATGGACCCCTTTTATCACGGCCTGTGAATCAGACTGTTTGTCGACGGCGACCAGCGCCTGGTCCAAACTATCGATAATCGGTAACAGCTCTCGAATCAATCCCTCGACCGCGTATCGGGAGAACTCGTCTTTTTCGCGCTGAAGCCGCTTCTTCGTATTCTCGAAGTCAGCCACCGCCCGCAGATACCGATCCTGGGCCTGTTGCGCCTCTTGCATGAGCCGCTCGATCTGTTCCGCTGGCCCGGACGGCTGAGTCGAAGACGGTCCTGACGGTTCAGGTTTCTCGGCGTTCGAGTCTGCTGTCGAGGACGATTCTGCTGACCGGCTCATGTGGCGTGCTGTCGTCCGAACAGTTCGCTGACACAGCGAGCCATCGCCTCAACCATGGACCGCATCTTCGGATAATCCATGCGCTTCGGTCCAAGGATCCCCACAGCCCCGCTGCCGCCGGTTAGGCCCAACCGAAACGGTGCGGTCAGATAGCTGCACTCATCCACGCCCGGCACGCCGACCTCATGGCCAATGTGAACGCGCACGCCATCAGCCTCCATATCGTGGCGCAGATGCTCCAGGAGCGCATCCTCAGCATCAAGCCATCGCAGCAACTCATGCGTTTTGTGCGGGTCACGACGAAACTCTGGCTGGGAAACGATATAGCTGGCTCCTTCCATAAACAGCCGCTCGGTCGGCTCGGTGGCCAGCGCATGCTGCAGGATTTCCCATGACCGTTTCACCAGATAGTAGAACGAATCGCTCTCTGCCAGCAGGCGGCGTTCCAGCGTTTCGAGCAGCATCCCAAATGGCAGCCCGACTAATTCCGTATTGAGGAATCGAACCAACGCAATGGCTTCGTCTCGCGTCATTGACCCGGAAATTTCAACGACATGCGTGGCCACAATCTCCTCATCCGCAATCAACACGCACAACAGTTTCCGCGCGCTAATCGGCAACAGCTCGATCTGCTTCACCGTGCTCTGCTTTACCGTGGGCACCACCGCAAACGCCGCTTGATGCGCCAACTCGGCCAAGGTCACACTGGCCCGCTCGAGCACCTCATCGACGTCAAGCTCTTTCGGCTGAATCCTCACCTCAATTTGGCGAACCTGCTCAGGCGACAGTTGGCGGACATTCATCACCGAGTCCACATAGAATCGGTAGCCCTGGTCGGTTGGCACCCGGCCTGCCGAGGTATGCGGCTGCTCCAAATAACCGGCTTGTTCCAATTCGACCATGACGTTACGGATCGTGGCCGAACTCAGACTCGAGCGCAGTTTTCTGGCGACCAGCTCTGATCCCACCGGCTGGGCGGTGGAAACATACGAGTCAATGATGATCTCTAGGATCTTATTTCTTCTGTGATCAGAGTCAGTTACGCTTATTGAGCTCATGAGAGTTAGCACTCATGCCATTCGAGTGCTAATTAAAGTGTATTGCAACTGGCGTGTGTTTGTCAAGCGGTATGTCCAACAACCAGCTGGTGGCTGATCAGTTGTTTGAGCTGCTCCATCCCCTGCCCGGTTTTCGCAGAGACAGCGATCGCCGGCGGATACGCATGCTCGAATGCGACAACGCGAGCCGGATCGTTCATCAGATCTTGCTTGTTGAGGACCGTCAGCCGTGGCTTCTGGTGCAACGACAGCGAGGCAACCACGTGTTCTACCGCCGCCGCGTGCTGCAGCGCGCGCGGATGGCTCATGTCCAGCACATGCAGCAACAGGTCTGCATCCTGCGCTTCTTCCAACGTGGCTTTGAACGCCTCAATCAAGTGATGCGGCAGGTGGTGTAACAATCCCACCGTATCAGTGAGCACGACGGTTTCCCCACTCAGGAGTCGCAGCCGACGAGCTAACGGATCCAACGTCGTAAACAGTTGCTGCTGGGCCACCGCTCCTGCGCCGGTCAGTCGATTGAGCAGCGTGGTTTTTCCAGCGTTGGTATAGCCGACCAACGCGACAACTGGAATCTGTGTTTCACGCCGCCTCGATCGCGTGGCTTGCCGACGACGACCCAGTTTCTCGAGCTCATCATCCAGGCGGCTGATCCGGGTACGCAGCCGGCGCCGATCGGTCTCGAGTTTCTGCTCACCAGGACCTCGGGTACCGATCCCACCGCCGAGCCGCGAGAGCATCACCCCCTGGCCGGCCAGTCGTGGCAACAAATATCGCAGCTGGGCCAGCTCAACCTGCACCTTGCCTTCTTGCGACCGTGCGCGCTGCGCGAAGATATCCAAGATGAGCTGCGTGCGATCGATCGTCTTCACGCCAAGGATCTCTTCGATATTGCGTTGCTGCGACGGCGATAGCTCCTGACTGAAGATGACCATTTGCCCTTGGACCGACTTCGCAGCCTGGGCGATCTCATCCAGCTTGCCGCTGCCCAACAACGTCGAGGCCACTGGTCGGTGCCGGCGGGCGATCAGATCCGCCACCACGCGGCAGCCGGCTGAGGTGGCCAGCTCGCGCAGCTCCTGCGCCTCGTCGCTGGGTAGCCAATCAGCGTGGCGGTGTGCTGCGGGTGAATCAAATTGCACGGTCACCAGTAGTGTGCGTTCGGCAGGCATCACAGATCGTTAATGTTATCTTAGCGCGTCAGAGGGCTCGGCACCACCAACCACAGGCATGGTTGGCAACATCCGAATGAGCTCAATGATCCGCGAGGCGGTTTCCCAGGGGTTTTCGTTTTCTGGCACGTTCACCCATTGTAATCCTGGCGTTCGACGAAACCAGATCAGTTGTCGCCGCGCGTACTGGCGCACCCGCTGCTCCCAAATCGCCAGCGTCTCTTTCAGGGTCGCGGTTCCGGTCAAGTAGCGCTCCAGATCGGCCAAGCCATGCACCTGCCTGACCGTTGATGAGAGCGGCAGCCGCAGCAGCAGCCTCGCTTCATGAATGACCGCCTGCTCGTAGACCATCTCGAGCAGCCGTCGTCGAATGCGCGCGTTCAAGGCAATCCGGTCGCGCTGAATGCCAACAATCGTCATCGGCTGAGCGCAGCCGCAACTGGTCTGCTGCCACCAGGCGGACAGCGGCTTGCCGGTCAGCGCATACACTTCCAACGCGCGCACGATCCGCCGGGCATCGTTCGGATGAATGCGCGCGGCCGCCACCAAATCAACCCCTTGGAGCCGATGATGCAATGCCGCGCTGCTGGTATCTTTTACTTCATTCCACAGTTCTTCACGGATGCGCGGATCCGCAGCCGGCGCCTCGCACAGCCCTTGCCCGATCGCGCGCAGGTACAGCCCGGTGCCGCCTACCAACAGCACCCGCTTGTCGCGCGCCAGGATCTGCTCCATCGCCGCGTCCGCCATCCGACGGTATCGTCCCACACTAAACAGCTCGGTCGGCTCCATGCAATCGATGAGATGGTGCGGCACCTGGGACCGCTGGCCTGCGGTCGGTGCCTGGGTCAGCACCGGCATGTGCCGGTACACTTGCATTGAATCGCAGGAGACGATTTCGGCATTGAGCAGTTGTGCCAGCTCAACCGCGATCGCCGACTTTCCACCAGCGGTCGGACCAACCAATGCGATGATCCGATGCATCGTCTACAACCCCAGATGCTGCTCAAAAAATGCCATCGCCTGTTGCTCGGCCCATCGAACCGGCCGGCCTGGCCATCCCCCGGTCAAAAACCCTAAATGGCCCCCATGCGCTGGAAACAGCGCGGTCAGATACCGATTCTGCGCCACATCATCACGCGGCAGCAACTGCGCTGGCAACAACGGATCGTCTTGCGCATTGATCAATAGGGTCGGACGCTGGATCGAACTCAGCCACGGTCTGGCGGTCGATGCTTCCCAATAAGCGGCAGCATTCGCAAACCCATGCACCGGGGCGGTGACCAGCTCGTCGAACTCGGCCAGCGCGGTCACAGCCATTAGCCGTTGGCGATCCGCGAGGTCAGGATACTGTTCTAGCTTTGCGATGGTTTTCTGCTTGAGGCTGCGAACCAGACGACGCATATAGATGCGATTGAACAATCCTCGTTCAAATGCATGGGCCGATACCGCCAGATCAAACGGCGTGGAAATCGCCGCCACCGCCTTCACATCCGATGGCAATGCGGCTCCCTGCTCGCCGACATATTTCAGCAGCACATTGCCTCCGAGCGACAGGCCCACGCAGAAGATTGGATCGCCTGGGTACCGAGCGATCACATGATTGACGACCCAGGCCACATCCGATGTCTCACCGGCATGGTACGAGCGGCGCAACCGGTTGGGCGTGCCGCTGCACGAGCGGAAATTGACCGCGATCCCACGCCAGCCGCGATGATGGGCAGCCTCCAACAGACTGCGCACCTGCGTCGACGCTGAGGAGCTTTCCAGCCCGTGCAGGACAATCAGCGTCGGGCTGCCAGCCGCAGCGGCGACCTGATCGATGTCCAAGAAATCCCGGTCAGGGGTGTCCCAACGCTCCCGCTCAATCGGCGGCATGGAGGCTGGTCGAAGTAACGCACCCCAAATCGTCTGGGCATGCGGTCCTGGGCACCACCAGGCCGGCTGAAACGTGGCTGCCTGTTCTGGCAACGCCGCGACCTGGCCACATCCCACCACCAACCCCATCAACACACTACGTGCACGTAGCCGCACGGCACACCTGTGCGTCAGAGGCCGCCAGCTCGCCGAATAGCGTCCGGGAGGTGGCGCGTTCGATCCGGACCGTTCTCGTAAACCCGGCCAGCGGCTGCTCTGAGCTGACGATCACGCCATGATTGCGCCGCGTGCGGCCAAACCACTGGCCAGGCAGCCGGCCATGCTCCTCGAACAACACGTCCATGCTACAACCTTCCAGTGCCTGATGATTCTCAAGACTGATCCGTTCCTGCAACGCCAACAATCGTTGATTGCGCTCTTCTTTGACCGGCAGGGGCACATCATCCTGCCGCGCCGCCGCATCGGTGCCAGGCCGTGGCGAGTATTTGAAGATGTAGGCGTTGTCATACCCGACCTCGCGCATCAGCCGCTCGGTCGCCTGGAAATCATCGTCGGTTTCTCCAGGGAATCCGACGATGAGATCGGTCGAGAGCGAAATATCCGGCACCAGCCCACGCAACGCCTCGATCTTGCTCAGGTAGGCGTCGCGCGTATACCCGCGTCGCATCGCGCGCAAGATCCGGTTCGAGCCTGACTGCACCGGTAGGTGCAGCCATTCGCACACCGAGGGACAGTCAGCCATCGCCTGGAACAGCCGCGGCGTCGCATCAAACGGATGGCTGGTCGTAAACCGCACGCGCCGGATACTGGTCTGGCGATCAATTAGCCGCAGCAGTTGCGGGAAATCCAGCAGCGTCTGCGGATTCTCTTCAAGCAGCCGCAACCGTCCGAGCGGGCCTTTGTACCCTAACCCATCAGGAAACCGCTTGCCGTACGAGTTCACGTTCTGCCCGAGCAGGGTGATGTCTTGGTATCCAGCATCTACCAGCCGGTTGACCTCGTCAATAAGATCCTGCGCCGGCCTGGACACCTCCCGCCCCCGCGTCATCGGCACGATGCAGTAGGTGCACGATTTATCACACCCTTCCATGATCGTAACGAAGGCGCGCACCCCAGGGTGGTGAAAATCCCCCTGCGGCCGCCGCTCCAGCGGCCTGTGCGTGCGGCCAACCGCTATCACTCGTTCAGATGTCAGATGTCGGACGTCAGAGGTCAGACCAGCTCTTTCTGCACTCTGATTTCTGATTTCTGACCGCTGTCTTTTCTCTTGAATCTCAGCCAGCAAATATGGCAAGTCGTATAACTCGGCTGGTCCAGCGATGAGATCCACCTTGGGTAGCCGCCGGAAAATCTCCCCCTGCTGCAGCTTCGCCATGCAGCCGATGATGCCTAGCACCAGCTCTGGCCGCTCCTTTTTCAGCTCGGACAGCTCGCCCATCTTGCCGATCGCGCGCTCTTCCGCATGCGCCCGCACCGAGCAGGCGTTCAAGAGGATGACCTCCGCCTCTTCCGGCCGCGGCGCGATCTCATACCCCTGCGCCATCAGCATCCCGAGCACCTCTTCCGAGTCCCGCTCGTTCATTTGACATCCGTAAGTAATGACCGCGAGACGCTTCTTCATTTCGGAATATGCCTTATGTCACCGGAATTCATTTCCACCATGAGACGAACGGATGCACAAGAAAGCTGCCGATAACCCGCACTAGTTTTCTTTCGTCCATAGATACCCCACCTGTACAGGCGGGGTCCTCACATCAAAATTCAAGCTGCACTTGTCCGGCGTTCTTCCTGGCCTTGCATCTCCACGGTCCCGCCGGATGATCGCTTCGTTCGCCCCTCCGGTCGAGATGAAGTCGCCGGTGGACCAGATTCCGTCGCCGGCCCAGTAGACCTGCTTCAGGAACGCGAATCGCTCAGAGCGCGCGCGGGTGGTGTTCTTCTTCAGCGTCTCCACCGCGAAACTGACCGCGTATTTCGGGGGGATCACCATGTGCAGATGCCCCTGGTCCCCCTCCATCCCGATAGCGGCGTATTCCCAATCCGGGTCCCACTTGCGGACTTCCTCCAGCTTGACGTGCAGGTATCGGTCGCCTCCTGGGACGAGGGTTGTTTCCGATACCGGGTGCCCCACCCGATAGGGTACGGGGTTTTGTATACCGTATGGGCGGCTCGATGGAGGCGCATGGGCCTCCATCATACCCCACCGCTGAAGCCGCCGGATACCGCTCTCACCCCCGCCCTCACAGGCGGGGACCTCCCGCAGGGTTAGACCTGTCTTGCCTCAACATCTCTTCAACTCTTTATCCCAATCTAATGGCATGATCGGAGCGGCCGACTCGTACCGTCCCCAGGTAGATTTCGGAAGCAATACCATCAGCTCAAACTCGTTGCCGTCCGGGTCGATCCCGTAGACCGATTTCGTGGCGCCGTGATCACTCTCTGCGGTGAACGCGCCAACTTTGACAAGCTCCTCGCGAGCCGATGCCAGCTCCTGGATTCCCGGTAGCTCCCAGGCGAGATGGTACAGTCCGGTGCTTCCCCTTGGCGGTCGCAGCGCATGCGCCCCGACTTCCATGAGGCCCAGATCGTGGTGATTCTCCGATCCTTTGGCTCGAAGGAAGGCCATCGGTCCTTCCCGGGCGATCACGTCGAATCCAAACACCTGGCTGTAGAACGCGACCGACCGGGCCAGGTCAGAGACATACAGCGCCGTGTGGTTGAGGCGGCGGATCGGAATCATCGGCTGCTGACTCGCGACGCCTGGCTCACTGTGCCAAGCCGATCTGCTTCATAAACGTCTGATTGTCCCAAAATAACTACTCGTGGTCCATTTTGCCAGCGACGTTGGTGTCCGGCACCATATCACTCATTCAAGCGGAATTCTGCCATGACCAGCGCGGGTTCAGAAGGAGTGAACTGCGGTGCGAACCCTGCATCAGTCGGAAGAGGCGGGAACTTGGCAGCCTTCCCACGTGGAAGGCGAATATTCGTCGCCAGCTTGACGACGCCCAGAAGCCGAATCGTCAGGTAGGTAAGGTCGAGCTCCCACCACCGCAGCCCATGGGCGGCGGAGTGGACGTAGGCGTGGTGGTTGTTGTGCCAGCCCTCGCCATAGGTCAGCAGTGCCACCCACCAATTATTCCGTGAGCCTTCGCCGGTGTCATAGCGACGGTATCCCCACAGATGCGAGGCCGAATTGACGAACCAGGTGCAGTGCCAGTTGAAGACCGTTCGGACGAACATTCCCCACACCACACCTGGCCAACCGCCGAGGACAAAGAGGAACACCCCCAACAGCACCTGTTGCAGAATATTGGTCTGGGTAATCACGCGATGGACCGGATCCTTGGCAAGTTCTGGCGCATACCGCCAGTGCTTGGTGGGATGATCGATAAGCTCATCATAGACAAACAGCCATCCCATATGCGCCCACCAAAACCCTCGAGTCGGACTATGCGGATCTTGGGGACGATCTGAGAACGCATGATGCAGGCGATGGGTGGCCACCCATCGAATCG
The DNA here is from genome assembly GCA_023247275.1 of Candidatus Omnitrophota bacterium. Taxonomy (GTDB): domain Bacteria; phylum Omnitrophota; class Gorgyraeia; order Aquiviventales; family Aquiviventaceae; genus JAHFGT01. Next base: position 8,454 of record JAHFGT010000037.1, read on the forward strand.
GCCCCCCTTGGGCGGCCAGTGCGCCACACACCGTAATGAGATACTCCAGCCACTTCGGCACCTGAAAGCTTCGATGCGCGAGCAAGCGATGGTAGCCCAGGGTAATCCCCAAGGTAGTCATCGCTTGGAGTATGACGAAGACCACCACCGCTGACCGGCTCACGGTCCACGGAGCAAAGATCACGCCGAGGTGCATCACGACAATACCCAGGAGGGTGGGCCACTTTATCTTCAGGACAGGGACACCGAACATGTCACCTCCGTGTTCCAGGCGCCTCGACGCCTTGCACTGTTCTTTCACGTCACTCGCCGAATTCGGTATTGGGCCACCAGGGCTAGCTCATCCCCCGAATCCTAGGGACCAACAATATCCATGAGACCTTCAACGATGCGATTCACGTCAGTTTCTTCGACATGCGCAATGCGATGGCTTAATCGTTCGGTGGAGAACGTTCGGATCTGACCGATTTTCACCCAGGAGGGTTTGGGCAGGAGTTTTTCAGGGAGCACGCAGGTCAGCGGGAAACCGGCCCGTTGGGGCTGGCTCGTGATGGCAAGCGCAATGACCGTGCCGGAATGGCTGTTGAACACCTCATGGCTAAGCACTAAGACTGGACGCCGACCCGCCTGCTCCCGACCTCTCGTCAGCTCCAGGTCAGCCCAGTAGATGTCGCCCCTTAGAAGGCGGGCCATGCTTCCCCGGCAAAGGTTTCTTCAGCCAGCGCCCGCTCTTCCTTTGGGTTGAGCTTGGCAACCTCCTCAGCTAGCCGGGTGTGGTTCCAGCGCTCAACCTTCTCCCGAACCGCCGCCTGAATGGCTTGGCTGCGGCTGGGATACCGCCCTTGAGTCACCCACCGATCAACCAGCTTGAGGAGCTGTTCGTCTACCGTGATAGCGACTTTTGTCGTCGACATGGCGTCTCACCTCCTGGTATTCTAATTTATCATACCAGTGAAGTTTCGTCAACCCTCGGTCATTCCACGCCATTGCGAATTCCAGGAATTCCGGTGACATGACGTCACTCGCTCAATGACCCTTCCGAGAAGCCAGCATCGACGCCGTCATCGCCCAGCAGGTGCGAAGTGAGCATCGAGCGCGCCGCTGTACACCCAGAAGTAGGTCCTCATCGACCCAACCCACGTGCCCACGTATCTCTTCTTCTGCGGATCATAACCCAACGTCATCACGGTGGTCGCCGGCCCACCGCCGGGCATCTCACCTTGCCCCTCGGCCAATATCCAGAGGCCGCCGAGTGGCCGCGCGATCTCAGTTTCCTTGAACGTTTCGGCCGGTTTGCCCGGCTCCATCGCCGCCTCACCTTCGAACGTCCATTCGCCGACGAATCTTTGCAGCCATTGGTGCTCCTGCTGCGGCTTCATCGCCGACTCGTGTGTTGTTTCGCTTGTGCTCATCTGGTTATCTCCTTGTGTCATCTCGACAACTCGACATCCTGCTCCTATTGTACCGCCGTGGGATCTTATCGTGTGTTGGTTACGCCGACGCCCATATGATCCATGGAATTGCACTCGGACATGATCTTGTTCTAGTAGGCGGCGTACTCTTGAGTGATCTCTTGTCGGTCTTGTCTGGTCAGATAATCATACCAGCGGTACGGGTGATCGACGTCCGGCGGGATGGGCTGATCCGCGCCGGCCTGTTCTGCCGCTCTCCAGGCCGTGATATCTTCCTCCCATGCCTTGCGCTCCTGGGCAGGAAGGTTGCCAGCAGCCGCGAGCTGCTGTTCGAGCCGGTCAGCCATCAGCTTCCACCGCAGCCCCAACCGCGATGCTGTGCAGGTGTTGTATTGCTCCAGCGACGACGGCCCGGTGGGTGCCGGGGCGGGGCCGCAGGCGCATTGACGACGTACCTCTGTGCGCCATGCCCACCGTTGCCGGCAAACTGCGCCATCCCACCGTACTTGTCCTCGCATTGCTGATGGATCTCATTGGCAAACTGATTGTTGGCTCCGTTGATCTCCATCTGCTCCTGACCGGTGAGCTCGAGCAGCCAGCGTTGAGGCTGTTTCGGGTCAGGCGGCGGCAAGTTGCGCGTGCCGGCCGCGGTCGCGTTGAGCCACTGGATGTCCCCCTCGATGTTCCGGCGCTCTTGGGAGAAGAGATTCGGCGACTGAGTCAATTTGCGCTGCAAGACTTCCGCGGTCAGCTTCTCCTGATGGCCAGAGATCGGCGCCAGGCAATTGTTGTAATCCGTCAGTCCATGGAGATCGGTCGCCCCCAGCGCAGCCGAGAGCGAGCCGCCGCCACCAGATCACGCGGCCTGCCTGTCCGGCGCCTGCTGCTGGCTGGTCTGTTGCGACCGCTGCGAGGTCTCGTTCATCTTCTTGGTCGCCTCGTTGAGTTTGTCGAGCAGACCCGCAGACGCAATAGCCGGGGCTAGGATTACAACGGCACCGACAAGCAACACCCGTGCAGCGCGTTTCATCCTCTCTCTCCTTCATTCAGTATGGTGTCACCGAATTGCCTGCAGGCAGCTCCGTGCTTACGTCTTTCTGCGGGCCGCATAGGCAACGCTGGTAACCTAGCGTCTCCACGAGGACTCTGTGGATTCATGTCGATTGGTCCCGAAAAAGAAATCGACGAGCAGCTCCCTCGCGCGGGCTAGCTCCCTCAAACGCGCCGATTCGGTCACATCCCCGAGCGTGAGATCCATCAACTCGAGCGCCCGCTCGAACGCTCGTTGGCTATAGTCGGGATGGCGCTTAGCGCGCCCGTTGAGCGCGCGTTCGACTTCGCTGCCAATAGGAGAGCCCGAGTCGGTTGTGGCTTGCTGGTCAAGCGAGAGATGGGATCATCATAAAGCACAACACCCCATGACGGGAGACTCCTGGGGCGTGAGGTGGACCGGCTAGCGAGCTGTCGCACTCACGGCGCAGGATGCAGCTGAAGGTCTGGCCGAATGTTCCTCGAGGTGCGCAGTAATTTCCGACAGAAACAGTCCGGCGAACTCCCTGAGCTTCTTGTCGCCGACACCGGTGATCTGCGAGAAGGCTTGCTCGTCGCGCGGGGTGTCTGCGGCCATGTGCCGCAGCGACACATCGGAGAACACGATATAGGCCGGCACATTGCGCTCATCAGCCAGCCGTTTTCGCAGGCGCCGCAGCCGCTCGAACAGCGCTTCGTCATGCGGCATCTGCCCGTCACGCTCGTTCCTGGCCGCTGACGCGCTAGGCGCCACTGAGGCGCGCAATGGCGCAACCGGACGGCTCAATGTCACAGGGACGCGCTCGCTTAAGACCCGGTGTCCCTCTGCGGTCAATTCCAAGATGCTGAACCTCTCCGCCGGCTGCCGGAGCAACCCGAGCCGCACCAGCTCCCGGCCGATGGCCGCCCACTCCTGCCGGGTATGCTCGGCGCCAATGCCATAGGTGGACAACGTCTGGTGCCGCCACCGCCGGATTTTTTGCGTCGACGCGCCGGTCAACACCTCCACGACGTGCGCCAGGCCGACGCCGAACCCGCTGTGCTCCCGAATGCGGTACACACAGGAAAGAAACTTCTGCGCGGGGATGGTCCCGTCGACTGTTTGCCTCGGTGATAGGCAGTTGTCACAGGCGGTGCAGCGCCCTATCTCGAACGGTTCGCCGAAATACCCGAGCAGCTCTGCCCGGCGGCAGCGGGCGCTTTCCGCATACTGGACGATCTCCTGCAACTGACGGCGCGCGATGGCCTGTTCGCCCGGATCTGTTTTTTGCTCAATAAACTGCGCGTATTTCACCGTATCCCCTGCTCCGAACAACAGCAGGCACTCAGCCGGCAGTCCATCGCGCCCAGCGCGGCCGGTCTCCTGGTAATAGCCTTCAAGGTTTTTCGGCAGGTCGTAATGAATCACGAATCGCACATTGGGCTTGTTGATCCCCATGCCAAAGGCGATCGTCGCTGCCATCACCCGAATCTCATCGCGCAGGAACAGCTCCTGATGGCGGCTGCGCTCCCCCATCCCAAGACCGGCGTGATATGGCCTGGCAGGGATGGCGTCCGCGCGCAGCCGTTCGGCAAGCCGTTCCGCTGTCCGTCGACTCTGGCAGTACACGATCCCACTCTCGATCCGGTGGGCGCGGACGTAGTCCCGCACCTGCTCATACGGCTGGTGTTTGGCGACCACGCGATAGGTGAGATTTGGACGGTTGAATCCCGCAACGTACACGGCAGGATGATTCAGCCGAAGCTGACGAAGGATATCGTCGCGCACCCGTTCGGTCGCCGTGGCGGTGAGCGCTAAGATCGGCGTCTGCGGCAGTATGTCCCGTAGCTCGGCCAGCCGGCGGTACTCCGGACGAAAGTCATGGCCCCACTCGCTGATGCAATGCGCTTCGTCCACGGCGATCAGCGACACGTTCCACCGCCGGACAGCCCCGAGACACCCAGGTAGCATCAGCCGCTCGGGCGCAACGTAGAGCAGACGATAGGCGCCCTGTTCCAGCTGGTCCAGACGCCGATCGGATTCCTCGGGATCCAGAGAGGAGTTCAACAGCGTGGCCGGAATGCCGGTCACCTCCATCGCGTCGACCTGATCTTTCATGAGCGCGATCAACGGCGACACCACCACCGTCAACCCTGGCCGGATCAGCGCAGGCAACTGGTAGCACAGCGATTTCCCGCCACCGGTCGGCAACAGTGCGAATACGTCCCGCCCGGACAGCGAATCCTCCATAATCTCCCGCTGCAAGGGCCGGAACGAGTCGAAGCCAAACGTGCGTTTGAGAAGTTCTTCCAAATTGTGGCTGGTCTTCATGGTCTGGCTTCTGGTGGATGTCATTGACGGGTGAGCCGCTCGATCCGGCGGTCCGGGACCAACCACATGATCGCGACCAGGACATACAAGGCATCAGCAACCCACTGATTGATGAATGCGAGCACAAGCGCAATGGCATAGCTGCCGAGTGATGCTTTGCCTTTCCAATCGTTACCCAACGCGGTCGCCAGCCATGACCCGCGACCCTGAGACGCCACGATGCAGTGTTGAAGAATCTGATAGGCCAAACCGGCCATCAGGAATACCACCCCATACAACGCGGTTGGCCAGGACCCACCGTGGTTCTCGCCGAGCCAACCGGTCACGAACGGCACCAGCGACAACCAAAACAACAAATGCAGATTGGCCCACATGATTCCGCCGTTGATTCGCGTGGTGGCATGGAGCAGGTGGTGATGGTTGTTCCAGTAAATACCGAGGAAGACGAAACTCAGCACATCACTCAAGAACGCCGGCAACACCGGCCGCAGCGCGTCAAGCTGGGCGCGCTGCGGCGCTCACATCTCTAGCACCATAATGGTGATAATGATGGCGATGACCCCGTCGCTAAACGCCTCCAACCGGGTTTTGGGAATCTCGTCCACGCTGGTGATGTCCCGCCTTACTGCACGCGGGTGTAGCGGATCTCCATCGCCTTAAACTCCTGCCCCTGCAGCGTGCGCATATAGTTCTCGTACACATTGTGGTTCTGGTCGATCACACGCCAGACTGCGCGGAACTGGCGGTGGGTTTCGCCGGTTACCGGGCAGCTAAAATCGCCCTGCTGGGTGAGGCTGTTGGTGGACAGATCGAATTCGCCAGCACCGACCATCATCCCGGTCGCCATATTGTCCAGCCACACCGACTGATACTCTTTTCGGAGATTGTCATAGCCGGTGAACCCAAGCCCTTCGAATGGCGGTTCGCCCTGCGCTTCGCCACGGAACTCCTGCCTGAGAAATCGCCCACCGAACACGAAGCTATTGGTGGCGTTGCCGGTCATGGCCTGCGGCTGCGCATCCGGCGCCATCCACCATTGTCCGGTATAGGTCCATGTTCCCACCAGCGGCTCGAGCGCTTTGTGGGCTTCACTTGGCTTCCCGAGCCGCTGCATCGCCTCCATTGCAGCCTGCTTGGCTGGGTCCATCGCTGGCTGCACCGGCTTGGCTTGCTCTACTGCGTACACCAGTCCTGCCGTCACCACGAATATCGATGACGTCATTACGATCAACCGAATGGCTCCACGCATCGTGTCACTCTCCTGTGTGCGCTCCAACGTTCCCGAACGCTCGCGCTACCCGCGGTGGCACATCTTTCCAAACCATCTGCGCTTGTTGTGCTCGTGATGTTGCATCTTCTGGAACTTGGCCTGCTGCTCTGGCGTTAAGACCGCCTTGACCTTTTCCTGTTCTTCGCCCCGCAGCGCCTGGAGCTGCTGCTGCAGCGATTCGGCCCGCGCGTGATACTCATTCGCGATCTGCTCCACCTGACTTCGCTGTGAATCGGTCAGGTGAAGTTTTTTGTTCAGCCTGTCGACGTACTTGCCCGCGTCTTTGTGCTGCAGGCCTTCGTTGGCGAACCCAGGCCGTCCTGCGAACATGACCCCGCACAGACCGATGCTGACGATGACCAACCTCTTCACTGGCGCGTTGACCATGGAGCCTCCTCTTGATTTGTCATGGTGTTCACGGGTGTTGTGTGTGGTGCTCTTCCCACGCCTTCTGCTTCTGCTGTTTATGTTCGTCCCAGCGTTGGTTCATCTCCTGCAGACCCTGCTGATGCCTCTCCTCCATCTGCTTCATATGTTCGTCGTGTTTCTCTTGCATCTGCTGCTGGTGTTGCTCGTGAAGAGCTTGCAGCGCGGCCTGCATTTCGCTGCGCTCTTGTTCCTCGAGCGCCTGCAACTTCTGCTTGCACTCATCATGCAGCTGCTGCCGCTGCGCCTGATACTGTTCCTTGATCGCCTTGAGTCCTGCCGGCATCTCGCCCCGAGGCCGATCTTCACCCTCGCGCGCCAGCACCTGCGTCGCCCCGCTAAGCAGCCCAATCACCAGCATCACGGTTCCCAATCGCCGCATGCACACCTCCTTGTTTGACTCACTGTGCTACCCTGGGCGCGGTCCCCAACCGCCCACCACGAAAGAAGAACCGATTCCTAGTCGGTGGGCGTCACACATCGCTCGCAAAACCAGGCGTTGATCAGCGGATGAAACGGCGTGTACGCCATCTCAGGTCTGTTGCTTGATGAAGGCCCCTTGTTGATATTCGTCGAATGCGGCTTGCAGCTCTTGCCGCGTGTTCATGACAATCGGGCCGTACCAGGCGATCGGCTCATTGAGCGGCTTGCCGGACATCAGGAAAAAGCGCACCGGCTTCTTGTCCGTCGTGACGACCACCGTATCCCCAGCCGACTCGTACAGCACGATGGTCCCCTCGGTGCAGGCGCATGACGGAGCCATATCAAAATAGTTCTCGCCGACGGTTTCTCGGTCGAAGGCGTTCCGCCCATGGTCGAAGTACGCCTCACCCTCGACCACATAGGCGAATGCGGTGCGCCCTGGCTTGATCGAGTGCGTGAACGACTTGCCTGCCGGCAACGACACATCCAGATATTCTGGGTCGGTCACGATCTCTCGAACCGGCCCGTGGACCCCGCCGAACTGTCCAGAAATGATCCGCACCGTCGCTCCATCGGCCGTCTTCACCGCGGGAATCTGGGCCTGCTTCACCTCCCGATATCGAGGATCCATCATCTTATGGTGCTTCGGGAGATTTGCCCAGAGTTGAAATCCCCACATGCGGCCCTTGGCATCCCCCTTGGGCATCTCCTGGTGGATGATTCCACTGCCGGCCGTCATCCACTGCACATCCCCGGATCGAATCATCCCGCCATTGCCAAGGCTATCGTGATGCTCCACATCGCCATTGAGGACATAGGTAATCGTCTCGATCCCACGATGCGGATGCCACGGAAATCCCCGCGTGTAGTCATCACGATTATCAGAGTGGAAGCAGTCGAGGAGCAGAAACGGATCCAATTGCGGAATCTCATGGAACCCGAACACACGCCTGAGGCGAACACCAGCCCCTTCGATGGTTGGAATGCTCTTCCACACCTTCTTGATTGTCCGAACAGCGTTG
>JAHFGT010000038.1 GCA_023247275.1 Candidatus Omnitrophota bacterium
GGTCGCCGGTGCTGGTGGCCCACAGCCCCACATGGCGCTCCCATTCGTGCGGAATTTCTGACAGAAGATTCAGCCGAGCGCGGACATCCTCGCCCCGCTTGGTATCATGCGTCGCGGTGGTCAGCATCCCAAACGGCCAGGCTTCTTGGCGTCGACGATTCGCCTTATGGAACTCCTCCGGCGACAACCCAAACCGTTGGGGATTTCCGCCGACTTCATTGAGGGACACCAGGCGGTTGTACCGGTAGAACGCGGTGTCCTCTAACCCTTTCGCCATCACCGGTGGGGTGTACTGCTGAACCTTCATCGCGAACGCCACCTGATGGCGATAATCGGATTCCTTGGCCCCGGCCCCAGTCTGCGGGAGGAGGGCGTTGCGGACAAACTCAAAAATCGAGCTTTCCATCGTCGGGTTGCGCTGTCGAGCCAAGGCAATCGCCCGCTCAATGGTTTGCCGATCCGACTCAGACCAGCCGGCCTCGCTCACGTAGGTCCGATAGACCGGAAAGCAGGCGATCGTCTCCCGGAGCGCGTCGCGCAGGCTGTTCAAGGTAAAATCTCTGGCTCGCCGGTTCTCTTCCGAGAGCCGATTCAACGCGTGGGCGAGCACGTTGAGCTCGCTAGCCAATGAACTACTCATGATCAACTTCTTGCTGTCATACACCACGTCAGCGTACACGACGGATCGGCCGACGAAATTCTCATAGACTCGCTTCATCCGTTGTGGATTGCGGCCGTCGACGAACAGGCCGTTCAGCTCATTGAGGAAATCATAGCCGGTGGTGCCGGCCATCACCCAGTCTTTTGGCAACGGCTCACCGCCGGAAAGAATTTTCTCAGCCACCAGGTACAGCGGCCGCGCCGCCAACCCACGCGGATCACGACGACGCTCGGCCTGTCGCCAGGCCTGAAGCGCAGACTTCCAATCTTGGGTTGGCACCGCCGCAGTGAGGATTTCCCCGACCAGGACCTCCAGGACCTGCCCTTGCAGTAGATCAAAATACCCGGCCGGATGAAACAGCCCATCGGGATGATCCACCCGTAGTCCGGTCACATAGCCATCGCGAATCAACCGCAAGACCAGGGCATGCGTTTGCGCAAACACCTCTGGCTCTTCCATGCGCACGCCAGCCAAGCCGTTGACATCAAAGAATCGACGATAGTTGATCTCATGGGACGCCGTGCGCCAGTACGACAATCGATAGGCCTGGCCCTCCAACAGATCATGCAGGAGATCAAAACTCTCCGGCTGGCCTGGCTCGCCATTGAAGATCCGCACGTTCTCTTGGAGATGCGCCAGGATCTCCGGGGCCGCCTGAACCAACCGGGCGAGCCGATCGCGGGCCACCGCCTTTTCGCGTTGACGTTCGACGAGCCGCTCCGGATCATCCACAACGGTTGGCAGATGTTGGAGCGCTGTCAGAATGCTGAGATATTCTCGCAGATTCGGATCATCCGGACCGACACGCGTTTGCAGCGTCTCTAATCGAAAGCGAAAACAGTTCGTGGATTGCTGCGGATTGATCGGGAACTCGTGTTCGTAATAGCGCAGCACCAGCGCCCCGTCCTGGAACGCCAGCTGCAATTGGCCGCGCTCCAGGACAATGCCGTACTGGTCTTCCAGGATCGGCAAAAGGACCTTGCCTTTGAGCTCGACCTTGACGGGATCCCAATCGATATCGAAATATTTCGCAAATGGCGAGCAGGGGCCGTCTTCGAGCACGTCCCGCCACCAACGGTTAAATCGTGGATCGATTCCCATATGGTTCGGCACAAAATCCAACACCTGACCCATATGATGAGCGGCCAGCGCGCTGGCGAATGCGTCAAAGTCGTTGGGGGTGCCGATCTCAGGGTTGAGGTGGTTGTGATCGCAGATATCGTAGCCGTGCGAACTACCAGGCTGCGCGGCCAGATACGGCGAGGAATAACAGTCGGTAATCCCCAGCGCGGCCAGGTAGGGAATGAGGCGGGTCGCATCGACAAATCGACAGCCGCGATGGAATTGGAGCCGGTAGGTCGCGACGGGAATCCGATGGCGCGCGCGCAACCGCTCGGCCAGTTCCTGCAGTTGCTGCGGATCCAATGCCGGGTGTGCCGCTGGTGCGAGGGCGCCATTCATTCAGAAGGTCCTCCTGCTCCAGGCGTGCGAGTCCGCGCGCTGGGAAAAGATCGCGAAGTTCACGCTGGCGCCATCCCAGGTGGCGCCACGCGGATACGGAACGCCGGTCCATATGGGCATCGTGAGTGCTCCCCGTAGGTTGCGGATAGGCTGACCATCAGTATACGGAGGCTGCGATACGCCTGCCATACGGGCAGATGAATTTCAGTGACAGTTACTTCGTACCCTAAAGTGACTGTCACTTTTGGATGCCGGCAGCTTGATGAAATTGCCTCACCGCCGCGTCGGCATTGAACCGGCTGCCCCAAATCGATCGGCCATAGGTTCGGAGAAAATGCTCAACCTGGCTTCGGAACTGGACCAGGGACATTGATCGAGGGCTGACACGTAACGTCTTCGCCCAGATTCGGATGGCGGGATCGACCGGCACGTGCTGGCGCTTGAGCACCGTCGCCACGTCATCGACGTCGAGATCGAAGTAGCGACTGAGTTTGCCGATCGACCAGTACACTGGATCCAACAGCCGAATGCGCAATGTTCCGATCTGTCGATACGGCTTCGTATGGCGCCGATAATCCAACAGCGAGAGGCTGCTCCATCGGTCGATGTCTTCCGCATAGTTGACCTGGATTCCTGTCCGCTGCACCGTTCGGCTCACCGCGGCCTGAAACCGCTCCCAACCAGCAGGGCTGCGATGATCAAGACGCACGCCGAAATCGATGTCCTGACTTGGCCTGATATGGCCCCAGAGTGAACCGGCTGCAGCGCCGGTGATGATGAGCGTCGCCGTTCCACCAAATTCCTGAGCGACGGTTCGGAAAAAACGGTTAATCGTTCGTGGAGTCATTGATACGCGCGTCGTTCGCGCGCTGTCGCTCCAAGACCCGGTCGGCCAGCGTTTGGATCGCCGAACGCCCGTACAGACTCTTGAGCCGAATCCATGCCGCCAGCGCCTGACGCCTGGCGGTTCGTGGCCGACTCCACTGACGACGCAGCGCCAATGTTCGATGGCCGAGCAGCTCGCGCAAGGCGTCCACAGTCACGTGCTCGTTAGGCTCGGTCACGGGCTGGTCAAACGCTACGGCATCAGCGATCCGTTCAATCGTCTGGCGCGAGAGCACGGGTGAACCCTGACGATGACCGGCTGCCGAGCTGGCACCCTCCTTACTGGCGAGAGGGTGCCGCGCACCGACCGGGCCGCGGCCCGTGAGCGCGGGCGGCACCCCATCCGCCAGGATTCCAGGCCGTACACCCAGCGTTGCTGCCAATGCTCGCATCGTGCCCAGCGACACATCCCGCTTGCCCCACTCGATGGCTGAGAGATTCGGTTGCGGGATCCCTGCCCGTTTGGCCAGTGCTTGTTGGGTCAAGCCGGCCTGCTGGCGCCAGAGCATGACCGTCTGTCCGAATGGGAATCGTATCATATATCGAATATACTATAATTCGTTCTCTTCGGCAAGTCCGCTGGGGCGAGCGTGTGAGACGCGGGGTAACGAGCTAGAACCGCTTGAGGATCTCGTAGCGCGTGGTGCGCTGAGCCGGTTGGAACCCGGACTCCTGGATCAGCGTCATGATATCGTCAACGGTCGTCGTATTGATAAACGAGGTTGCCGCGTGGACGTTTTCCTCGAACAGGGTGCCGCCGAAATCATCCGCGCCGAAGTGCAACGCGATCTGGCCGGTCTTCTTCCCTTCCGAAAACCACGACGCTTGCACGTGCGGGACATTGTCCAGGTACACCCGGGAGAAGGCGATCATGCGCAGATAGTGGGTGGGGCCAGCATGCCTCGTGATGTGCTGTTCCAATGGCGTGTGCCCTGGCTTGAAGCTCCAGGGCACAAACGCGGTAAAGCCGCTGGTCTGGTCTTGCAGCGCGCGGATCTGCTCTAGGTGTTCGAGAATATCGTCGTCCTCTTCGATATGGCCGAACATCATCGTCGCAGTTGACTTGAATCCGAGCCGATGCGCTTCGCGATGCACTGACAGCCAAGCCTCGGCCGGTCCTTTTTTCGTCGCGAGCCGACGGCGAATTCGATCCGACAGAATCTCCGCCCCACCACCAGGCAGCGTCGACTGCCCTGCTTCCTTCAGCCGCTGGAGCACCTCTGAGACTGTCAGCCCAGCAACCTGGGCCATCGTCGTGACCTCGGAGGCGGTAAAAAAGTGCGGGGTCACCTGAGGAAATCGACGCCGGGTTTCACGGACCAGCGTCAGATAGTAGTCGAACGGAATGGCCGGGTTGTGTCCGCCCTGCAACAACACCGTCGTCGCGCCCAGATCGATGGCGTGTTGCACTTTTTCCATCACCTGCTCAAGGGTCAACGTGTACCCGTCTTTTTGGCCGGGTTTGCGGTAGAACGCGCAGAACACGCAGTCGGTGATGCAGATGTTGGTATAGTTCGGGTTCGAGTCGATGACAAAGGTGACGACTGGCTCTGGGTTGAGCCGAAACCGCACCTGCTGCGCGAGCCGACCGAGTTCGAGCAGATCCCCATGCTGCCAGAGCCACAACCCTTCGTCCCGGCTGAGCCGCTGGCCGGACAGCACCCGTTCTTCTACTGATTCGGAGCAGATGAGATTCATCCCACCAGCGCTATGTTCGCAGCACCAGGCAGCCGGCGATCATATCGTGCAGCGCCTGCTTGCGCTGGGTAAAGCCAGCCATGATCAATCCGATTCCAAATGTGAACCCGGTGATGATCTTTGCCCAATACCGGCCGCTGGCCCGGGCAAATGAGATTCGACGTCCTTCAAGATCCGTCACACGCAGTCCCAGCGCCATCTTGCCTAACGAGCCTTGTGCTGATGAGCTCTCCATCAACGCCAGATACAGCCATGGACCGATCAATGTGAGAATCAACAATCCCAAGAAGAGCAGCAGGAGGAGAGCTGCCATCGAACTTCTCGTGGCCCCAAAGATCCCGGAAACAACAAGAAAGGGGGCAACAATGACCAGCGTCACTCCATTCATGATGATCGCATCAAGCAGCCATGCCGCTGCCCGGCGCCAAAACCCGCCATAGAGGAACCTCGGGCTGGCCGGAGTGAGGGGCGTGGCAAGCGCTGCCCCACAGTGAGAGCAAAACTGCGTGTCGTCTTGCACCATCTGGTGACACCGGGCGCACGTTTGACTCATCCGCAGGGTTGAACAGATGCCAGCGTCGGCTGGGCCGGCTCGAGTAGGCCGTGCGATTCGACGAGTTCGCGAAACGTGCGAATGGCCGCTTCCTCGTCTGCGCCGAACCGATAGACGAAACTTGAGAGGTAGACCTTCAGTTCATCCACGGTGCCATGCGCCGGCGCGTACGCTTGCGCGATGGAATCAAACTCTGCGGTCGTCAGGCTCAAGGAGCGAGCCAGCGCCAATTCCAGCGCTTTCTTCTGGCTCGCCGCATCCTGTCGAATGGCCCACACCGCGAACACGCACGGGAGGTGGTGCCACAGCCACCATTCGAATCCCAAGTCGAACTCATACGGAAATGACCGGTTGGTCTGCTTAAACCGCAACGCCTCATCGCCGATCAACAACACCGCATCGGCTGCCTGCCACGCCGCGCGACGGGCTGTGCCAGTCTGGAGCCCCACCGGCTCTGCCGGTGGGGCGGAATTCTGAGCGAGTCCCTCGACTTGGCTTCGCCTCGCTCGGGACGAGTCCTGAGCTTGCCGAAGGACGAGCCCACGGCCAGCTTGTCCCGAGCCAGGTTGAGGGAAGGCCGTGGCGCGAGTCGAAGGGTCGGTCGTGACCACACGCTCGTACGCAGCCGGGGTCACCGCGTATCGTTGCTCCAACAGCAGGCGCAAGAGGCATGCCGTCGTCGAGGTGTGGTCGGTCACCGCGATTCGCGCGCCGTCCAGATAGCGCAACGGCGTTCGAGCAAACAAGATCGCGCTGTGCGCCCGGCCGCGAGTGGCGATCCCGAAATGACCCAGCCGCTCAAACGTCGATTCGAGTCGGAAAAACTCCACGACCGGCAACAGCCCAGCCGCGATCTTCCCACCGGCTGCGGCGGCAGCCGCTTGGCGCGGGACCACATCGACCAACTGGTCACCGCGGCTCAGGGCCAGGTGACGGAAGAAGGCGACGCTATTGAGATATGGGACGTTCGCAATGTTCATCCCAACCACCTGTCGGGACTGCCCCTGGCAGCCCGAACATGACCATGCCGCCCAATTGCCACTTCAGCCACGCGATGTTCGTCGAAGCGGCCAATAGTTGATATCCTGGAGCGGCCGCTTCGACCAGCAGGTGGTGGGATCATCGTCCCTCGACGCGGCTTTCGGCCTTGCTCGGGACGACCCTGAGCGAGGGCTCACGGCCAGCGGTCGTGAGCCGAGTCGACGGGTCGTGGTCGTAGACCTGTCGGGTGTCGTACACCGCGTCGCGCTCGACCGGCGTGCAGCCGGATTCACGGATCAGCTCGACGAGCCGACCGCGTGTCAAGCTAACAGGCGACGCCGCGTCCGCGGCATGCATGATCCGCTCCTCGCCGATGGTCCCATCGATATCATCCGCGCCGAAATGCAGCGCGACCGACGCAATCTCTTCGCCCATGGTCACCCAATACGCTTTGATGTGTGGCACGTTGTCGAACACCAGCCGCGCGATCGCGATCGTCTTGAGATCGTCGATGGCCGAGGCCTGCCGGCGCACCACCTGGGTCTTTCCCGGCTGGTAGGCTAGCGGAATAAAGCTCATGAATCCGTTGGTCTCGTCTTGGAGCTCGCGCAGCTTGAGGAGATGATCGACCCGCTCCTCCACAGTCTCCATGTGCCCGTACAGCAGCGTCGCGTTGCTCGGGATGCCCAGCCGGTGGGCGATCCGGTGAATCTCCAACCATCGGGGCGCGCCGATCTTAAAAGGAAACAGCGCCTTGCGCACGCGCTCGGAAAACACTTCAGCGCCGCCGCCAGGCAAGGCCGTCAGCCCGACAGCGCGTAGCTGTTGCAACACTTCTTCGACGGAGAGCCGGAACTTCTTGGAGAAGTAATCGATTTCGACCGCGGTCCAGGCCTTGATCTGGATGTGCGGAAATTCGCGTTTGATCGCCCGGAACATGTCGAGGTAATAGTCCCAGGGCCAATCCGGGTGCAACCCGCCGACGATGTGGACCTCGCGCAGCTCAGGGCTGCATCGCTCCAACACCTCCTGGATTGTCATTTCATAGGCGTTGGGACGGCCGCGCTTGGTGGCAAAGTCGCAGAATCGGCAGGACAGCACGCACACGTTCGATGGGTTGATCTGCCGGTTGATCACAAAATGGGCCCGATCGCTCCACCGAGCCCGCTTGATCTGGTCAGCCAGCCGACCCAACCCGATGACGTCCGGCGTCTCAAACAGCTCAAGCGCTTCGGCCCGGCCCAGCCGCTGCCCGCGTTGCAGCCGGTGCGCTACGCGTTCCAGTATTGGTTCCATCGACGATCCACCCGCGCGATGATCTGCGGATCCATCACCATCGGATCCGGATACCCTGATTTGAATGTTGCATCGATCCCCAAGCAGCCACGGTACACCGGCCAGGCATGGTGCATCTGGACGGTGGTAAACACCACATCCCGGGCTGGATCGAACCGCGTGAAGATTCCCCAGAGCAGCTGCTCGCGATCCTCAAGGTCCACGTCCGGGCTGACCGCCGCGACCAGGCGAACTGATGGATTGAGGTCGGCGCGGACCAGGGTTGTGACGACGTCCTGCCCCTCGCCGTCAACCTGCACCACAAGCAACGTCTCTTCGAGCACGCGCGCTGCACGAATGCGGGGATGCAGAGCAGCGACCTGACTCGACGATAACGTACGGCTGGATCGGCCGGAATCGCTAGCGGGTTTGCTCACCGGTGATACGGCAGGCGTTGACCGAGTCGCGTCGAGGACCATCTTGCTGCCGAGATTGAGCGTAAAACTCGTAAAGTCCAGCGTATCAAAAGGGACCCCAGGAAGCAAGAGAAAGTCCTTCGCCGGATCGAAGTGGTCCCGGATAGCGCGTAACACCGCGCTGAAGTTTCTTGCATCCACATCCGAATCGACGAGGACCAAGCACTTGGTCAGCGCCATCTGCCCGGTGCCCAAGAGGCCGAGCGCAGCCTTCATCCCCTCTTTCCCGAATCGCTGCCACACCGACGCGACCGCCAGACTGTGAAACCCAGCTTCGTAATAGGCCCACAGATCCCGGATCTCTGGATGCACCAGTCGGATCATCGGCAACAGCATTTCTTGCACCGCCTCGCCGATGTATCGGTCCTCTTGTGGCGGCCTACCGACCACCGCCGAAAGATATACCGGCGCGGCGCGGCGCGTCATCGTGTGGATCCATAGCACCGGAAACGGCGCTGGGTGCGAATAATGGCCGAAATGGTCGCCGAACGGGCCTTCTGGCATCCGCTCATCCGGCGGGACGACCCCTTCCAACACGACATCAGCGTCGGCTGGAACCGCGGTGAGCTTCGTCTTCCCACACACCACCGGCACCGGGGCGCCGCGAAGAAATCCGGCGAACGCCAGCTCATCCACCCCCTCAGGCAGCGAGGCCACCGACGACAGATACAGGATCGGATCCCCGCCGATCACCACCGCGACGGCCAGCGCTTTGCCTTGGCGCTCGGCTTTCCAATAGTGAAACCCTCCGCCCTTTTGGATCTGCCAATGCATCAGCACCCGGTCAGGGCCAACCACCTGCAGGCGATAGATCCCCACATTCCTGGCATCGGTCTCCGGATCATAGGTGACCACCATGCCGCAGGTGATGAACCGGCCGGCATCTTTGGGCCAGCAGGTCATGATCGGCAGCCGATCCAAATCCGGCACCTCCTCAACCTGCTGGCAGGCGGCGCGCCGGACCCGTCGAGGCGGCATCGCCAAGAGGCGACCGATCGTCCGCCATTCGCCGAGCAACCGTGTTGGCCGTGGGGGCATGGCCGCCTCGATCAATCGGCGCAACTCATCGCCAACCTGCTGCGGATGCCGGCCAAGCGCGCGCTCAATGCGTCGCGGACTACCGAGGATGTTGATCGCCAACGGAAACCCAGACCCTTTGACCCGCTCAAACACCAGTGCCGGCCCTTGACGCTTGACGACGCGCGTCGCAATCTCGGTGATCTCCAGAGCTGGATCGACCTCAACCCGGATTCGCGCCAGCTCCCCTTCCCGCTCAAGCCGCTCCAGAAACGCGGATAAGCTCCGGTCACTCATTTGAGGATCTTGAAGCTGTGGAGGCTCTTGTCCGCAGCAGCGTGCAGCCGGTCGTAGTTGTTGGACCCAGCTTGGTATCGCGCGGTAAACACCCGGCCGTTCGCCACGAACGTCGTCGAGATCCATTTCGATCGCTGGCTGCCGCTGGCTTCCTCCACGATCCATTCATAGCCATCGTACCGACCAATCCGAGTCTCTGATTCTTTGACCAGCTTGGCCTGGTCATGCAAATCCAGTTGCATCAGCTGCTTGAGCTGTTGACCGGTCATCGGGATGACCCCTTCGCCAGTCCATTGGACGCGGAGATACGGAAACCGGTACTGCGCCATCTCCTCCAGGCTGGCCGAGCCGGTCGCGGCATGGAACTCGATCCCCTGATTGTTGGGTGGAGCGGTGGTTCTGCGGTCCACGATTTTCCAGTTCGGCGGCGGGACGATCTGGAACTCGGCTTGTGGCACGACATACGGGACGCGGTCACTGCTCAGGAATTGGAACGTGTTCAACGCGGCCTGAGCCGCCGGCGCCAGAGTCTGCGCGGTCGCGGCAGAACCGATAACGTCGAAGACCATTTCAACGTCACGACACACGAAGAGGGTGGTCATCACACTGAGCACGACCTGGCCACGCGTCTGACTCATCAGGCCATAGGCTGGGCACGAACCAACCCAGCCAGGCTGCTCACTGACGATAATCATCCCCTGACCGGCGACCCTGTCATGGATTCGTCGCTGATCGGCTACAGTGAATCCTTGACTCGTCTCTTCATAGGCTGGCGGAAACCAGGGGAGCCGGCGCCACCGAATCCAGATTCCGGTCCGCGCATCGTCGGTCTGCGGTGGCTGGAATCCAATCGCTTGTTCGGACAGCGTCATGTCGCGCAGTCGCTGCCGACTCGCTGGCTTCCACCCGGCCGGCGGAACCATCTGAAACGCATGATCAGGGCTGGTATAGCTCGCCGGAGCGCTCGCTGGCACAGATGCCGCGGTCGGCTCAGCAGGCGGCTCTGCCTGGACGGCAGCCGCTAATCCGATCGTACAGCCGGCCAGCAGGAACAGCCGCTGTCGCACGCTCATCATTGATACCAGGCGTGAGGCAAGATTCGGCACCCCGCTACAAGGGTTTGAGAACTCGGTCGAGATCCTTGCGAGCAACGACACGGGCCACGACGACTCGGTCGCCTATCCGGCTGAAAGCCGAGCGATAGGGGCCGGTTCGCAGCCGGTAATAGTTCTTTCCCTGGAGCCGTTTCGTTTTCGGGGATCCTGGCCAGGGCGGCGTTCGAAGCAGCTCGAGATCGTCGAGGATATCGGCAGCGTCAGACTCACGAATATTCTGTAAGTCCTTGAGCGCACGCGGCGCCAGGACAACTTCCAGCGTCTGCACTAAATGGAACCACCTCTGCATTTTAACATTCAGGGTGGTTCCATTGACCCCGAGCAAGTGAAGCACGTCGAGGGGTGACTCTTCGACTTCGCGCAGGGTCAATGCGCCCGATGTTAAGATGCAATTGTGGGCGCATTTAGAGTCCCAAGACCTTGCGGGCTTCACTCAGTGGAAGACCACCCTTGCGCCGGTAGGCTGCCATCGACTGGCGCACCGATTTAAGGAAGGCGGGGCTCTGCAACATCAGGTCTTCAATTTCATCTTCGCTGAGCGACATGATCGCCGCGGTCGGCTTGCCGTGGGACAGCACGATAGCCCACCCGTGCCGAGACACTCGTCGCAATACCTTAGAGGGGTGAAGCTTCAATTCACGAACGTTCACAAAGTGCATGTGGCCTCCATTGTTGTAGCCCATATGGGCTACAATGAGCTTATCATTTCTATGTCGTCGCATCAATCCTTCTTGGAAGCGTGGTCTCACTTCAACGCTTCAGGCTTCCAGGCCAGCGCCGGCTCCAGCCCGAGCAGGCTCAGCACCTTGTCGGTGAACTGCTCGACCATCTGCTCAATCGACGCTGGCTTGTGATAGAACGGCGGGCACACCGGCAGAATGATCGCGCCGGCGTGGGACAGCGTGGTGGCCTGCTGTAGGTGGATCGTCGACAGCGGCGTTTCGCGCAAGCCAACGATGAGCGTGCGGCGCTCCTTCAGCGCCACGCTGGCGGCTCGGGTCAGCAGCGTGTCGCCAATCCCGCACGCGATCTTGGCCATCGTGGATGCGGAGCACGGCAGGATCACCAACGCGTCAAACGGGGTCGAGCCCGAGGAAAACGGCGCGGAGAGGTCGTCGTCGGAGAACACGCGCTTCACATGCTCGGCCAAATGGTGCTCGGTCAGCCCGGTCTCTTCCTTGAGCACATATCGGCCCCACTTCGTGAGGATCAGATACTTCTCCGTCTGACACCGCCGTAGCAAATCGACTCCGAATATCGCGCCTGAGGCGCCGGTCATCCCGACGACAATTCTCATGAGCTGCTCCTTTCTCGTATCCAGAAGTCAGAGGTCAGACGTCAGAGGACAGAGGTCAGATATCAGAAGTCAGAAGTCAGAAACTTCAGGTCAAATATGTTGAATAAGTTCGCCACTTGCCGTGCTCCTTCTGATTTCTGACCTCTGACGTCTGACCTCTGATCCTATATGCCTGAGACGAGTCCTAATACGAGAAACCCGAGCAGGCCATTGAGCTGCAGGAAGGCGAACTCTGGACGATGAGCGGCGATGGCGTGTTGCCAGATAAAGACTCCGGCGATCGCGGCCAGCCACACGAGTCCGCTGGGCGCGCCAAGCTGCGTGCGCCACAGAATGAGCAGCGCGACAAATGCAGCCGCATGCAGTCCAGCGGCGACGCGGAGTGCGCGCGTCTTGCCAAGCCACGCCGGCAACGAGTGCAGCCCAGCCTGTCGGTCAAACGCTTCGTCCATCGTTGCGTAGATCACATCAAAGCCTGCGACCCATAGCACGGAGAACAGCCACAGCCACACCACTTCATGAAACGCGGACAGCTCCTGGGACGCAGCCAACCAGCCGCCGACCGGGGCCATCGACCAGGCCAGGCCAAGACCAAGATGCGCCAGCGGCGTGAACCGTTTCAAACACGGATAGACCACGAACAGCACGACCGGCAGCCATGACCACCGCACGCAGACTGGTCCGAGGGCCGCAGCCGCTGTGAGATACGCCACGCCGGCGACTCTGACAATCCTCCAGGCTTCGCCGCGGCCCATCGCACCCCGTGGCAATTCGCGGCCGGCGGTCCGTGGGTTGCGCGAATCAATCTCCTGGTCGATGAGACGGTTCAACCCCATCGCCATGACCCGGCCGGCACCGGCCGCCAAGAGGATGAAGAAGAAGAGCCGCCAGGCAGGCCACCGATGCTGGTGCAACACCGCACCAGCGAAAATCAGCGGCAGTGAAAATACCGTGTGCTCAAGCTTGACGAACCCGGCATACGTCTTGATTCGCGTCAATCGGGGACAGCCACTCAATTCCGTCCAGGTTCCCTGAGAATTGAGTGGCTGTCCCCGATGGGTCCGCATACGTGAGAGCGACTTAAAACAGGAATGGGAGGACAAACGGTGCAGCGGCCTTCGCGAGTGGGATCGCCCCGCCCACGATCTGCAGAACGCCGTGGGTAATCAACCCGACGCCATTGACCGTGCCCTGCAACGCGCCGACTAGCGTGCCAAACAGCGGCGGCCCACTAAAGGTGCCTTGCAGCGCCCCGAGGGGCGGTGAGAGCACCCCAACAACCACTTCTTGCACGCCTTCAACGATTCCCGCTTCGGCCGCCGGAGTGACGGCCCAAGCACTGACGATGAAACCGGTAATGAACAGCTTCGCGCCCGCTACCCTCCGTAATGCCATCCGGTATCCATGAGCGTCAACGAGGGTTCATCCCGGTGCACGCCGGCTTCAACCACTTCGCCGATCACCAGCGCGTGATCGCCATGCTGGTTGGCGATCTCCCGCACTTCGCATTCGAAGAACGCGATCGCGTCGGTCAGCACCGGCGCACCGGTCTTGCCAGGTCGATACGGCACATCCTTGAGTTTTTCGCCGATCGTCGTCGCTGGCTTGACAAAATGTTCGGCGACCGGCTTCTGCTCCTTGCCGAGCAAATTCACCGTGAAGACGCGCCCGCGCTGCAACATCACCAACGAGTGGGAATCTTTTCTCACGCCGAGCGCGACCAAGGGCGGCGTAAACGATACCTGGGTCAGCCAACTGGCCGTGAAGGCATTGAGCTGTCCGTCGTGGGACACGCCGACGATGTACAGCCCATGCGGAATTTTCCGGAGCGCGATCTTTTTCGCTTGAGCGTCGATGGGTCACCTCAAATGATTGGCGAAAAAGTGGAGCGTGCGGCGCCATGCCGGCTCCGCATCCTCTCGACGATACGCTTCAGGGCGGGTGTCGTTGAAAAACGCGTGCGAGGCGTTGGGATAGGTGATGACCTCACCTGGCCTACCCAATTCGACCAGGCCTTGGCGCAGCCGCTCGACTTCCTGCTTCGTCACCCAGCCGTCCTGCGCGCCAGAGTGGTACAGGATCGGACACAACAGATACTTGAACGACTCGCTCGGAGGCACCTTGCCATAGAAGATGACCGCGGCTTTGATCTCTGAGTTGTGCGTCGCCATCGTCAGCGCGAACGTGCCGCCCATGCAAAAGCCGATCACCCCGGCCCCAGCCGGATCGACAAACGGCTGCTGCTTCAGAAACCCGACCGCGGCATTCAGGTCTCGCAGCGCCGCTTGGGATGACAACGACTCCATTAGCTGAGCCGCTTCATTGGGATCCTTGGTCACCTTGTAGCCAAGTCGAGAATAGAGATCTGGCGCCAGCGCCACATAGCCTTCACAGGCGAGGCGGCGCGCGATGTCTTTGATGTGCTCGTTGAGCCCCCACCACTCCTGGATCACGACGATCCCTGGCACAGGACCCTGCTGGCGCGCTGGGCGAGCCAGGTAGCCTTTAATCGTGAACCCATCGCTGACAAACTGGATGTCGCTGGTGTGCGGCTCGCTCAGTGTGGTCGTCATCCCACCCCCACGTCGGCAAGAATCTCAGTAAATGGTTTTGCCACGCAACTGAAGATGGGCGTATCGATCCGCGTGTAGCGACTGGCTTTGGTCTCGCGCAGCTCCATCACCAGGTCCAAGAAGTCCTGCGGCCGGTCGGTCTCGAACGCCACGACGAACTCCTGGTCATCCAATCCGAACGAGTAGGTCGTGTGCAGCCGCACCGACGGGTACTTGCTCCCGACCCGGATATGCTCATCCATCATCGCTTGTCGCTGCTCAAACGACAACTGATACCAGTCCCGGCTCTTGACGAAGGGATAGACGAACAGATATTTCGAGTGCGCCGGCGTAATAAACCGGCGCTGCTCCTGATGCTCAGGGTCGATGGTGTCGACGTACGTGGAGCGCTTGGTCATCGAGAGATACGTGTGCGGCGTGCTCAGGTAGCCGGCCAGCGCGGTTTGCTGAACCGCTCCCGCAAGCTCTTGCAGCTCTTCTAGACGGCGACCCACACCCCAGAGGAGAAAGTCCACGCTCGGCTTCATTCCAACCAGCGAATAGGTGAGGACCATCAACCGCTTGCCAAACCGATTAATGACGCCGAGCAGCTCATCTCCCTGCTGTCGCTTGGTCGTCGCCGGCAATCGTCGCCACTCTGGGCTGACCCGATAAAACCAAAAGCCCACCAACTGCCGGGCATCCGCTGGAACCCCTGCCGCTGACCGGTGAGGTTGTGCTTGTGTGGTTGTTGTCATTGTCCTCTCATCACTCATCACGATTGTTAAATGATTCTCCGATACTGCTCGACCGGTAATTTCCACACCGCGACCCCGCAAAACCGGTCCCCCTCTGGGCAGTGCGGCTTGACCTGGGCGCGTGCCCGTACCCAGCAGGGCGCTTGCAGATACTGACCGATCAACGGAAACCGCTCGCTGATCTGCTGCACTTCGTCTCGGCACGCCCGCCACATCTCTTCCTGCGCGGTGTAACACAACCGCTGCACCCATTTGTGATGGAAGTGCAGCAGATCGCCGGACTCTTCGAACCGGATCGGAAATGCGTTGGGCAACAGGTACAGCGCAGACTCCTCACGCACGCCCAGGTTGAGCAATCGATCAATCGCCTGCCAGGTGCGGGCCATGATCCGACGATACCACTCTTCGGCCTCAGCGCTCGCAGCCACCACCGGCGGCAGAATGTAGTCAGGCCGGCCGGTCACGAACTGGCACGCCAGGATTGGTCGGGATCCCGGCACCATGCGATGACGCTGATCCTGCGAGTCAGCGGTGTGCGACAGTTTCTTCTTAAATGTAAAGTGCGGATGCACCAGCGCGCGCGACAACTTGCTGAGCGTTGTCAGCGTCAGCGCATCGCCAAGATACCGGTTCTTCGCCGGATCCAGCACCAGCGCGATCGCATCAGCCGTCGATAGCTGGTCGTGCGTGACGCCGAGGACCGAGCGCACCGCCTGGGCCAGCGACGCTTCCGCATGAACCTTGTAATCGATCAAGCGCGAGGTTGCCCCGCCGAGCTCGCGATCAAACGCCTCGAGAAATTGCGGGGTCGCGCCATGACCCGCAGCCCCATGGAGCTGCGCGACCGCTTGGTACTCCAACGTCTCTTCCAGCGGCAACGGATCATCAGCCAGCGCCATAAACTCCGGATCGATCTTGGTCACCTCATCGACCATCCGCTGCACCACGATCCGCTGCTCCAACGGCGTATCAAACTGCTGGCACAGCCGCCAGTAGCGGTGCAGCGTCAGCCCGCTGATCGTGTGGTAGAGATGCGCGTGGGTCGCCACCGGCAACACATACCGCGCGATTTCTTGGCATCGTTTCTTGACCGCGCTGGCCCAACGCTTTTCCTGGACAGCGCGCGATGGAAATAATCGCTGATACTCG
>JAHFGT010000005.1 GCA_023247275.1 Candidatus Omnitrophota bacterium
CAACAGGTCTGGCATCGGCTTGCGGTGCGCCTTGTACGATTCAAACTGCTGATGTCGAAAGGTCGGTTTGCCCACATCAAACGCCACCGCGAGATACTCTGGGTGTTGCTTCTCGCGCAGCGACTGCAGCATGGTCGAAAACCCGTACACCGCGTTGGTCGGGCGCCCATTCGAGGTGCTCAACACTCGAATCGCATAGAATGCGCGATAGCAGAACGCGGTGCCGTCAATCAAGAATGCGCGTCGTGATCTTGAACCAGACCCGCGCTCCGCTGCCTGATCTGTGCGATGGCGGGCAGTGCCGTTACGATCCAGGCTCATTGAATTGTCTTGGGGGAGAATGACGAGTGTTGACCGCACGCGTTGGGAAGAATGTCAAACGGGAGGTGAACCCGATGTTCTTGAAGAGATCCTGTTCGTTGAGTGGTACCCTAACATCATTCGTTGAGGCCGTCAAGTCAAATTCGTCTCAGCGTGAAGCGTCATGATCGGATGACAACGATTCGTCGTTCAGCGTCACCGCTCCAGTGGCGGCACTCACCATCACCACGAACCGTTTTTGTTGTCCGGACAGCACGAGGCTGGCTGATCGGCCGGCCAACGAGCCAGTCGGTCGGAACACAAAAGACGAGTCGTTAGCCGGTGTGCCGCCGATCTGGAGTTCTACGGTGATCGATGGCGGGATGCGGACCTGTTGCTCGAGCGGCTCGCCCTGTTCATCGAACACCCGTAAGAGCCCCTGCTCAAGATCCAGCGAGACGGTGCGGTCTTGGTGCGAGCCAATCGCAAGGCTGCGCGCCAACGACACCAGGCCCATGACTTCGCGTGCCGTAGATTTGAGGCGGACATTCTGCGCGAATCGAGCGAAGGCAGGCACGGCCAGACCGACCACCAGGCCGATGATGCCCATGACGACCAGCAATTCAACCAGCGTAAATGCCCGAGATTTTACCAGTTGACGATGTCGTCGTTGGCACCGCTATCATCGGTGCCGTTCGGGCCATAGGAATACAGGTCATACGATTTCTTGCGATGCTCTGGTGCGCCGCCATTCACCGAGATGTAGACGTAGGGATGCCCCCAGGGATCTAACAGCTCATCTTCGCTGAGTTCGTCTTGCTTAAACTCCATATACGGGCCATTCCAATGCACATCCTCAGGGTCATCCTGCAAGGCGGCAACGAGGGTGGCCGTGCCAGTCGCCGGGTATTCTCCCATGTCGCCTTCATAGTTGGCGATCGCAGTCTCGAGCGCGCTGATGGTCGCTTTCGCCTTGGTCACCGCGGCCCGGCGGCGGGCCGCTTGGGCTCCGGCCATGACCAGGCTCATGAGAATGCCAAGAATGGCGATGACCACCAACAATTCCACAAGGGTAAACGCCCGCAGCCTCTTCCAACAGGTTGTTCTGCTACACATCATCTTGGGTCTCCCGAACCATTTCCTCTACGGTGGTGAGCCCAGCCAGCACCTTGGCAATGCCATCTTCGCGCAGTGTCAGCATGCCCTCGGCCCGTGCGGTGGCACGGATCTCACTCATTCCAGCTCCCCCGACGATGAGCAGTCGCAACGGATCCGACATGACCAGCAGTTCATAGAGCCCGCACCGGCCCCGGTAGCCGATTCCATTGCACACCTCACAGCCGACCGCTCGCATGAGTGGCTGCTGGACCGCGTCCGCCGTCAGCCGAAGCGCGGCCAGATCATCTGGGGTGGCCTCGTACGAGGATCGACACTGCGTGCAGAGCGATCGCACCAGTCGCTGAGCTAACACGCCTGTGACGGTTGACGTGATGAGAAATGATTCGATTCCCATGTCCAGCATTCGTGTGACAGCTCCTGGGGCGTCATTGGTGTGCAGCGTCGAAAAGACGCTGTGGCCGGTCAGCGCGGCTTGGATGGCGATTTGAGCGGTCGGTTGATCCCGGATTTCGCCGACCATGATGATATCCGGATCATGCCGGAGGATGGCCCGCAGACACATCGAGAAGTCCAGTTCAATCTTCGGATTGACCGTGACCTGCACCAGGCCGGGAAGATCATACTCGACCGGATCCTCTGTCGTGATGATTTTTACCTCAGGGGTATTGAGCTGCGATAGGCAGGCGTACAGCGTCGTGGTTTTTCCCGCGCCGGTTGGTCCAGTCACGAGCAACAAACCATGCGGCAGTTTGATGAGCCGCTCAATAGCCTGCTGCATCGGTGGGGTCATCCCCAACTGCCCGAGCGTCTTTTCCAGCGCCCCTTTGTCCAGCACCCGCAGCACAATGCTTTCGCCGTACATGGTCGGCAGGGTTGAGACGCGCAGGTCGATTTGTCGGGTGTGGAGGGTCAACA
The DNA here is from genome assembly GCA_023247275.1 of Candidatus Omnitrophota bacterium. GTDB lineage: Bacteria > Omnitrophota > Gorgyraeia > Aquiviventales > Aquiviventaceae > JAHFGT01. Next base: position 2,335 of record JAHFGT010000005.1, read on the forward strand.
GGATCCGGCCGTCCTGCGGCAACCGGAGCTCGGCGACGTCTAAGTTGGAGAGCACCTTAATACGCGAGGCGATCGCCAATGCCAGGCTCTTGGGCGGTTGGGCCACTTGATAGCACCGGCCGTCAATGCGGTAACGAATCATGACCTGACGCTCGAAGGCTTCAATATGAATATCCGAGGCGCGCCGGGCCACGGCTTCCATGAGCATGACGTCGACCAACCGAACCACCGGCGCGGCACTGGCCAGCTCGACGAGGCTGGAGGAATCTTTTGCTCCCTCACCGATGGCAGATTGTCCAGCTTGGGCGAACGCCTCTGCCAACGCTTGAACATTCAACTGCGCGTCACTCATTTCTTCATGATCCGTCTGTGCTGGCAACGACCCGGAGCACTTCAGTCATCGTCGTCAGGCCTTCGCGAATCTTTGCGCAGCCGTCTTGACGCAGGCCGCGCATGCCAGCCTGCGTCGCGGTCGTTCGGATCACCGATGCGGCCGGCTTGCTCAGAATCAGCTGGTGGATCGCCGGACTCATGACCAACAGCTCAAATAACCCCACCCGTCCAAAATACCCGGACCGATGGCATTTGTCACAGCCAGTGCTCCGAATCAGTTGTTGGGCGTCTGGAGGTCCCAAAAATTGGCGCTCCTCATTGGTGGCATGGTCGGTCATTCGACACCCTGGGCAGATTCGGCGTACCAGTCGTTGGGCCAACACCCCTTGCAAGGTGGACGCCACAAGAAACGCTGGGATCCCCATATCAATGAGCCGGGTGATCGCCGACGGCGCATCGTTGGTGTGCAACGTCGACAAGACCAGATGTCCGGTCAACGCGGCTTGGATGGCGATCTGGGCGGTTTCCCGATCTCGGATTTCACCCACCATAATGACATCCGGCGCCTGGCGCAGCATGGCCCGTAAGCCAGCCGCAAACGTCAGGCCGATGGTCGCCTTGACCGACACTTGGTTCACCCCGGCCAATTGGTACTCGACCGGATCTTCTACCGTGATCAGCTTGCGGTCTGGTTGGTTGAGCATCGCCATGGCGCCATATAAGGTGGTGGTTTTCCCTGATCCGGTTGGGCCGGTGACCAACACCATCCCATGGGGCCGCTCGATGAGCGATTCCCAGGTGCGCTGGTCCTCCGGGAGCAGGCCCATTTCTTGGAGGCCTCGAATCGGTTGACTGCGATCCAACAGCCGCATGACAATCGACTCGCCATGCGTGGATGGCAGAATCGAAATGCGCACGTCCAGCGGCCGGTGCTCGACAACGAGCTGCAGTCGTCCATCTTGCGGCAACCGTTTTTCCGCAATATTCAGGTTTCCCATGATCTTAATCCTGCTGATGATCGGGCCTTGGAGCGCCTTGGGGGGCGTGTTGACATCATGCAACACGCCGTCAATTCGATAGCGCACGCGCACCTGATCGGTGGCCGATTCAATATGAACATCGCTGGCTCGCATGCGGACGGCTTCGGACAGCATCGAGTTCACCAGCTGAATGATAGGTTCATCGCCGTTGGTCGCCGCGGAGCTGGTCCCCGCTGGTGTGGATGAACGCGGTGATGAACCGCCCCGGAGTGGCGCGGGTGCAGAAGCTGGCGGCGGGACTCGGCTTTCTCGTGGAGGCGCGACCTGGCTCATCGGCGGCGCTGGCATCGCTGGGTGGATCGATGGTGCCGGAGCTGGCGCTGAAGGCGAGACGCTCGGCCGGCTTGGCGCCACAGGACCGGACGATGCTCCAGCTGCAGGGCGGTCTAACTGCGTTAGCAACGGGGCAAGATCTTGTTCGCGGATTAGGACCCCGTCCAACGGCCGACCACATTGACCGCCCAGGAACTCCAGCGCAAAGACGGACAACGGATCATCGGTGGCCACCAACAACCGGTCGCCAGTGTCTTGGATCGGCACGACATGATGCACGTGCCATAACGCGAGCGTGGGCGCTGCGGGAAGGCTCGCCGTGGCTGCGGGGTCGAGCCGCTGCGGGATGGAGCCAAGTTGTGCGGCGAGTCGTTTCGCCACATCCGGATCCCGGAGCACACCTTGGCGGACTAAGATCTGGCTAAATCGCTCCTGCGAATGCGGCAATTCTTGCTTGGCCAATTCAATCTGCTGCGGATTGGCAATGCCCAAGTCGCGCAGCCGGGCCGCGACGACTTCAGGACGCAGCAAGATCATGAGATGCTTGCGGTCACATAGATGTATCGCGCGGACATGGCCGATCGGTTCACCACCCGATGCCAGGTGTGTGAGGGAAGAAAGGTGGTGCGGCCGGCCGACAGCCGCACCTGCCGGACCCGTTGACCGGCCCGACGGATTTCCACGTCCAGCCGGCCCTGACACCCGATCAGCAGCTCTTCTCGCGTCAACGTGGAATGCCACGCCATGATTCCGGCCGGCGGCAATTGCACGGCTCGAGCGCGGAGCGCACGCGCCGTCGATGGCACCAGCCGTCCGGGTTTGCGGATCGATCCGATTCGGATCCGTCGGATCATGAGCGGCGGCTTGACGACGCGTTGATCAGGTGAGCCAGATATGCTGCGCCGAACCCGTTATCGATATTGACGACGCCAATGCCCGGAACACAGCTATTCATCATCGTTAGAAGCGGCGCGATCCCTTGAAAGCTGGCGCCATATCCGACGCTCGTGGGGACCGCAATGACCGGGCAACGGACCAACCCTGCCACCACGCTGGGTAAGGCGCCTTCCATTCCAGCCATCACAATAATGACGCGCGCCCGTTGCAGCAAGGACCAGGAGCTCAACAAGCGATGCAGGCCAGCGACGCCCACATCATAGAGCCGAGCCGAACGGCTTCCGAATAACCGCAAGGCGACCAGCGCCTCTTCAGCCACCGGGACGTCTGACGTGCCGCCAGTGACCACGGTCACCAATCCACGAGGTCGGGTTGCCACGAGCCTGTGGTGGTAGGCAATGCGTGCTACCGGCTCATAGTGCAGGGCTGGAAGGGCACGGCGCACGGCGTCGTAGATCGATGGGTCAAGCCGAGTGAGGATGACTGGGTCGCGATGGCGGGCAAGCCGCCGCACGATAGCGATCAACTGTTGTGGGGTCTTGCCGCTGGCAAAGATGATCTCCGGTAACCCGCGTCGCAGCGTCCGATGCGAGTCGAGTCGAGCAAATCCGAGATTCTCGAACGGCAACCGACGGAGCGCCTCGACCAGCGCCTCGGTCGTGCGGCGGCCTTGACGAACCTGCGTGATCCACCGACGGAGCGCCTGCTCGCTGAGCATGAGATCAAGCTGTTCGATCCTGACTGATGGTCTTGGGCAATGCGGTTAGCCTGATGCGATGAGGTAGACCACCAAGAGCGCTAGCAGCATGGCTGAGACGATATAGAAGTCGTTAAAGTACAAAAAATCACGCACCGGGACAAGCGAAAGTAACTTCTTCGGCCGGGATGGCTGTGGCACTGCGGAACGGACCCGCAACTTCCCCTTCAGTTGTTGGACTTGCTCAGGCCTGAACCGAAGAAACTGTCCTCCAAGCTTGTAGCCGGTTAGCTCCCCTTGCTGGACCAACCGCTGCACCTCACCGTCCGGGATCCCTAAGCACTTCGCGACTTCACTGGTTGTCCAAAGTTTCTCCATGGTTCGTGCAATACTACTCGTGTTCAGAATTCAGATGTCAGAAAACAGACGTTTCGTGTTTTTTTGACTTCTGCTCTCTGCTCTCTGCTCTCTGACCGCCTCGTCTCTCCTCTTTGATTTACTTCACCTTTTCATGCGCGAGCCACTCTTCAATTTTCGACCGGTCAAACCGCCAATCGTCGCCATCCCGTTGTCCAGGCAACCGGCCGTTCTGCGCCCACTGGGACACGGTACCGGCATCGACCTCCAAATATCGGGCCAGCTCATCAATCGTCATCAGCTTGCCATCGGTGCGTGCTCCGAGCATCTCGAGCGTTCCCTGCAAGATTGCGCCATCCTGCATTGCCATCCGGGGTGTGGTAATCTTCCCGGTGACGCGAGCCGTTGACAGCAGTTCGACTCGGCTACTCGCGGTGAGCGTCCCGTTGACGGTGCCGCCAATGGTGATGGACTCCCCCTGAATGGTCGCTTTCACACTGGCCTTCTCGCCAATGGCCAGATTGCCCTTGGTATTCAACGTGCCCTCGAACTGCCCGTTGATCTGCAGGTTGACCGGATCTTTGAACGTCATCGTGCCGGTCATGCTGGCATCGACCTCCAGCCACCTCTCCGCGCCAGTCTCTTCTTGCCGGTCCCGTCGAAGCGCCATCGCTCCCTCCCTCGTTCTCGTCCTTCACGGTCAGCGGCGGCCTTAGGCCCAGTGCGCCGCGGTGACCCGCTCCAATCGCGTGAGCTCGCGGAGGATGTCCTCCCGAGGCTCGTCCGATAATAGTTTGACTTGTAGTTCCAACCGCACGTCGCCGCGGCCAGATTCCTTGATTTCCAGATCGCGAATCTCGACATCATACTCAGCTAACAGTCCACGGATCCGGGCCAAATCGTGCGCAGATCCAGCCGTGTCAATGAGCAGCATCTGGTACTGCTCTTTGCGCATCGCGCGTTCCAGGCGAGAGAGGCCGAACAGCACCACGCCGACAATCACCCCAGCCGCGACCGCCCCGGAAAGAAATCCAGCTCCCATCGCCAGCCCAATGCCCGCCACCGCCCAGAGGCTTGCCGCGGTCGTCAACCCGCGAATGGAAGCTCGTGATCTGAGGATGGTGCCAGCGCCGAGAAAGCCAATGCCGCTGATGACCTGCGCCGCCATGCGGGTCGGATCAAAGTCTGCGCCGGTGAGACTCAGCCGCAGATACAGCCCTGTCAACATGATCAGACAGGAGCCGACGCCAACCAGGATATGGGTTCGAAATCCGGCGGCGCGGCCGTGCCGCTCCCGCTCATAGCCAATGGCGCCGGCAATCGCCGCACTGAGCAAGAGCCGTTGCAGCACCAGCAGGTCGCTCATCCCACCCCCTGTGGCTGCCACGCCGAAGGCGCGGCACTGCAACGACTCCGCTGACGATCGCTCGTGACAATCTTCCCTTCAATGCCTTCAGGCGCAGGGCTGTTGTTGGCAGCCGCCGCAGATGGGATCATGCCGCGACCCCGAGACATTGGTTCGGGGCTGTGGCAATCGACAGCGGCGCTGTGAGGCCTTGCTGCAGCAGCGAACAGGCCAACCCAGCAATCATCGCTCCATTGTCGACACACAAAGCTGGCGGAGGGAAGACAACATCCAACTTGTGGGGAGCCGCCAGTTCAGCGAATCGACTCCGGAGTCGCCGATTTGACGCGACCCCGCCACCAACGACAATTCGGCGCAATCCGGTGCGTTGGCATGCCCGCAACGTTTTGGTGACCAGCGCCTCGACGGCGGTTTCTTGGAAACTGGCCGCGATGTTGGCGATCTGCTCAGGTTCGAGGCTGGGTGGCGGCAGCGGGTGTGATGCGTTGGCAGATTCCGTGGCACGCTGCGGCGGCGCAGCCTTCAAGGTCCGAGTCACGTACGTATACACGGCGGTCTTAAGCCCGCTGAAACTGAAATCGAATGTGCCTTTGGTATGCGCGCGAGGAAACGAAATGCTCTTCGGATTTCCCTCAACCGACAACCGGTCGATAATTGGCCCGCCTGGATAACCCAGCCCGAGCAGTTTGGCGACCTTATCAAACGCCTCGCCGACCGCGTCGTCTTTGGTGTCGCCGAGCCGTTCATAGCGGTTGTCGCTGTGCACAATGCACAGCAAGGTGTGCCCGCCAGAAACCACCAGTCCCACGTACGGCGGCTCAAGGGTTGCCTCGGTCATCTCGCCGGCATACAAATGGGCGGCTAGATGATCGACCGGGACCAAGGGTCGCTCTAATGACAGCGCCAATCCCTTGGCAAACGCCATGCCGATCAACAGGGCGCCGGGTAATCCTGGGCCCTGCGTCACCGCAATCGCATCAATCGAGTCAAGCGTCTGTTCGGCCTCGGTCAGGGCTTGGGCCAAAACCATCCAGACCGCTTCAACATGGGCGCGGGCTGCGATGTCTGGGATCACCCCGCCATAGGGGGCATGCAACGTTAGGCTCGACGCAACGGTGTTGCTGCGGACAATCCGGCCATCCTCGACGATCCCGATCGCCGTCTCGTCACACGAGGTTTCGATCCCCAGCACTCGAATCACCATCCGCAACCCCCGATGGCTGAATCTTAACGATTCAGCGCGTGCACCTTCTCCTTGGTTTGGTAGACGCGAATGCCTTTGAGCAGGTCGACGGCTCGTGCGAGCTGGTTATCGAGCGGTTTCTTCGCAGTCGCTGGACCAATTTGTTGGCCATCCAGGCGCTTGAATAGCTCTTCACCCTTCGGAGCGGTGTCTTTGTCATGTTCCTTGTCCTTGGCGTCTTTCTCGTCCTTGTTCTCAGGCGCGTGTTCCAGCGGCACGTCAACGTCCGGTTCAATGCCATGCCCATGGATCGACCGACCGCTTGGAGTGAAATACTTGCTCGTGGTCAACCGTAGAGCGCTGCCATCTTTCAGCGGAAAGATGGTCTGGACCGATGCCTTCCCGTGTGATTTCGTCCCAAGGATAATTCCGCGTCGATGATCCTGAATCGCCCCGGCCACAATCTCGGAGGCGGATGCCGACCCTTCATTAATCAGGACCACCAACGGCAGGGTGTTGACCGGGCCGTTGATGCGCGAGCGCAGCTCCTGGTTTTGATTGCGCAGTCGGCCTTTCGTCGACACGATCAACTCGTGTCGGTCCAGAAACAGCTCGGCCACCGACACGGAGACATCCAGCAACCCTCCTGGATTGTTGCGCAGATCCAAAATCACGCTCTCGAGGTGCTGCTCTTGAAGCCGTTTGATCGCTGCCTCAAGATCGTCCGCGCTTTTTTCTCGAAAGTCAGAGAGCCGGATATAGCCGATCCCCTGATCCAGCATGGTCGCTTCACGGATGCTTTGGATCTTGATGATCGCGCGTTCCAGCGCTACCTCGCGTAGTTGCGTCTCCCCTTCCCGCAGCACGGTCAGGGTCACCGTGGTCTTGGGCTTGCCGCGCAGTTTCTTCACGGCATCCAAGAGGGTGATGCCGCGCGTCAGCTCACCATCGATTTTGACAATCCGGTCTCCTGGTTGCAGCCCGACTCGATACGCCGGGGTGTCGTCGATCGGCGAGATAATCGTCAGTAAGTCATCCTTGACGGTGATTTCGATCCCGAGCCCGCCGAACTCTCCTTCGGTTTCCACCTTCAATTCATTGTAACTGTCCGGGTCAAGAAATTGGCTATAGGGATCCAGCGTTGAGAGCATGCCCTTGAGCGCCCCGTAGATCAATTGCTTGGCTTCTGGTTCCTCGACATAGTCGGATTGAACCAGCCGAAGCGCATCGGTGAACAGCTCAAGCTGCCGGTAGATCTCCTCGTGGTCGGTGGGGGCCTGTTTGGTGGTATCGGCCGCCACGCGTGCCCCAGCCGCCACCAGGATGATTGACGCTGCGATTGCCCAGACTCGCCATCCGCGTTTCATGGCACATCCTTCCTTCGTTGGTTGGTTGCGATGGTCTGCCGGCTCATTGGGGCGCGTTCACCTGTCCCTGCTCGAGCTTCCGCTTGAGCAAGGCGGACAGCTGCTGCGGATTGGCTGTGCCCTTTGAGAGCCGCATGGCTTGCCCCATCAAATGCAGTAATGCGCTGGTCTTGCCGCGACGGTAGTCCTCGATGGATTTCTGATTCGCCTGCAGGACCTCATCGGCGAGCCGTTCCAAGTGAGCCGGATCGCTGATCTGCTCCAGCCCACGTTCGCCGACCACCTGCTGCGGGGGGACGCCGCGGTCCAACATCTGCGTAAAGACGGTTTTCGCCATCGGGCCGGACAACCGCCCACGCTGAACCAATTCTACCAAATCCTTCAACCAGACAGGATCCAGTTTCACGGCCGCCGGCTCAAGGCTCTTGTCTTTCACATACGCCAAGAACTCTCCCATGAGCCAGTTTGCGACCGGCTTGGCTGGCGTTCCAGCGCGCACCGCCTCCTCAAACAGATGCGCCAAGGCCCGAGATTGAGTCAACACATTGGCATCATACGCGCAGAGCTGATACTGCTGCTGGAACCTGGCCCGGCGTTGAGCCGGCAACTCGGGTAGTTGGCCACGAACCTGCTCAACCTGCTCAGGGGTGATCATAAACGGTACCAAATCTGGCTCAGGAAAGTACCGATAATCGGCGGCCTCTTCCTTGCTCCGCATCGATTCGGTCCGTAGCGCGCGAGCGTCCCAGAGGCGTGTCTCTTGGGCGATCCGCTCCCCGCGCGCCAACGCGGTCGCCTGCCGGTGTTGCTCATGCTCCAGCGCGAGTTTCACCGCGCGGAATGAGTTCAAATTCTTGACCTCAACTTTGACGCCAAGCGTTTCTGTCCCCTGGGACCGGAGCGAGATATTCGTGTCGCAGCGTAGGCTCCCCTCTTCCATATTACAGGTAGAGACATCCAGATACTCAATGATCGATTTTAGCTCGATAAGATATTGATACGCCGTCTCCGCTGATCGCAGGTCTGGTTCGGTGACGATTTCCAACAAGGGGACCCCGGCGCGATTGAAATCCACGAAGCTCTCGTGTTGGCTGGCATCGTGCAGGAGCTTGCCGGCATCCTCTTCAAGATGGATTCGACGGATTCGAGTTCGGGTGGTTTGGCCCTCCACGACCACCTCGAGATGGCCGTGTTGCGCCAGGGGTTGATCATACTGGGAAATTTGGTAGTTCTTTGGCAGATCCGGATAGAAGTACTGCTTCCGATCGAATTTCATGACGCTGGCGAGTTGGCAGTTGAACGCCAGCGCAACCCGGATGCCCCAATCAAATGCGCGCGCATTTAGCACCGGCAATACCCCAGGCAATCCAAGGCAGACCGGGCAGGTCTGGCCGTTGGGGGGCGCGCCAAACTTCGTGGAGCAACCACAGAACAATTTCGTGGTGGTCTTCAGCTGCAGGTGCACTTCCAGCCCGATGACCGGTTCGTAGGACATCACGCTGGTCATTCCGGCTGCTGGCGATGCCACTCGGTGGCCTGTTCGTACGCGTACCCGACGCGTAAGAGCACCTCCTCGCGGAACGGTGCAGCCAACAGTTGCAGCCCGATGGGCCGGCCCTGGGAGGAGAACCCACAGGGCACGGAAAGTGCCGGCACCCCGGCCAAATTCGCAGAGATGGTGAAGACATCCGAGAGATACATCTGCAGCGGGTCGTCGATTTTTTCCCCGAGCCGAAACGCCGGGCTCGGCGCCGTCGGCAACAACACGACATCGCATCGCGCCAAGGCGTCATCAAAATCCCGCTTGATCAACGTGCGCACCTTCATGCCCTTGAGGTAGTACGCATCGTAATAGCCATGCGACAGCACATAGGTGCCCAGGAGAATGCGCCGCTGAGCTTCTGCGCCGAACCCCTGATCTCGTGTGCGCTCGTACATGTCCAGGAGCGTGCCCTGGCCGTTGTCGCCGCTGACGCGCCGCCCATAGCGCACGCCATCATAGCGCGCCAGATTGGAGCTGGCTTCTGCGGTCGCAATGATGTAGTAGGTTGCCACGGCGGATCCGATGTTCGGCAGTGTGACTGGCACGGTGGAACAGCCCAGCCGCTGGAAGACCGTGATGGCGTCTTGGATGGCACGATGGACCTCAGGGTCGATGCCTTCAACCGAAAGCTCGGGCAACCCGATTCGGATTCCCTTCACCGGCTGCTGCAGCCCAGCGACATAATCCGGGACGTCCACAGGGGCGGAGGTGGAATCGTTGGGGTCCTGGCCGGCGATGACGGACAGCAGCCACGCACAATCGGTCACGTCTTTGGTCAACGGGCCAATCTGGTCCAGGGAGGAGGCGAACGCGACGAGCCCATACCGCGAGACACGGCCATAGGTCGGTTTCAAACCCACAATGCCGCAGAACGCGGCCGGCTGCCGGATCGATCCGCCGGTGTCGCTCCCCAGCGCGGCAATTGCCACGTCGGCCGCGACCGCCGCTGCGGACCCGCCGCTCGAGCCGCCTGGAACGCAGTCAAGATCCCAAGGGTTACGGGTGGGTCCATACGTAGAGTTCTCGGTGGATGATCCAAACGCAAACTCATCCATGTTCGCGCGAGGAATCAGAATCGCGCCCTCGCGGCGCAGGCGGTGGATGACCGTCGCATCGTAGGGCGCTCGAAACCCGGCCAAGATCTTTGAGGCACAGGTGGTCAATTCGCCGTCGATACAGATGTTATCTTTAACGGTGATCGGCACCCCGGCGAGCCGTCCACGAATTGGGGACGCCGCCTTGGCCTGCTGACGCAGCCGATCCGGATCGATGGCGGCGTACACATTCAGGCGAGGGTTCAGTCGCTCCATGCGGGCCAGTAGATCGTCCACCACCTCTTGCGGACTCACGGCGCGACTGGCCAGACGCGTGCGGAGTTCGTGGATCGTCAGGCTCGCAGGCGATGTGGCTGACATGCCGATGAATGGGTGTCAACCAGCCTCAAGCACTTTCGGGACCGCAAGAAATGGTGGGTGTGTGGCTGGAGCCAAGGCGATGACGCTGGTCTGAGGCAGCGATGGCTTCGACTCGTCTGGCCGGAGCACATTGGATAAGGGGAGGACATGGCTCGTGGGTTCAACTCCATCCGTCGGGACAGCCTGCAACTGGCGGACGTAGGCTAAGATGTCGTTCAGCTGCTGCGTCACGTGTGCCGCGGCGTGATCGTCTAATCGGAGTCGGGCCAACCGTGCCACCTGCGTCACGACGTCAGGGCTGATGGTTGTCATCGACTACTCAGCGGGCGAGGGATCATCTGTTGTTTGTAACACATGCCCTTGGCAAAGTCAACGCGCTGCTCGACGACGAGCTGTTGCGATCAGCGTCTCACTGGACCGAAGGCTGTCTCACGGCCGCCCACAGACGTCCGAATGTTTCTATGGAGAGCTGCTCGGCCCGAACCCTTGGCGGCAACCCCAGCCGATTCAACAGGTCTTCAGCCTGTCGTTTCGTGATCCGGTGATGGCCGAAGACAACCAGCGCGTGCGCCAACGTCTTGCGTCGTTGGGCGAACGCGGTTTTCACCAACTCAAAGAATCCGGACTCATCCGCTTCGGTCACCGGGGAGACGGTTCGCGGGATCAGCTCGAGACATCCGGACTCAACGCTTGGCTGAGGAAAAAATGCGCTCGGCGGAATCCGGAACAGTCGCTTGACCTGCCAGCCACATTGCACCAAGACGCTGAGTCGGCCGTACGCTTTCGTTCCTGGTTTGGCGATCAACCGGTCGACGACGTCGTCTTGCAGAATCAACACGGCGTGGCGCACAAACCGTCGATGATGAAAAAGGGTCACCAGGATCGGCGAGGTAATGTGATATGGAATCGCGCCGATGACCACGGCCCCGGCGGTGCGTGCCCACGGGAATGTCAGGATATCATCGCACACGAGCTCGACATTGGGAGCACCAGCCAGCCGCTCGGCCAGGAGTTGACAGATGCGCCGGTCCACCTCGACCGCAATGACCCGCCCGGCGCGCTGCGCCAGCGACTCAGTGATGGCGCCTAACCCGGCCCCGATTTCCACCACGGTGTCGTGAGGCCTGATTCCAGATTCCGCGATCAGTCGGTCGATGCGCCGCGGATCAATCAGATGATGTTGGCCCAGCCGCTTGGTGAGGCGGATCCCATGCGCGCGGAGCAGGGTTGTGAGCGCGCCGGGTGTGAGCATTATCCTGCGCACAGCTGCGCAGCTAGCGCAATCGCGTAGCGCATCGAGCCAGGATGCGCGATCCCTCGGCCGGCAATGTCGAGCGCGCTGCCATGGTCAGGAGCGGTTCGCACCAGCGGCAGCCCGAGGCTCACCTGGCAGCCCTGGTCACGGGCCAGCAGCTTAAATGGGATCAACCCCTGATCATGGTAGGCGCAAATAATCGCCGCATACCGGCGAAACGATTCGGCGAACAACCCATCCGCGGCGAATGGCCCATCCACCCGGACCCCGCGGCGACGCAGACGGCGCATCACCGGTCCCATCATCCGGTGTTCTTCGTCCCCGCAGGTCCCGGATTCTCCCGCATGCGGATTGATTCCGCAGACCGCGACCCGCGGATCCGGCAGATGAAATTGGTGGCGCAATGCCGCGAGCGTGAGCGTGATGGTTCGGCGCAGCAATGTTGGGGTGATGCTCTTGCCGACGCGGGCGAGTGGAACATGCCGTGTTAGCACAACGACTCGGAGTCGCGCGGACGCAAACATCATGACCACGCACTCGGTCTTGGTGGCCTGAGCGAGATACTCTGTTTGCCCGATGAATCCTTGGTGCACGCGATGGATGGCCCATTTGGTGACCGGACCGGTTACGATGCCATCGACGATCCCGGCGCGCCACAACGCCAGCGCGTGATTGAGGTAAGCCAACGATGCGGCGCCGGCTGCCGAAGAAGACCGGCCAGGGATAAATCGTCGGTCATGGTGCAGATCAAGAAATGTGAGCGGGCTGTTGACCGAGACCGGGTGGCCTGCTCGCACGAGCTGCCAAGCGGGCAATCGCTGGCGTAACCGGCGCGCAATCTGTTCGAACACCGCGTGATCGCCGATGATGATCGAGCGAGGCTGATCTGACCCTGGGGTTGCCCTGAGCGATTTGAGCAGAACCTCTGGTCCGATTCCGGTTGGATCACCAGTGGTCAACGCGAGAGTTGGCTGGGATCGAGCGGGTGCCCTACCCGCCATGGTTGGAAGACTGCGAGGTCGTCGGCAGCTCGTCGGAGGCGACTTCAATGTAGGCCTGTCGCTTCAAGTCGGTCATCCACCGCACAAATTCCGCTTGGAATTTTTCCTGATACAACTGTTGATAGATGGCTCGATTCGCTTCCACCAGGCTCAGGTCGGCCGCCGCGCGACGGTCTTCGACCTTCACGAGATGGTAGCCGAGCCGGGTGCGCACCGGCGCCGACAACTGTCCTGACCGCAACGACCCTAAGATCTGGTCGAGCTCTGGCAGCAACTCGCCCTGCGCGACCCACCCCATCCGACCACCCTGTTCACGATATTGATCTTCAGAATACTGGGTGGCCACATCGCCGAACTCAGCGCCTTGCGCCAATTGATCATGCAACCGATTGATCAACTCTTGGGCGGCGGATTCAGGGCGTTCGTCGTTGACCCGAATCAGTAGATGGCGAATCAGCAGCCGATCCCCGGGTTTCGCTTCATCTGGATGTGCCGTTAGCTCGCGGGCGACTTCTTGCGGACTCACCAGGACCTTGGCGCGAACCTGCGCGGCCACAACTTGTTTCACCAAGAGTTGTTCGCGAATCCGTTCTCGGACCTGCTCCAACGTTCGGCCGGTGGCGGCCAACGATTGCCAAAATGCTTCAGCTGATTCGAATTGACTCTGGAGCGTATCAACCTGTCGTTGCACCTCGCTGGAAGCAATGGTGAGCCCAGCGCGTTTGGCAGCCTGGACCATGAGCCGTTGCTCAATCAACCGGGCGAGGACGATCTGTCGCGTATGGGGATCTGCTGAGCGAGTCTCAAGGCTGGGCGACTGGTCATCCATCAGCGCGTCGGCGTACGAGCTCACGTCAGCCTGGGTGATGATCTCATCGTTGACGACCGCCACGATCCGGTTCACCGTCGCCGGCCACGCGGTGTGCATCCATGGGCCGCTGGCCAGCACGATGGCGAACGCGATCCGTGCAGCCGACTGGGAGGAGGTCATGACGCCGCAACACCGTCCCGCAACCGGGTCACCGCATCACGTAACAACCGGCAGTACAGATCAAACCCCACAGCACTGATATGTCCGGACTGCTCCACGCCCAAGAGATTTCCTGCCCCACGAAGTTTGAGATCTTCCATCGCAATCTGAACCCCAGATCCGAGTGCGGTGTGCTCTGCCATCGCTTCAAGTCGTCGCCTGGACTCAGTCGTCAGGACGGCGTTTTTGGAGATGACCAAATAGGCAGACGCCGGGCGATCGAATCGCCCGACCCGTCCGCGGAGCTGGTACAAGTCAGCTAATCCAAACCGCTCGGCTTGATCAACGATGAGCGTATTGGCGTTGGGAATATCGATCCCGGACTCGATGATGGTGGTCGTGACCAGCACGTCCAGCCGGCCATCGATAAACGCCAGCATCACCTGCTCCAGCTCCTGCTCGTGCATTTGTCCGTGGGCGACCCCGATACTGGCTTCTGGCACCAGCCGTCCGAGCCGTTCGGCCACGCGGTGGATCGTTCGCACGCGGTTATGCACGACATAGACCTGCCCGCGCCGTTCCAGCTCCGGGCGAATCCAGTCCGAGAAGGCCGCATGCCGCTCATCGACCACATGGGTCGCCACCGGGTGACGGTTTTCCGGTGGGGTCGCGATCAGCGACATGTCTCGCGCGCCGACCAGCGATAGATACAACGTTCGCGGGATCGGGGTCGCTGAGAGTGTGAGCACATCGACTTGGGACCGCCACTGTTTCAGGCGTTCCTTATCTTTGACACCGAACCGCTGTTCTTCATCGACGATCAACAGCCCTAAATCGCGAAATCGGATGTCTCCGGACAGCAGCCGATGCGTGCCGATGACGATATCACACTGGCCATGGATCAACGCCTGCGCGACCTGGCGCTGCTCGGCGTCGGATTGGAACCGCGTCAACATCGCGACGGCCACGGGAAACCCTTGGAGCCGTTTGGTAAACGTGCGCTGATGCTGGTACGCGAGGATCGTCGTCGGCACCAACACGGCAACCTGCTTGCCATCCATGACCGCCTTGAAGGCTCCCCGGATGGCGACTTCAGTTTTGCCATAGCCGACATCGCCGAGGAGCAACCGGTCCATGGGCCGGCGATCTTCCATATCCTTCTTAAGATCGCGCGTCGCCTGGGCTTGGCCTGCGGTTTCGCGATGGGCAAACGCTTGCTCAAAGGTCTGCTGCCACTCATGATCCGCGGCAAAGGCATGCCCAGGTAATGCTAACCGCTTCGCGTGCAGGTCAAGCAGTGTTTTGGCATAGATCCAGGCCCCGGCATACGCCCGCTCTTTGGCCCGCTCCCACGCGGTCCCGCCGAGCGTATGCAGCGCAGAGGCTCTGGCACCAAACGCCGCATATTTCTGCACGAGGTGCAACTGGTCCATGGGAACATACAGCCGATCTCCATCGGCATATTCCAAGACCAGCGCCTCTTGCGGCCCGTCGGTCCCGGGTAAGGTCGCGTGACCGACAAACCGGCCAATGCCATGCGCCACATGCACGGCCAAATCGCCCTTGGCCAGATCGACAAACGATTCAAACGGCATCTCCAGCGATGGGCGGCTCGCGATCTGACGCGGCAAGATGACGATCATGGTATGACGGTCCAGCGTCTCCAGCGTTTTTGGGTTGAAACTGCGCATCGATTCGATTCGGTTTCCATCGAGTTCGATCCGCACCGGGGCCTCAAAACTCGCCGGAAACACGTCCAATATCCCGCCCCGCATCGCAAGCTGGCCTGGGTCGCTGACCGAATCGGTGCGTTCATACCCAAGGCATACGAGCGGCTGGATTAATTGATGCGCGCTGTGCTGTTGGCCAACAGCGAGTCGAACATAGTCGAACATCACATACGGTCCGGAGCGCTGATGCCGAGTACCCCTAGGCCATTCGCCAACGTATGCCGCGTCGCCATGATCAACGCTAGCCGGGCGGCTGACTGCTCCTGATCATCGGTGATGACCCGGTGCTTGGTATAGAACACATGGAACACTTCGGCCAGTTTGCGCAGATAGGTGGTCACGCCGTGCGGTTCTAAGGCGCCCGCGCACATGCGCAAGATGATGGGGTACTGGAAAATCGTCCGCACGAGGAGCCGTTCCTCTTCGGCCTGAAGCCGCTCAAACGGCGGCGAGAGGGTTTGCAACGTCTCGCCAGCTTTGGCCAGAATACTGCAGATCCGCGCATGCGCGTATTGGACGTAATAGACCGGATTCTCCTGCGACTGCGATTTGGCCAATTCGAGATCGAAATCCAACTGGCTGTCCATCGTGCGCATCAGATAGAAAAATCGCGTGGCGTCCACGCCCACCTCATCCATGATCTCACGAAACGTCACAAACTCGCCCTGGCGCTTCGACATCGGCACCACGGTTCCGTGTCGGGACAGCGTGACCAGTTGGACGATTCGCACCTGCAGCCGATCGGCCGGTAACCCCAGAGCGGCGATCGCGGCTTTGACCCGGGCGATATACCCATGATGGTCTGGTCCCCATAGGTTGAGGAGATGGTCATAGCCGCGTTCGAATTTCCATTGATGATACGCGATATCCGGCGCCAAATAGGTGAGCTCGCCGTCACGCTTACGCACCACGCGGTCTTTGTCGTCACCGAATGTGGTCGACGCCAACCAGGTGGCGTCTTCAGCCTCGTAGAGCGCGCCCCTGGCTCGCAACTGCTCCAGCGCCGCCTCCAGCCGTCCAGAAGTTCGTAACCAGGTCTGACTGGTCCATTGATCAAAGGTCAATCCACCGGCGGCAAGATCCTGACGGATACACGCCAGCAACTGTTCCTTCGCAAAGGCCATGAACGTTGGGAGTGTGTCGGATTCAGGTGGTTCGACCAACCGGTCGCCGAAGGTCGCTTGACACGCCTCAGCGACCGTACACAGGTAAGCGCCATGATAGCCGTCCTCCGGAATCGCCTGGTCACGACCAAACAACTGCACATATCGGACGCGGAGCGATCGGCCCAGTTGCTCCACCTGCCGGCCTTCATCGTTGAGATAGTATTCCGTGGTCACCTGCCAACCCTGGGAGCGTAGGAGTCGAGCCAGCACATCCCCGACAACCGCTTGACGGCCGTGGGCAACGCTCAACGGTCCGGTTGGGTTGGCGCTGACAAATTCGATATTGATAGACGGCGCAGGGGTTGTCTGAGCCGCTCCATACTGCGGTCCGCGAGCCAGCACGCCGCGCAGCACCTGGATCAAAGCCTCCTGCGAGAGAAACACATTCAGATACCCAGCTTTCGTCTCGACCCGCTCGACCCAGGGTTCGAGTCTAATCGCCCGGCACGATGCTAAGAACGTCTTGGATAAGAGATCCGCAATGATCGGAGGAGCTTGACGGCGAGCGCTGGCCAGCTTGAAGGCAAGAGAGTTCGACAAGTCACCGAAACTGGGATCCTTGGGAATCTCCCACCGCTGGGCGGATTCTGTGACGAGGGCCTGACGCTGGTCGGCGGGCTGTCCGTCCAGAAGCTGTGCGACCGCATGCCGCAACGCATCGCCAAGCTGTTGATCAATAGGGATCTGGCTGTTCAAGAGACACCCTCATGGTGACAGCAGATAGAACGGCAGGAAAACCAGCGACTGAGTTAATTGGAAGGAACGGTGATCCGCGGGGCGTCTGCCCAGAGCTCCTCCAGTCGGTAGAACGCTCTGGCCCGTGGATCGAGGAGATGAACCACTACATCGCCGCCATCCAACAGGACCCAACGCGGATCAGACGGCGATCGACTGCTCCCGTGCCCATCGCCCTCAATATGTCGGATCGGCGAGCCCAGACGGTCAAAGACGACCGTGACATGCTCCCTGAGCGCGTCGATCTGTGGGGCGCTACCCGCAGTGCAGAGAACAAAAAAATCGGTCACGCTGGACAGCGCGCGCAGATCCATGACGACGACATCCTCGGCTTGCTTGTCCATCGCCGCCTGCGCGGCGGCGACAGCTTTCAATTCGCTCTGTGGTTCCGCGCGTCGTGGGGTGGCTGCCGCCGTCATCAGGTTCCGAGCCGACACGGCACCGGAACACGCCGCGTCGAACACGGACGATGATTCACGAACTCATAATGCGATACAGCCCAGTGCCGCAGGTGGGGCACTTCCCCTTCATGGCCGAGCGACCATTCTTCATCTTCACCGGCTTGGGGTCCTTCATCTCTCTCTTTGCCTTGCACTTCACGCAGTACGCCTCCATGGAGCCTCCTTCTGTTCTGTGTTGTGCCGCCTCCCACAGCTGGCACTGCTGCGTCGCGACCGCGCTGGTGCAGCAAGCAGCGACAGCCTAGCATGCCCCCACTGGCACTGTCAAGCGAACCAGGCTGGACCGATTAACGGTGCGGTTCCTCATGAATCTCACCGACAATCTCTTCCAAGAGATCTTCGATGGTCACCAGCCCGACGGTTTTGCCCTTGGCATCCTGCACGATGGCGATCTGCCGCTTGTCGCGCTGGAATTCGCTCAGCAGTTCAGCCATCCGCTTGGTCTCTCGCACGATCGCGATCGGTCGGATCAAGTCTGACAGCACGAACAGACTCCCATGCCGCACCATGGCGAGCAAATCCCTGGCGTACAACACGCCAACGACCTGATCCAGCGATCCTTGATAGACCGGGATCCGTGAATGTCCTTGCTCGATGAGGACATCCAGCGCTTGATCCGATTTGGCGGCGAGATCGATCCCGGCGATGTGCGTACGGGGAATCATGGCATCCTGTACGACCGAGTCGCTGAACTCAAAGATCCGATGGAGCAGCCGAAGCTCCTGCTCGGCTAAGACGCCGGCCTCTCGGCCCATTTGGATCATCACTTTGATTTCTTCTTCGGTCACCAGCGGGGATCGGCGTTTGATGGGGATTCGCAGTAACCGGAGCAGCCACCGGCCGGCCCACGTGAAAAACGTCGCCACCGGGTACAGGAGCTTCATCAGGATATTGAGCGGCCCGGCCATAACAAACGCGACCGTTTCTGGATGGGTGGCCGCGAACATCTTCGGAGTGATCTCTCCAACGAGCAGCAGGACGGTCGCGACAACCGGGGTCGCCAATACCAGGCCATGCTCAGAGCCGTAGAGGTTGACGAGGATCCAGGTGGCCAGGACCGAGAGTCCAACACTGACCAAATTGTTCGCCACCAATAGCGTGCCAATCACATGATCCAACTGGGTCAGGAGGTGATAGGTCAGCCGCGCGCGGCGATGGCCTTGCTCCATCAGATGTCTGAGCCGAACCTTGTTGATGGACAGCATCGCCGCTTCGGAGGCGGAAAACACGGCAGAGAGCAACAGTAGGACACCCAACAACACCAGGATCGGCACGGTCACCACCATCGCAACGAGTTACCTGCCCCGAGGGGGATACAGATGGTGATCCGCGATATAGCGTTCAACCGCTGACGGAACCAGAAATCGGATGGATCGTCCACCTCGGCATCGCGCGCGAATATCGGATGAGGAAATCTCGATGAGCGGCATGGATAACTGCCGGATTCCCGGCTGGCGCCGCGCGACGGAGACACCTGCCCGGGTGGCCACCACAACCGTGCAGAGTCGCTTGATCTGGTCCCAGTGCGCCCATCGCACCTGCAACAGATCTTGACCGACCAGCAAGAACAGTGTGGCCATGGGCAACTGCTGCCGCACGATACGGACCGTCTCAATCGAGTACGATGTTCCAGGACGTTGGAGCTCGATATCAGAGACGACAAACGCCGGCTGGCCTTGGATCGCCCGTTGGACCAACTCCATTCGTACGGCCGCCGGCAACAGGCCGCGACTGGATTTGTGCGGGGGTTTTGCCGAGGGAATGAACACCACTCGATCGAGCGCGAGCGTGTCCCGTGCCGTCTCAGCCAGAATCAGATGACCCAGGTGAATTGGATTAAAACTCCCACCAAAGATTCCAATCCGCATCACCGATCGACCCGACCCCTCATACCGCACACCGAGTTCATCTCATGTCCTGACCTGTCCGGAGCCGATGACGACATACTTATAGGTCGTGAGCTCTTCCAAGCCCATCGGGCCACGCGCGTGGAGCCGGTCGGTGCTGATGCCAATTTCAGCCCCGAGGCCGAATTGAAACCCATCGGTGAATCGAGTCGAGGCGTTCACATAGACCGCGGCTGAATCGACTTCACGCACGAACCGTTCGGCATGCGACGGATCCTCCGTGACGATGGCATCCGAGTGCGCCGACCCATACGTCCGAATATGCCGGATGGCCTCGTCGAGTGCTGTGACCACTCGTACCGATAACACCAGATCCAGATATTCTGTTGACCAATCGGCTTCAGTTGCGGCGGCGACATCAGGCATGAGTGCTCTGGTGCGCTCGCAGCCGCGGATCTCCACGCCGGCCTGGCGGAGCGCGGTGATGACCTGGGGCAGGAAGGCCGAAGCGATACGCTCATGGATCAGTAACGTCTCCATCGCATTGCAGGTGGCCGGTCGTTGGCACTTAGCGTTGATGGCGATCTGCTGCGCCATCGTCAGATCGGCCGCCTCGTCCACGAACACATGGCAGACGCCTTTCGCATGTTTGATGACCGGAATCCTGGAGGACTCCACGATCTTTCGAATTAAAGCTTCCCCACCCCGCGGGATGATGACATCGATGGCCTGATCCAGTTCAAGTAAGACATCAATCGCCGCGCGAGCGGCTGACGGCACCGTGGTGATCGCAGCCTCTGGCAACCCGACCGAGTGCACACCTTGGCTTAAGGCCGCGCGGATCGCCTGGTTCGAACGAAACGACTCTGCGCCGCCTCGGAGTACCACCGCGTTCCCACTTTTGATGCACAGCGCCGCGCAGTCGCTGGTGACGTTGGGTCGGGCCTCATAAATGATTCCAATCACCCCGAGCGGCACCCGGACTTTGCGAATCTCCAGCCCATTGGGTCGGTGCCAGCGGCTGATGACCTGCCCCACCGGGTCAGGTAATGCGACGACCGCTTCCATCGAGGCCACCATCTCCTGAAACCGAGCCGGGGTGAGCGTGAGCCGATCCACGAATGCGCCAGACAGCCCATCGGCCTTGGCCGAAGCCACCTCCTCCTGATTCACCGCTACAATGTCCGGTTCTGCTCGCCGGAGCGCGTGAGCCATGGCCTGCAGTGCCGTGTTCTTCTGCTCGGTTGGTGCTTGCGCCAGAATCCTTGCGGCCGATTGAGCCGCTTGCACGGCCTGGATGACTTCCTGACGGAGCGGTGTCATTGGGGGGTGTCCTGGAGCAATACGAGCTGGTTGCGATGGATCACTTCACGCACCGGCCGGCCCAGCTCTTGACTCGCTGGCGCGCTCTTGAGGCCTTGGATCCGATTCAACTCTGCCGAGGAATATGCGCAGATTCCCCGCCCGAGTTCTCGCCCGCCGGATTCCACGATCGCGATGCACGCTCCGGACTCGAACCGTCCCTGGATTTCTTGGATCCCTGACGCCAGCAAGCTTCTCCCCTGCTCGATGAGGGCGCGTGCCGCGCCGGAATCAATGACGACCGTGCCATGGGGCCGACGCAGCGCAAACGCAATCCACCATTGCTTCGAGGTCAACCGGCTGCGCGGCGGAACAAAGACGGTCCCGAGCGTCTGGCCAGCTACTAGGCGGGTCAGCGTGCCGGCGGTCGTGCCATTGGCAATGATCATCGGGATTCCGCTATGCCCGGCGATTCGGGCGGCCTCAAGCTTTGAGGCCATTCCGCCCTTCGTGGTCTGCCGCTGGGCGCTGCCAGCGGCTGACCGATGTGTTTGATTGACGACGTCAATCTGGTCCACGACCCGTCCATCCTGGAGAAATCCGTCCACATCCGACAGCACCACCAGCCCCTGCGCGCTAATCGCTGAGGCGACCAACGCCGCCAATCGGTCGTTGTCACCGAACGTGATTTCTTCGACAGCGACAGTATCGTTCTCGTTGACGATCGGAACGATTCGACGATGCAGCAAGGCGAGCAGCGTCTGCTTGGCGTTTCGAAATCTCGACCGAGTGGACAGATCGTCTTGCGTCAGCAGGAGCTGGCCCACCCGGATCCGGTGACGCGCGAACGACTGCGTATAGACATGCATCAAGAGCCCTTGCCCCACCGCCGCGCAGGCTTGTAGCTGCGCCAACGATTTCGGCCGCTGGCGTAACTCCAGCTCGGCCATCCCGCACGCGATGGCGCCAGACGACACCAACACGACCTGGCGGCTCTGGGCTCGACACGCGGCAATCTGATCCACCAACTGATCGATGCGTGACGGCAGCCACTGCCCGTGGGCATTGGTCAACACGCTGCTGCCGATCTTGACGACGAGCCGTTTCAACAACTGTTGGAGAGAATCTCTGGTGGTCATTCCAGAGGACTCTGCTGTCCGAGCGCCCGGATCAACGCAGGAATGCCTTCACCGGTCGCGCAGGACACCGGCCACACCGGCTGGTGAACCGCCCGCTTGAACCGAGCAAGGTTCGCCTTCGCCTGTGGGAGGTCGATCTTGTTGGCAACGAGCACTTGAGGTTTCTTCATGAGATGGTGTTCATACGCGGCCAGCTCTTGGTTCACCTGGGCCACCGCATCCACCGGGTCGTGCTGATCCACGCCGGCCAGATCCACCACATGCACCAAGACGCTGGTGCGCTCGATATGACGCAAAAACTGCAGCCCAAGCCCGCGCCCCTGGTGTGCTCCCTCGATCAACCCAGGGATGTCGCACGCCACCAGCGTTCGTTCTGAGTCCAGTCGCACAACGCCCAGCACCGGGTACCGCGTCGTAAAGGGGTACGCGGCCACCTTCGGATGCGCCGTGGATATTCTGGTCAGGAGCGATGATTTGCCCGCATTCGGCAGACCGATGAGTCCCACATCGGCAATGAGCTTGAGTTCCAGGATGAGCCGTCGGCGTTCACCCAGCATGCCAGCCGTGGCCGCCTGGTCATCTTCGAGCGACTGTCGGGCACGTCGTCGGGCGACGGCTTGCACCCGCTTGGTTTTCGGCAGGGCACGCGGCACGCCACGACTGCCGTTTCCGAATCCCCCGCGGCCGCCTTTGACGACGACGCACGATTCTTCTAGCCGGGTGAAATCTTTCAACACCAGGCCCGACTCGACCTCGCGCACTACGGTCCCGACCGGGACGCGAATCACCAGGTCATCTCCTCGTTTGCCTGTCCGGGTGTTGCTGCTGCCATGGCCGCCACGCGCCGCGGCAAATTGTGTCCGAAATTGGAAATCGAGCAGGGTGGCAAGGTTCAGGTCGGCCAGAAGGACGACATCCCCCCCGCGTCCACCATCGCCACCGTCAGGATAGGGATATCGAATATAGGGAGGTTGCGCGAATGAATAGCAGCCACGTCCGCCGTCTCCGGCTTTAACCGTGATCTCGGCCTGGTCGACAAACACCATGATGGGGCAGACAGCGGAGGGTCGCGACGGCCTAACGGCTGTGCGCAACCGTGTTAGGAAGGCGTGCGTGAGCCGGCTGGAGCGGCAAGCGGCTCAATGCTGACGACGCGGGGCTTGGGAAATCGCACGATGCCATCCCGCTTCGCATAGAGGGTCCAATCACTGCCGGTCCCGACATACCAACCAGCACGGAACACCGTGCCGCGTTGTCGCACCAGGATCGACCCGGCCGTGACCCATTGCCCCTCAAACCGTTTGATCCCGAGTCGACGGCCGGCGCTATCACGACCGTTCTTTGTTGAACCTGCACCGGCTTTATGGGCCATCGCTTAGCTCCTTGCGCTCTTCGTCTTCGGGGCTGGGCGCGCGGTCTTGGCTTTGGTCGGTACCTGTGCAGTGGCCCGCGATGCGATGGGTGAGGGTTTCGCTTTCTTCGCAGGTGCCGTCACCGAGATGTGCTCGGCAGCCTGGGGCGCGGCAGCCCCAGACAACAGGATGTCCTTCACGATGAGCCGGGTCAGCCGTTGCCGATGTCCAACCGTTTTGCGCCAGTTTTCCCGTCTGCGGTATTTATAGGTAATGACCTTCGGCCCCAGCCGATGTTCGACGACCTGGCAGACGACTTGCGCCCCGGTGACATATGGCCGACCGACCTGAGGTTGCTGGCCATCGTGCGCAAGCAGCACTCGCTCAACCAGATGTTCAGCGCCCACATCGGTGCTGAGTCGGTTCACGTCCAGTCGTGAGCCTGGCATGACCTTCCACTGCCGCCCACTGAGTTCGATAATTGCGTACATGGGATTGCCTCGCATGACGTTGGTGAGGAAAGGTCTGAGTATAGCTGAAATCCCGACGTCGGTCAATAGGAGGACAGGTGAGGGTCATGGGGCGCGCGATGACAAGGACCGGTTCGGCGTCGTGGGTTTTCGGACATAGGCCGAAGATTTTGTGGGCCGGACGATCGCCTGATCCATTACTCCCACCCGCTGCAGAAACTCCTGGACCGCGGTGCGGCAGCCGGGCCATTGGCCGTAGTCATCGAAGACAATGAACCCGCCTGGCACGACTTTATCATAGAAAGCGTGCAGCACCGTCTTGACCGATGCGTACCAGTCCACATCGATGTGCAGCGCGGCAATCTGCTCTACCGCAGCGGTCGGCAAGGTCTGTTCAAACCACCCGGCACCGATATGCAGCCGGTCCGGCGAAACCCCATGCGCGACCATGATCTGCTGAACCCGAGCCATATCCCCGGTGCACCAGCCTGGGAAAAATCTTCGGCGTTCGTTCATCCCGTCCTGTTCGCCAGGTGCTGGCAGGCCTTGAAACGAATCAAAAAGCCAGAACGATCGGCGATCCAGCCAGTCATCATCACGACATGCCGCGGCCATAATCGCCGCCGAGCCGCCATGCCATGTTCCGCATTCCACGATATCACCGACCAACTCCAGCGCATTCGCTTGCTGCACGATATCATAGAGCGCCGCGAGTCGATTCGGGGCGACCATAGTATAGCGGGGCGTGACTTGGAGCGCCAGCCTGGCCACTCGCCATGACCTGGCCGATGGGCGACGCACGACCAGCCCCATCGCCCCGCCCACCGCACGTCCGAGCAAGAAGGTTTTGCCCAACACAAAATCCGGTGAAAAAAGTTTCGTCGGGTTCATTCCGGTTTCACGCACACAACCGTCGCGGTGATATAAGCCGACCAGGCTGGCTGAGGGATGACCTGCTGGACTGTGTAGCCAACCTGCTCCAACATCTCGCGCCATTCGCCGGCTGACCTAAACCGCAATTTCTCTTTCCCGGCATAGAGGACCCATTCCAAGAGCCAGTTGAAGAGAAAATACCGCACGCGTCGTTGCTGGTCAGTCTCCCGCATCACCAGGACCCCGCCGGGAGTCAACCGATCGTAGAGATCGGCTAAGATCGGCTGCTGCTCTGTGTAGGGCACATGATGCAGGACATCGGCAATCACCGCTCCATCAAACGTCGCCTCGCTCGGCAGCTGGCGTGAGTCGCTCAACAAGAATTGGATATTGCTCCGCTGACCGATGGTCTGTTGGGCAGCGCGCACCCGCCCCGTATCCACGTCAATGCCGAGTACCAGGCGCTGGGGAGCCTCAAGGCTGAGGTAATTAGCCAGATAGCCGTAGCCGCATCCGAGATCCAAGATTCTCCCTTGCCGAGGTATGTGCCGGCTGAACTGCTCGAACGGAATGAGGGAGAATTTCAGGACGGTATAAAGCCTGGCCCACAGGGTCCCAGGATATAGCGCGGCTACCTGCCGGCGGAGCATACGCTCTGACTGCGGACCAGACAGGGTCATCCGGTCGGCGGCGTCCCGAGATGGGTTCCGGATCGTTTGACTTCTTGCAGGATCGCAATAAGGATGCTGCCCATGACTAGTTGCAAGCCGATTAAAAACAGGGTCGCCCCGGTGAGAACGTAGACCCAATGGGTGTAGATCCGCCCGGTCGTTATGTACTCCAGGATGACCTGGCGGTTGAGCACGGGTGCTGCGAGTATTAGCAGGCCGCCGATCCAACCTGACCACCGAAGAAACCCTCGGGTGAGCAACCACCGACCCAGCCATCCATGTTGGTGCAGCCGGTGGCCATGGAAGATTTCTACGGCATAGTTAGCAAACGCGCCGAACGTTATCAGATTGATTCCAGTGACGGCCAGGACCATGATCGTAAATAGTCGGTAGATCTCCGTGTCCTCGACCCGGCGCACGGTGAGGTAATACATGACCGGCCCGATTCCCAACCACGCGGCAAGCGCCAGTATGGCCAGTCCGACGGCGCTAAACAGCCGCAGCGGGTTATACAGCCTGGCGATTCCGACGATGATATTCAGGAATCGAAACCCGTCAGTCAGCGGGTTGAGTTTCGAGCGGCCCACCCGCTCATCGTACGGGATCGGCACTTCAAGGATCTTCAGTGATTCGTGATAGGCGCGGGCGCTCATCGCTGGAGTCAGATGTAGGCCGTTCGGCAGCGGGAGCAGTTGCGGCAAGACGCTTCGCCGGAACACCCGCATGCCGCTGGTGGTATCGGTGACCTGGCGGCCCACGATCCAACTTAGCAGCTGCGCAAACAGCCGGTTGCCGATCGAACGTTCCCACGGCATGCGGCTGGCTGCTCCGCTCATTCGTGAACCGATCACAATGTCTGCGCCCTGCTGCTCAAGCGTTTGGCACAACTGTGGAAAGTGCTCTGGAGGATACGTCCCATCAGCGTCTAGAAACCCCACGTAGCGTCCCTGCGCCGCGGCGAATCCGGTCTTGAGCGCGCTGCCGTATCCTTGGTTGACCGGGTGCTGGATAAGGCGGATCTTCGGGTACCGTTGAGCGATCGCCGCGGTCTGATCGGTTGAGCCGTCATCCACGACAATCAACTCGATGCCGTGGATGTCCGGAACGGCTCGCCGCAGGGCCGATTCCACCCGTAGGGTCCTCTCAAGGATGGCGGCCAACCCCTGCGCTTCGTTGTAGGCTGGGATTACGATCGAGAGAAGCGCGAGTTCATCGTGGTTCATTTATCCAAACGTGCCATGAAATGCAAGGACCGCTCAAACACCAGATTTGCCGGCCAGGGATACAGACCGAGCTGGTCGAGCCATACCGACGGCCGCAACCCTAGCGCGGCGAATGCCGCGTCCCATTCCGGCTTGGACCAATACGTGTGCGGCAACGCCACCCCGTGGCGAGCGTTTCCGACCTCATCCATGAACCGCAGCGTGGCGGTGGCCCACACCCCGTGACAGAGGTGATCTTTGATAATGACCGCCTGCGAGGCGACTCGGACCGCATCCTGGAGCAGCCTCATGGGATCGCGCGTATGGTGCAGCGTATCAATAAGCAGGACAGAATCAAAAACTCCTGCCGCATACGGCAACCGTTGGCCGTCATACCGATCTACCGGGACCCAGGTCTTGGAGCGCGCCAGCACATCCACCCCCTGGAGCTTCAGGTCTGGTCGCCGACCGACTAGAGTATGCGCCAGCGCGCCATCGCCGCATCCGACATCCAGCACGAGGGCGTGCGGCGCGATCAGTGAATCTAGGTGGGCGGATAGCACGCGCACTCTTCGCGATGCCACATAGCCAGCGTGGATCTGCTCCAGCACCCCAGGCATGGGGTCAGTCCTTGCGCGAGCGCGCGAGATGGAATTGGGCCTGGACCGCCTCGATGGCCTGACGCTGTTGCGTATCCTCCGGAGGAATTTTAAATTCCAACAGATAGGTGAAGATCGCCTCGGCCTGCGTTGGTCGCTGCGCTTGGGCCGCGGTCATCCCCAAGAGGAACAGTTGATTCACCGGAGTCCCCGACGCAAACACGTCAATGCCTCGAGACAAATACCGATAGGCGGTTCGTGGCGGCCCGAGTTTGGCGTAGACCCGGCCGATTCGCATGTACAGCGAGGACCGGCGAGACGGATCGGTCTTCTTCAGCGCCGTCCGATAACATGCCAACGCCGCTCTCAAGGCGCTGGTCCGCTCCAGCAACTCGCCGTTGAGGATAAAGCTTTCCGGAAACTCTGGATATTGGTCGACCACGGTGTGCGCGAAAGGCAACGCCTCGGCCGGCGCTCCGCGCTCAGACAGGATCATCGCCACCAGCGTGTTCAACCGTCGGCTCTGCGGATAGATATTCAGCAGTCGGCGGGATTCTTCAAGCACCTGGTCAGGATCGACCGTCCGCAGCCAGTGTTCGTCTTGTTGATCGTCTTGAAATGGGTTCAGCACTCGCAGTTCGTACTGCGCAGCGAGTTGTGGATGGTGCTGGCGATTGGCGTAAAGCACTTCCACCTCGTCAAAGAAAACAGGAACGAACTGAGGAAACGGCGCGATGACGGTCCCAAAGGACGGGTGTTCTCTGGGGACGCAGAGAAACGAGGGGTCATAGCGCGCGAGAACGCGTCCAAGGATCACAGGGTCTGTCAACGCGTGCTCGGACACATAAAAATCATCGTCCCGGAATGTGGAGTCGACGTCCATCAAGATTCGATAGCTCGGACGAATCATCCATCGCAGATATCCACCGGTATTTTGGACGTTCCATACCTTGCCGCCGACATCGACGCGATTGAGGAAGGCCGAAATGCCTTGCGGGAGGGCAGAATGGGAAAGTGGGTATGTCCCCCCATGCCCGATTCCCCAGACGTCCCGCGCGCTGCTGAACGTCACCGCAATCAGCAGCCCGACCAAGGCCCAGGGCCGGTGCGCTGACGCCCCAGTTCCCTGCTCAACTGGGAGGGATAACCAGGCCCGCAACAGGGGCAACGCCAGCAACATGAACTCGAACATAAAACGATTCGCTTTCCAGAGAAGCACGAACCCCACCAGATACAGCACGAGGGCGCTGAGCCGCACCTGACGCTTAACCGACACGCTCCATGCCGCCATGATACTGGCCAGCAGGAACAGCGTAAAGATCCCTTGGATGGATAGCGCGAACCCGTCGAGATGCAGCGTACCTAGCGAATCCGGCCCCTGGGGCATCAGCTCGTGGACCCGCAGCGAGAGGAACTTCAGATTTCGAAACGGCGTGGTTAAGAGAGCGAGTCCAGACGGGGTCAAGTACACCGCCAGCACGCACAAGATGATCGGCGCGATAGAGTCTCGCTCGATGGCTGGATCAGGCGGTTGACCGCGGAGTCGTCCCAGGACATGCTCCAGCACATACGCCCCGCAGATCGCTAACAGGATCGGGTAGGCCACCCCGTGCAGGTTGCACCACAGGACGGCGACAGGAACCAGGAGAATCGCGCGCCGTGGATGAAACTCGAATACATACAGGAAGAGAGCGATGCTCAAATAGGTGAACATGTGCGGCCGCACGCTCCAGTACCGTTGCGGCATGAACAGGCAGTACGCAAGGCTGAACCCCACCAGCGACCAGCCGGTGGCTGACTGTGCTTGCCCTCGCCAGAGATAGCGTAGGATGATCGCAACCGTGATCATGTAACATGCGGATCGCAGCAGGATGAGCCCGTAGTAACCAGAACACTGGTACAACTGGTAGACCAGCGCCTGGAACAACCATCGATAGTTGGGCATCACCCGCGGGGGTTCAAGAAAGGAAAAGAAACTATGACTCGGAATATGGCCGTACTGAAACAGATACCGGCCATCGCTCAGATGAATCCAGATATCCGAGTCGATCTGCTGAATCGGCTGGGTGAGCAGCGAGAGCGCACTACCGGCGAACACGATGAAGACCAGCATGAAACCACCGTACCGCCAGACCGCATCGATCCGTTGCCGGATCTGCCTAGCCGATGAGCTGGGTCTTGATCTGTTCACAATGGAGGCTGGGATCTGAGAGGACAAGAATCTTCGAATGGCTCTGCGCCTCGATCGCGCTCAAACCAGGCCGGTCCTCTTGCAGCAATCGCATCGCCACCTGTGGGTGAACCAGCAGCTCTAACGTCTTGTGCTGGACGTTCTGCAGGGCTCGTTTGGCGTGCCGAATGGCCTCGATGGCCATCGTCACGCTGGATTTCACAGTCCCCCGCCCTGAACAATATGGGCAAGGCTGGTAACTAACGGTCTGCACCGACCGGCGCATGCGTTGCCGGGTCAGCTCGGCAACGCAGATCTCTGAAAATGAGACCAGGTTGGTCTTCGCGCGGTCCCGCGCGAGGGCATCCTCAAGCGTCTTGACCAGTTCCCGTCGATGGGCTGGAACATCGAGATCAATAAAATCGATCACCACAATCCCACCCACATCCCGCAGCCGCAATTGTCGAGCCACTTCTACAGCCGCTTCCTTATCGACTTGGAACGCCGTGTCCTCAAGGTTTCGTCGGCCGGTGAACTTTGCCGTATTCACGTCGATCGCGACCAGACTCTCGGTTGGCTCGATGACGATTGAGCCGCCTGATGGGAGCTGCACATTCTTGTCGAACAAGGCGGCGATCTGCTCGTCTAATCCTTCCTTCTCATACAACGGCTGGTCACCGCGGTACAGTTCTAGGCGGGCCTTCACGCCAGGGATCAGCACTTGGAGGAATCGACGCAGGCGGTGAAACTCGGTCTTGGAGTCCACCACGATCCGATGCGTCTCCTCGGTGAAACTGTCTCGGATCACCCGTTGGGCCAGGTCATACTCTTGGTAGACGCAGGCTGGGGCTTTGGCTCGGGCAGCGCTGCGCTTAATCTGCTGGTAGATCCGCGACAGGTACCGCACATCACGAGCGAACTCTTTTTCTCCTTTGCCTTCTCCTGCGGTCCGGATAATCAGGCCGGCTTCCTGCGAAAATCGTAACTTATTCAGGATGTCACGCAGCCGAATTCGCTGCTGGGGATCCTCAATGCGTTTCGACACGCCCAGTCGCGGATCGTTGCACATCAATACCATGTACCGACCCGGCAGGCTCAGATGCGTCGTGAGCCGCGCCCCCTTGGTGCCAAACGGCTCTTTCACGACCTGCACGAGTAATTCTTGGTTGATCTTGAGGACATCCTCGATCCGCGACCGGCGGTGCGATGGCTGAGGTCGGGCTGGCTCTGCGGCGGCCTCACCCTCCAGGATCGCGTCCTCATCCGGTTTCGGCTCGATGATATCCGCGACATAGAGAAAGCCGTTCTTTCCCAAGCCAATATCAACGAAGGCGGCCCCAATCCCCGGAACGACCGACGTCACCCGGCCTTTGTAGATGCTACCGACCATCCGGGTGTCCGAAGCCCGCTCAACGTAGAACTCCTCAAGCCGTTTTCCCTCGGTCACCGCGACCCGAGTTTCTTGCGCATCAGCGCTAATAAAAATCTCACGCATCGTCTCCATGCGAACCCACTGGTATCCTTTCCATCTCAGCCTGTCGTGCAGGCCTGAAATATTTCCTGCATCAAAGTTTGGCCGATTATACGTGGAATCAGCCGACTTTCATAGTGGTTCGACCGCGAGCGCCCAAATCCCAGATGAGAGAGAGGACCATGACACCCATAAGCCACCACGCGATCCACAGTGGTATCACGGCACGGGGTGGCGGGACAGTGAATGGCGTTCCGGGCTGCCGGAAAATAGTCACGATCTCATCATCGGTCACTAACGTGACTCCTGGTTGGTGTACGAGCTGCTGCGGTACCGGCTCGAACTTGAACCACATCAACACCTGTGCCGCGTCGCGCGGCTCAAACAGTTTCGCTGGGGAAATCTCATTGAGCATCGCCGATGCTGTGGGATGAGCCAGCAACGCGGCCACCCATCCCACCGCATACGGCGCGTTCGACCACAGAATCTCCCCTGGACGTGCGATACGCTGCACGGAATCCACGACACCACGCATCGCCCGACTGCCGAGCCCGGTTTGGCTCTGTAGACCAGCTACCGGCTCTTCTGTTGCCATACCAGCTCGCCAGTTGATCCGGCCAGACGACCACACCGCAACCGTAGCAACCTGCAACACGAGCACCAGGCACAGGGTGATCAGCCAGCGAAGATTGCTCCATGGAGCACGGATTGTGGCGATCGCACACGCTTGTTGTCGTTGAATCGTCGTCGCGAGCCACCCAGCAACTCGATCTAATCCAATGCCAGCCAGTATCAGTACCGGAATCAACCCCTCGCCGTTCAACCAACGATACCGGTAGACCGGCGCGAAAACCGCCATCCCGATGAGGCAGGCCATCAACCACGCGTAACGGCTCTTGGAGCGCCAGCAGACCCACAGGCCGATCAACCCTGCACCCCACAGCATGATTGGCAGTTGCACGACAGCGTTCTCATATCGTGCGATGGGATGGAGAAACGCCCGGTGATGCCACAGATGCCACCACCAAGGGATGACCAGCAACACTCCCCACGCCGAAGCCAGAATCTCGTGGCGCCGATCTGGCCGCAGTGCCCAATAGATCAAACCCATCACGCCTGCAACCGCTGGCAGTCCAAGGTGCGTATAGCACAACAGCGCGACTAGTAGTCCTGCCGCCATCACGCGTCGTTGTTCGATGGCCTCGATCCACCACAAGAGTTCGATCAGCCCTAACGCAGCCGCCAGCGCCATGGCGGTATGGTGATGGAAACTTGGAACCGTCAACGTGACGGCAAGACAGGCCAGCCCCACATCCACGCCACACCGTCGTCGTGTCACCAGCCATAGGCTGGCGACCAGGAGCGTTGGCAACACGACACTTAGCAGCCGAATCGCTTCCAACGGTGGAAGATGCCATTGAATCAATCCGGCCAGCAGCACGTGGAGCACCGGCGGATACAGATTCGGCCGACCGACAGGGGCCCACTGCCATGTTTCAAACCCAATCGGGCCACCGGCTGCAACGACTTCTTGCGCCACGAGCAGATGGTAGGCAGGATCCAACATCACCGGCAGCCGCGGCCATTGTCCAGCCCAGCTTACGGTAAACACACCCCAGAGTAGCCATGGCAGCCATTGCGCTGCCCGCGACTGAGGTCGCGGACTCCCCACCAGACCGCTCACCAGGCGCCTAAGACGGCTTGAACAATGGCGATGGTGGCAATCGCCGCGGTTTCAGAGCGCAGCACCTCGCGACCCAGACTGACCAGCGTGGCGCCATGCGCTGTCGCGGCCTGAACTTCTACGGGGGAGAAATCGCCCTCTGGCCCGATCAGCACCGCTACATCAGTCGCAGGTTTCAAGCGTTGCAGCGCATCGATGAGTGGCGTACGCTCGCCGGCCAACGTTGGCAGAATCATCGGCAGGCGATGAATCTGGTCAAGCGCTCGTGCAAAGGAAACCGGCTCGTTGATCTGGGGCAACATCGGCTGCCCACACTGCTCGGCTGCTGATCGCGCGATGCGGCGCCACCGTTCGACCCGATGCGCACCCCCTGCCCGCTTAAGACTATGTTCGGTCATCATCGGAATGAGTGCGGCCACCCCAAGCTCGGTCGCCTTCTCCACGATCCACTCAAACCGCTCCAACCGGATCACGGCGATGGCAAGCACACATCGCACTCGCTGGGCCGGCTCGATCCGCTTGCGCGTTGTCCGGACATCAATGTGATCCCGAGCCAACTCGACGATCGTGCCCTCGTAGATTCCGCCCTGCCCGTCGAAACATTCCAGCGAAGCTCCCCGGCGCAGCCGCAGCACATGGACGAGATGGTGAATCGTCTGGCGCTCGCGGATCACAATGGAATCATCTTGGAACGCACTGGGAGGAAGAACAACCCGGGACATACAAAGCGGTCGGTTTTCAGGCAAGGACGGCAAATCTACGTTCTGGTGGAGCAGAGGGGGATCGAACCCCTGGCCTCGACAGTGCGATTGTCGCGCTCTCCCAGCTGAGCTACTGCCCCTGTTCAGGCCGATATTTTGTCACGAATACGGCTGCGCGTCAAACCGCATCAGAGAAGAAAAACCCGCTGCTTCTCTCTTGAGCCGGAGAGAGAAGCAGCGGGCGGCTCTTCAGCATCAAGAATGAAACCGCTTCCTCCCGTAGTGGCACGTTCGGTTCGTTCTCGTATGCGTTAGCAGCTCGCTGGCAAACCGTAGGTTGGCGTATCGTTCGTACAGACCTTGCCGGAATCAAAGTTGGTCTGGATCGTTTTGCCACCAGCAACCCGGGTCGCCGTTCCTAAACTCCCTGCCGCCCCATAGTTCCACAGGGCGGAGTTGGCGATATCAACGTCCAGCTCGGTGAGGTTTGCCGTGTAGATGTTGGTCGCACTCCCCGCCCTGTACCGTTGTTCTGCCCCGCGCATCGTGGCCAACATCTGCAACGCCTCGGCTGACCGAGATCGTTCGGCCGTCCGGAAGTACTGCGGCAACGCAATTGTCGCGAGCACCGCGATGATCACCACGACCATCAACAGCTCCAGCAAGGTAAAACCCTGTTCTCTCTGCGTGTTCATGACCCCCTCCTTCGTTCATCGACAGCTCATACGGATCATTGCAATGAACGCCAACACCTCCATTCGTATACTTTAGTGCACACGGACCCCGGTTGCCAAGCCAAAAATTGGCAAGTACATCGAGATCACAATCGTCCCGACCAGGACCGCCATCACCGCAATGGCGATCGGCTCAAACAACACCGTCAACCGTTCGATAAAGGTTGAGACCCGTTCTTCATAGTACGACGCTACCTTATCGAGCATCTTCCCCAGTTGGCCGATTTCTTCGCCGACCTGGATCATCTGGACCATCATCGGAGGAAACAAGGGGATCCGGCTCATCGGCTCAGCCATCGGCTGGCCTTCGCGGACATACTCGCGAACATCCGCGATCGCCTGACCATACACTTTATTGGACGCGCTGTGCGACATGATTTCCAGGCTGAACAAAATCGGCACACCGCTATTCAGCAGGGTTGACAAGCCCCGGGAAAACTGGGCCAGTTGAAACTGCTGAAACAGTTTTTGGAAGACCGGGATCTTCAGCACGAGTCGATCCAACAGCCACCGACCCGACTCGGTTTGCAGATACCGCCGCAGCAGATGCCACGCGAGCACAAACCCGGCCAGCACGAGCACGAAATAATGCCGGATGACGTCGCTGATTCCGACAATAACCCGTGTCATCAAGGGCAAGTTGCTGCCCAGCGACTTGAAGATCGTGCTGAAAATCGGAATGATCTTGATCGCGAACACGAGCATCACGACCACGCACGCAATCATCAGAAATGCCGGATAGGTGAGCGCGGTCATCGCTTTCCGCTGCAAGGTACGAGCCGACTCCAAATAACCGGCGAGCTGATCTAAGGAGGCGGCCAGGTTACCGCTCGCCTCCCCAGATTCCACGAGGTTCACCCAAAAAGACGTGAACAGTTTTGGGTGTTGCGCCATCGCTTGGTGTAACGCGCGTCCGGCTTCGACATCTTGCCGAATCTGCTCAACGGCCAGCAGCAGCGGGCGGCTCTCTACCTGGCTTGAAACAATTTCCAGACTTTTCAACAACGGCAGGCCAGCCTCGATGAGCGTCGCCAGTTGTTGGCAGAAGAGCACCTTGTCATCAACGGTCACACGGCCTAAAAGCCGGCGCTGCACTGGCTGTTGTGTGAGCGTGTTGTGCGCTGCCCCATTGCTTCGCGAGAGCTGGGTGACGTACAGTCCCCGGTGCTGAAGAATACCGACCACCTCATCTTCATCCACCGCTTCGAGGTGGCCGCTCTTCATCGCCCCGGATTGATCGCGAGCAAGATATACAAAATTTGGCATGAGGGTTAGGTCCGTCCCATCAGGATCACGCTCTCCACTTCTTCAAGGCTGGTCAGACCCTGCTGGACCTTTCGAAGGCCACCCTGCTCTAACGTGACCAGGCCGTTACGAATCGCTGCGTCCTTGATGAGGTGGGCGGCCGCGCCTTTGGTGACCAGTTCACGCACCTGTTCATTGATCTCCATCACCTCGTACGCACCCACCCGGCCGCGATATCCAGTTCCACTGCACGGTTCACACCCCTTGGCTCGGTAGATCGGTCCGGTGCCAAGGGCAAGCCGCTCGCGCAGCGCGGGTGACGGCTCATAGGATTCCCGACACTGGTCGCACAATCGCCGCACCAACCGCTGCGCCACGATCAGCGAGATCGTGGACGAGACCAGGTACGGGGCCACGCCAATATCCAGCAGCCGGGTGACCGCTGACGGCGCGTCATTGGTGTGCACGGTGCTAAACACCATATGGCCGGTCAAGGCGGCTTGCACGCAGATTTCAGCGGTCTCCAGATCTCGGACTTCCCCTACCATGATAACGTCTGGATCTTGGCGAAGGAACGAACGTAAGCCGGCGGCAAAAGTCAGCCCGATGGACGGTTTGATCTGGACTTGGTTCACACCATCCAGTCGGTATTCGACCGGGTCCTCGATCGTCAGGATATTTTTCTTTGGCGTCTTGATGGCGCTGAGTGCGGCATACAGCGTCGTGGTCTTGCCAGAGCCGGTCGGACCAGTCAACAACAACAGGCCGTACGGATCATGGATCACCGACTGGAACAATCCGAGTTCCCGCTCGTCAAATCCCAGCTGTTGCAGATCCAGCAGCTCTGGGATTTTCTTCAAAATTCTGACGACCACTTTTTCCCCATAGATGGTCGGGATGACCGACACCCGAAAATCGATCGACAGGCCTTCCATGCCCATCATGAACCCGCCATCCTGGGGCAGCCGTTTTTCCGCGATATCCAGTTTGCACAAAATTTTAATGCGCGAGATAATCGCCGCGTGCAGCGCCCGAGCCGGCGGGCTGATCTCGTGCAACACCCCATCAATTCGGTACCGCAGGCTCAACCGCTCACGAAATGGTTCGATGTGGATATCGCTGGCGCGTTGCTTGATCGCCTGGCGAATGATGAGATCCACCAGCCGGATCACCGGCGCTTCCTGTGCCGCCTCTTTCAGACGATCCAAGTTGAGGACTTCTTCAGTCGCAAGGTCTTCTCCATTCGACAGCTGGTAGGAATGGCCGATGGCCTCCTGGAGCATCGTGTCTTCGCCATAGAAGGTGCTAATGGCTACTTCGAGGTCGGCTTTTGTCGTGACGACCGGATGAATATCGCATCCGGTAAGGCGACTGAGGTTATCCATCGTCAGCAGATCCAGGGGATTGACGCAGGCCACCGTGAGAGAGTTGATGGTGCGGGACAACGGTAAGACCAAATGCTGCCGGGCAAACTCTGTGGGGACAAGTTGTTCGAGGCCTTGGCCTTTGGGAGGATTCAACAGGCCGCTGGCGGCTGAGGCGTATGGCACACTCAGCTGTTTGCTAAGCGCAGCGGCGATGTCCAGCTCGCTGACCATGCCGAGCTCGACCAAAATCTCACCGATGCGTTTGGTGGTCCCATGCTGAGACTCCAGCGCTTTGGCCAGTTGGTCGACCGAGATCAGGCCGGCCTTGACCAGAATTTCGCCGAGTTTGTCGCCAAGTTTTAGAATTGGCATGGTCGTTACCCACCGTAACACTGCCCGTCATGCTCAAGCCGAGTACCGCTTACAGACTACGTCGCTGTTCGAGCCGCGTGAGCGCCTGTTCGATCTGATCCTGACGCGCTGGCCCGAGCGCGGCCGCGGCACCGCCGGTTCCTGGCACCTCAGATTCTTGAAATACGCGAGGCGTGACCATCGCGATCAACTCCCGATCGGTCCCGCTGCGAGTTCGCTGTTTAAACAGCTCACCCAGAACGGGAATCTGTGACAGCCCTGGCACGCGGGGAAACGCGCGCTCATCGCGGCGGTTGATCAGCCCTCCCAGTATCAGGCTTTCACCTTGCCGAATGCGTACCAGCGATCGGACGCTCTTGGTCTGCGGGTCGACAATTGGATCGGTCGTCGTCGTGATCTCTGATGCCACGGTATCTGTCACCGATGGCTCAACCAGCATCGTGATGGAACCGTCCTCGTTGAGCTGGGGGGTGACGACCAAGACGATTCCGGTCGGTGCCCGCTCAGGTCCGGTATTACTGACCGTGCCACCGGTAATGACCACCGACTGGGGCCGGCTGATGGCTTGGTTTTTTTGGAGCCGCACCACCGCGCTCTCATTGTTCATGGTCAGCACGCGCGGACGAGCCAAAATGCGCGTGTCGGTATCCTGGCTGAGCGCCTGCAGTGTCGCGATCACTTGCGAGGCTTCCACGACCCCTAACTCGATTTGGCCAGTGCCGGTAAACTTCGGATCCTTTGCCCGGGTCAAATACTTCGCATCATTCACTGTACTTGACATCGTATTGAAAGGAAACTTCGTTGCGGCCTTCGCCGGAGTGAGCCCAACAGTCGTGATCGAGCTCGACGTGCCCCACGCCACCCCCAGATTCCGCACCGTGCCTAACGTGGACTCAAACAGATCGGTCTCGATCATGATCTGCGGCGTCTTCACGTCAAGCTTCTCGATCACCGTCTCAATCTTCTTGAGGTTATCCGGCACATCGGTGATGATCATCGAGTTGGTCCGTTCGTCAACAACCAGACTGCCCTGCCCGGTGAGGAGTTGCTGGACGATGAGATCCAATCCCAATAGTTCGCTTGCGCTGCCCGCGCCACCGGTCGCACCACTTGAAGCGTTGGATGTCCCTGCGCCACCACTGGCACTGCCGCTCCCAGAACCTCCGCTCGACCCCAGCGTAACGCCCTGCGCAGTGCTCGTGCCAGAGCTACCGATCATCCCCCGCAGTTGGCTGCCTGACGCCTCAACCGCTCGGCTTAGACGTGAAGTCGATAGATGCGCATACTTCAAGGTGTAGATCTTCGTGCTCGGCGCGCCCGCTGGCGCTTCACCCTGCAGAGGGGTCTTCGTCGGATCGGCCCGGACCATGTACACTTCGCTCCCTGGAGGCCGTTCATACAGCAGCCCGCCGGTCTCTAAAATTCGGTCCAGCGCATCGACGGCTGAGACATCTTCCAAGTAGAGGGTAATGGTGCGGTTCTCGATGTCTTTGCTGGCGATCACATTGATCCCGGTCTGTTTGGAGAACGCCTTGAGCACGTCCTTGAGCGGCGCGTTTTCAAACTCCATGGAAATTCGAATCTGTTCTGGCTCGTGTTCGGTTGCCGACCGAGTTGGTGGTGCCGCCAACGCTCCATCACCCAGCATTCCGATCGCGCTGAGAACAATGCCCAAGACCCGGACCAATCGACTCATCGTTCCCCCTTGCCGTGCTGCATCACTGCGCTCCCTCCCGATGAAATGGAAATGTCATGGCAAACCGCGTCCCCTGCACATCAACCACGACCCCACCGCGGTCAATCGATACGATGGTCGCGTCTTTGATGTGGTCACCCACGCTGTAGACCTGCCCATCGATCAGCGCTTTCGAGCCTGCGCTGGTCCACAAGATCCCTTCCAGAGCCACCGCAGGCGGCTTAGGTGGTGGCGGTGGGGTGGGTTGTTGTTGGGCAACCGGCGCGGGCACATCGACCGGTGGGTGTTCTTCTGGTTTTGGCAGCAGACTGGCCATCGGATCACGCAGGTTTGAGGCGGTATACTCAACCGGCGGCGTCAGGCTTGTGGTCGGTCCTGGCTGATCAACTTCTACTGTCGATCCCAGCGCGTTGGCGTATCGTGAATCAATGTCATTCATCTTTCGAAGCCCGGCCATCACCTGGGCAGGGGCTGATCCGCTCGAGGTGGATCCCCCTGCGCTGCGCCTTGCCATGTTGTGCCAGACTTGGAACAGCAGAAAGCCGATGCCGAACACGATGATGGCCCGCTCAAGTTGGGATTTCATCCGAGGGTCCATGGCTTATCCGCTCTTTTGGGCCACGGTGGGCAATGGCACCGAAAAACTGCTAATGGTGATCCGAACCGACAACACCCCGGTCTGTGGACCGGTTCCAACCTCAAGATCGTCAACTTGAAGAAATGCTGGCGCATTTTCAAGTTGACTGAGGAATGTGCCCAGCTGATGGTACGACGATTCGAACTGGACATTGACCCCCACCTGGGTAAACTCTTCCAGCGGCTTCGGCGGCAACGGCGTCAACGAGGTCACATTGATCCCGACATTTTGCGCCAGCGTATGCACCTGCTCAAACAGCCACTCGGTTTCCACTTCAGGCGCCAGGTGGCTGCGGATCTGATCCAGTTGCCGAAGCCGGCTGGCCAGGTCCTCCCGTAGCGCTTGTCGCTGCTGCTCCTCGCTAAACTGCTGGTGAATGTTAACCAGCTTGGCTTGCTCCCTCGCATAGATTCGCGAACCCAGTAGCCCTGCGGCCAGCAGCACCAGCAGGCCAGACACCAGCCCAGGTCGCATTACAGCACCCCTTTCGAACGATAGTTAACCTCGAAGGTGCGGTAGGAGATGTCCTGCTGTTCGGCTGCCTCTGCCACTTTGCCCAACTCCGCACGCGCAAACCCCTGCAACAACGTCTGATCTTGCCGAATGTGCTGGAAGAACCGTTGGATCACATCAATCTCTTGACCGGCCTCTGCGCGAAAACACGCTCCGCGCAATTCCAAGAGGGGGCGCTGAGGTTTAAACCGGTCCACGATATTGTGGTACCCGATGCTCTGAACCCACACGCCGTCAGGCAACGCCTTGGCTAAGGTGTCCAGCTTTTCTGTCATCGAAATGCGGCCATCAATCGTCCGCTTCAAAAATGCCAGCCGGCTGTCAACCTGCTGCTGCAGATCCTCCAACTCCTGCTGACCCTGTTCCTTCAATCCCCATCCCACATCAGGAAACGCTCGCACCGTGTGTTCCATCTGCCGACGGGCGGTTGTGACCTGGTACTCTTCAATCCAGAAAAAAACCCCCAGAATCACCGCAGCCATCGAGAGCTGCCCTATCAACGGTTTGACCAGCCGGCGACTCTCAATCGACGCGACATTAAGGAGTTCTTGGGATGTCTTTTTGACCGTGGTGTCGGTCCGGCCGCTCATCAGTTGGATCGCGCTCCGTGGCTGCAGCTCGCGCAATGCCAACCCGGCGACCGCAGCATCCTCAAGTGTGAATCCGTCTTGTCGAATCTCTTTGGGGATGGTGCCGATTCCGACCGAGCATTTGAGCTGGCTTTTCAGCCGCTCGACAATCGCGTCCACCGCCGACGGCGGGCCATACACCGCCACATGGCGGATCATTGCTTGGGGGTTTTCTCGAGTGAAAAATTCAAACGAAATACCCAGCTCACTGAGTAACGACTCAATTTCCGGTTGGGGTGCTGGGCCGGTAGGGCCTACGGCGGCTGGTGAGGTCAATGCCACCTCACGGGCAAAATACGGCAACCGGTCTTTGGCGATGACAATATGGGCGGATTGCTGGCTGACTTCAACAATTCCGACAAACTGTTTGTCGCTGCCCAGCGGCGCGCCACCGCCGAGCCGAGCCAAGCTCAGTGACCGTGGTTCGATGAACAACGGCTCAATCCCGGCGGCGCGCAGCGTCCCCTGAATTTTTGCGAACGCTTCTGTGCGCATGCCGATGAACACCACCGACAACATCCGGGTGCCGCGCTGTTTGACAGCTTGGTAGCCCCAGACCAGCTCTTCAATCTTAAATGGAATGTACTTTCGCGCCTCGAACTGTACCGCACGATCGAGCTCGGCCCGAGGAAAGATCGGCATGGTAAACGACCGTAGCAGCACATCCCGCATCAGCACCGCCACGCCGACCTGAGCTGTCGTGATCCCTAAATGATCGACGACGCCGCGAATCGCCTGTGCGATGGAGGCTTCATCATTGGCAGCGACCGGCAACTTCGCAGCCCGTAACTTCAGCGTGGACAAAACCCGCTGAGCGGAAAACGCCTCAACAACCCCAACCCCTAAGACGATGCCTGCGATTTGTGCCATGATCTTACCCTCTTAGCGAATGCCGAAGCCCTTCTCAAGCCCGACGAGAAGCATCCACTAGTATACATGATTAGCAATAAAACGTTATCAAAACATTATTAAGAACTATCAGCGCTGCTGGACAAGCCGATTCACAGTCTCTTCTAACGTTGCAATCCGTTGCTGCTGAGACTGTAGCTGTATATTGAGCTGCTCGATATACCGATGCGCATACTCTAGCTCCTGCAACAGACCGGCAAAATCGTCATCAAGACTTCGTAACCTGGGTTCGGTACCCTTCTCTTGGCTCGGAGCGATCGCCGGCAAATGCTTGTGCGCCCACATTTCGGCAGCATGCTGTTCGATGCTTGGCAACTTGTAGTCTGGTTGAAAAACAAAATCTGGCAGGACGGTTCCGTTCCGCAAAATCTGACCCCACACCGACAAGTTGACCGGCACCGCAGGAGGCGGTGCGCCGATCGTCGTGTTTCCGATGATTTGTACCTTTTCTCCGAGCGCTGGATTCGCTGTCCCGATTCCGACATTGCCATTCGCATCAATGACAAATGGGGTGTCATCGCCAGGAAGAGGCAGCAATGGGTTGAACTGATCATCGATCC
Source organism: Candidatus Omnitrophota bacterium (assembly GCA_023247275.1). Taxonomy (GTDB): domain Bacteria; phylum Omnitrophota; class Gorgyraeia; order Aquiviventales; family Aquiviventaceae; genus JAHFGT01. The sequence goes on from JAHFGT010000005.1 coordinate 44,267, forward strand.
GTAGCACAGGCGCAACCGCAGCAGGATCCGCTTGCATAATGTGCAATTGGGCCCAAGCCCCAACGTTATTCGGAACCCCAATCGCGACAAACCCTGTATCGCCGGTGATCTTCATGCGCAGGGGAATGGGACTAGAGCCAGTGTCTGTCGTACCAAACAGCATATCCCCTGGATTGCCGCTCATGCCAACGATCGGCACTTGTCCAATGTACCCGCGATGATTCCAGTTGGAACGGAACATGATCCAACTTTTCCCGCCGGAATCGTTGAGATCAATGGAGGCATTACGATTGGCCCCGGTCGCGGCGCGCAGCCGCAGGCTGGCATCATAGGTGGGGCGCGCCTGGATCACCATAGTGGGGATGTCTGGCTTGGTGGGATCAAAATCATCGACGTTTAACAGCCCGATTCCGACCTGTCCGTTCTGTTCCCACACCATCCGCGGGGGCACCGCGGTGAAATCCTGGACAAGATTATCCGTGATGGCGACATCGCGACCGCCAAAGAAGGTCGTGCTGATAGTCGGGCGACCGAAGAAGGCTTGCGGTGAAGTATCGCCGAAACTGAGCTGCATCCCACTGGCCAACCAGGAGGGCGCACCCCAGGACCGGATTCGCAAAATCATCGGCTGCTGAACCCCAGAGGCCAGGTCTAAAAACGTATTGGGATCAGGAAGTCCGGATGCCACACCAGATCCGAGCAGGAAGCCTCTAACCTTGCGAGGACTTCCTGCTGTTTCATCCATGGTCATGCCATAGTTCCCGTCAGAGGTATGCAGTTCAAAGCTCGGAAATGCTCCTGACGAGCCGCCACCCCCATACATCTGGACTGACGTACCCCACATGCCGAGGACCCGGGCATTTTCGCTGCGGCCACCGAGGTCCCGCGGCCAGACTAACCAGCCGGTACTATGGAGCGGTTGGCTGTATCGAGTGTTCCAATTGACGTTGTCCATATAGAGGTTACCGCCGGTGATTGACATTCTCATCTCGGCACCGATATTTGGCGTGAGGGGGTCTGGGGTAGTCGGTGGAGTCCCGACCCCGACCCGTATCTGGTTATAGACGCCGCGGGGCGACGGGTAGTAGGTACTTAACGTCAGGTCTTCAGCAGCCACATAGCTGATCAGACCGATCGACACGATCATCCCGACCCCAAATGTCCATCCATGCGTCCGCATCTACCTCCCCCTTTCAGCACGGGTTAGGAGCACTACTTATCGACCCTGTAGGTTCCATGCCTGAACTTGAATTTTGTGCAGTCGCATTCAAATTGGTGTACGCACCAGCTCGCAGGACCACCTGACTTTGATACGGACGGTTCGTGCTGGGTGTTACTCCTTCTGAAATAACCTTGATCTGCAGCAGGTTGTTGTCCGGGCTTGGCGGATCACTTCCAAGTGCCTGCTGGGTTGAGTCGGCATCGTTGTAGGTCACCGTCAGCCCGGCCAGTGAACTGTCTGGGGCTTGACCGTAGGTGATTGGCGTGGGACAACTGCTGGTCACCGGATAATAGAATAAAATCTGTTTCAGACCTGAATCATACCGGTACTGGCCCCAGGTGTAATTGGCGGCTCGATCGAAACAGTCTGGAGTGGGGATCGGCTGGCACGCCGCCTCGGTTGGCACTGGCACCCGAAATTGCACATTGTTAGCCGATACGACCACAACACGGTCCGCCATCTGCAACCATTTCCCCATATGCGTTAAGGCCAATTCAGCCTCACCGTTGCGGTTCAGGTTGCGTCGAATGTCTTCAGAGATATAGACACGGGTCATGTCAACCTGCGTAATGGCCAGGATCAGGATCATCGCCAGTGTTGTCGCAATGAGGATTTCGAATAACGTCACCCCGCGCTCGCGGTGGGTCATTGTTGAACCCAGCTCACTTTGGCCGTCACCTGGATGCAATCTGGCAACCCAGCGGTCCCGCCGCACTGGGGCATCGCTATGACGGTGTACGTACGGGTGAATTTAGCATTTGGCGGCTGGACAGGATCTGGCACTGGCGTTGGCGTGCCGATGTTCACCACCGCCGCGCAGGTCGTCGGATTAAACCAACCATTATCGCAGGCGACTTGATTGCGCATCCGCTCAATGGTTTCCTGTGTGTATTGGATCGCTTCCACCTTGTTGGGAGAGCGCTGCGAAAACTGGGCGGCCATGATAAAGGCCAGCATCGCGCCACCGGCGACGAACGCGATCAGGATCGCGGCGACGACTAATTCCAACAACGTTGTCCCTCGTTCAGACATCACCGACTCCTAGGGACAGCTGGTCCAGGTTCCTGATGGGGTGCGGTTGCCATCGGTTACCTTCAGCCAACTGTTATTGCACTGCCCGCCTTGCCGGGTCGCTTTGGCGGTGAACTTGGCGCACCCGGCAGTGCAGTTGACGGCAAATTGAATCGACCCGTCCGGCGGGTTTGGATCTTCCATGCTGATGTCTTTCCATGCTCCGGGCGGCACGTCCAGATACTTGCTGTTGGCAAAGAAATAGACCCGTTCCCCGGCATAGGTGGCCATCAACAGATCCTCTGCCTCGCGTCGACGGCCCAACTCGATCGTCTTCGTGAAGTTTGGATAGGCGATCGCGGCCAGGACAGCAAGGATGACGATGGTCATCAGCACTTCGCTGAGCGTAAATCCATCCCGGGCGCGCTTCATCAGTTCAGCGTGTAGGTGACATGTACCTGAAGCTTGCGACCTTGGCATGGCGTTGCGGTGCACGGGGGGATTTCGACATCGACAAAATCGTTCGGGTCGGTGGTCGTTCCATTCCCGTTGACATCGAACACCACATCAGCGTCTCCTGCTGGATCACTCCACGTCGGGTTTTGCCAGAGCTGCTGCATGGCCCAAACCAGACCGGCCTCTGCCGCGTACCGGGCTTGGAGTCGGCGCACGTGATAGGCTGACTGGTTGATCCGGGCCATCGACATGGTGAGCGCTGCGAACGCCGCGATCGAGAACACCATCGCGGTGATAATTACCAATCCCAGCGCAATACCGCGTTCGTTGCTTGGCCGCATCTGAGCTCCTCAAAAAATGCAACAGCCGAACTACTGTCCGGTAGCTCGGCTGTCTCATAACGCCGGGTGTGCACTATTGTCTACTAGCCCGGTCGTCTCAGGTGAGACCCGCAGCTTTGCGCCCCCGCCTCACGGCGCCCTGTCGCAACGCTCCTGCGACAAGGTCTGCCACCTGTCCTTCTTAAGGAAAGCGCGCACGTTTCGGTGGCAGCGGTTAACCCTTTTCGGATCCAGTAACATACATTTCTTTAATATGTACGACAAAAGTATATCTCCGACGACAATCAACTGTCAAGCACGACGTCAAGGGTTGAGACGTTCCAGGGTCTGTACGGTAACAACGGATACGCTCTGCTCAGCAGGAGTATCAAATTCTTAGCGAGGATCAACGGTGTCAAGCACCCACCGCGCATAGGGAGGATGGCCGTGCGTGACCGGCAGGGCGATGATTTCAGGAACCTCATAGGGATGCAGCGAGCGGATGAGTCGGCACAGATCGGCAAATCGATTCGAGCTGGTCTTGATGACGAGTAAGACCTCACGAGCTTGCTCAACCTGACCCTTCCACACATAGGTGGATTCTACATCTGCGTTGATCACGTTGACGCAGGCCGCGACCCGCTGCTGAACTAGCGCATGCGCCAACCGCCGAGCCACCGTGCGAGTCGGGCAGGTCACCAGCACAACCACCACTCGACCGCGCGCCATGGCTGTTAGGGGCGGCGCAGCGACACGTGAAGATCTGCTCCGTCTTGTCGTACGATCACATGACCCTCGCGGGCCAGCCATCCGAGACTCATCAACACCAGCGTCTGTGACCGATCAATCGACTTGGGTAGTTGACTGAATAACGTTTCCCCATGATTATCGAGATAATGCCAGATCTCTCCGGCCACAATTCCGATCTCGGTGATCATGCGTCCTCCTGTTCCTTGCTATTCTGACAGCGTCGCGATATGCACCTGCTCATGCCCGGTTTCCCGACAGACATCCCACAGCTCGATCAATTTGTCCACGTACGCATGGCGATCCGCTCGGATCAGGATCGGTTTCCCATCCGCGGCGTGCTCCAAGCGATCTCGAACCTGCTTGAGCGAGACGACCTGCTCATCCCAGTATACGACATGGTCCTTCGTCAGTGTCAGCATGATGTTGGACGGTGAGATCTGCTCGCTGCTGGTCGCTTTCGGCAGCGAAATCTTGATTCCTGGATGCAGCACAAAGCTGGACGTCAGCATGAAGTAGATCAGCTGCTGAAACACCACGTCGATCATCGGCGCGATATCGACCGAGACCGGTTCGCTGATTCGACGTCGCAGTCGCATCGTTCAGTGAGGAGCTCCGGGCCGACGCCAGCCAGCAACGATGGTCGCGGCTTTCTCCATATGAAACTGCGTTTCGCTCACCCGCCCGACAAAATAGTTGTACACCAGGATCGTCGGGATGGCGACGATCAACCCTGCGACGGTGGTGATCAAGGCTTCCCACACGCCCCCGGCCAAATCGCCTGGGCTGACTGGGCTCCCGCCACCGGATTTCATTTGAATCACTTGGAAGGCACGGACCAGTCCGGTCACTGTTCCCAGCAGCCCCAACAGAGTGGCCACTTGCGCCAAGGTGGAGAGCCAGCGCAGGTGTTGTTCAATAGCTGGCAACTCTTGGTAGGCGGCATCTTCCATGGCTTCGTCGATCTCTTTTGCGGTCGCTTCATGTGACGCCAGCCCGGCGAGGACGACCCGGGCTACCGGACCTCGCCACGTCTCGCACAACGCCTTAGCCTCTGGCCATCGGCGAGAATCCACAGCGGCGCGCAGCTGCTCAAAGAATCGGTCCATGTTGCGCCCATGATTCAGGCTGAAAAAGAACAGCAGCCGTTCCATGGTCAGTGTGAGCGAGAAGATCGAGCACATGACAATCGGAATCATCACCGGTCCGCCACGGTGGATGATGTCGACAAAAGCGTACAGCAGCCAGCCGAGCCCGGCGGCGGTGATCAGAAACACGACGAGTTGGATCGCGCGACTCATGATGACGGATCGCTTACGGCAACTGTCGCAACTCGCTCAATCGTTCCTTGGCCATCGCGGCTTCAGGGATTGGCTGTCCGGCAAGCGACTGATAGATCGCCTCGGCTTCTACCATTCGGTCTTCATGCTCGAGCAGTTTTGCGGCAGCGAGCTGTCCGCGGACCTGCCATGGTGACGCTTCCACATGCTGGTACCATGGAATGGCGACTCGCACATCCCCGCCCTCTTCGTAACACGAGGCCGTCAGATAGGTCGCTTCAGCGGTGAGGGCTGGTGACAACTGCGAGGCCACATCATACCATCGGATTGCCTTAACGTACATCCGCTCTGCGCGGGCCAAATCACCCAACCGCTTTGCCACTTTGGCGCGATGGCTGCCGGTAAGCCGGTCATGCTCATAGATGTCCGCTAACCAGCCGATCACCTCGGCTGTGGATTGATGGCGCAATCGCAAATCGGCCAGCAAGAGCCGGGCATCCAAAGCCTCTTCTGTTGCTGGGGCACGGGCGATCGTCTCCTCGCACAACCGTTGGGCAGCCTGTTCATCTCCATGCTCCATCGCCAGCATCGCCTCATAGTAGCTGACCCGAGCCCCTAATGACCCTCCGGCATATTGCTGCTTCAGCGACATCAATTGCACTTGCGCTTGCTCATCCTGTCCGTTCGCCAACGCAGCGATCAGCAGTCCAAGCCGCGCTTCACCGGCAATGGCCGGATCCGGATGCGCCGATAACATCTCAAACCGCTTCACCGCCTCGGCTGGCTGTCCGGCCTGGAGCTCCATGCGTCCGAGTTGGTACGTCGCGTACGCGGCGGTGATCGTGGTCGGTGCTGCCGCGATCGCTTGTTCATACAGTTGCCGAGCTCCCTCGATGTCGGCTTGATACAACTTCACGTCGGCTAACCCACTCATCGCCACTTGCTGGGTCGCCGGATCGCCCTGTTCGCGCGCCAATTGGAGCACGGTCTGGGCCTGAGCCGGGTTCCCGTCTTCAAGCGCCACCAGGCCCAATTTGAGTTGGACTTTGGCGCGTGAACCGGTATCAAGCGGCCGCTTCAGCAGTGTCTGGAGCAATTCGCGGGCGAGTTGAAACTCTCCTTGTCGTCGGTAGCCATCGACAATCAATAGGCCGCTCTCAAACGCCAACGGATGTTTGGGATCCTCGGCAATAATCCGCTTAAACCGGGACAAGGCCTCTACTTCACGACCGGCTTGTAACAAGCAACTGCCCTGCGCAAACAGCGCTTCGCTCTGATGTTCGACCGGCGGCTGCTGCAGATACCGCTGGAACAGTTCAATGCTTTCAGCACAATGGCCGTCTTGGAAATAGGCCCATCCTAATCCGAATTGAGACAGGTGAGCCCAGGATGACGTTGGCCCGGCACTCAGCGCCCGTTGATAGGCTTGAATGGCCTCGCCGTACCGCTGCGCGCCGGTGTAGCTTTCCGCAAGATAGAAGTTGGCCTGAGCCCCAGTGTCCGAGGTTTGCACGTGGGGGACAATGGACTCGAGTGTGGCGATCGCTTCAGTGAATCGGTTGAGTCGCAGCTCGCACAAACCTTCGAACAGACGCGCATCCACAGCCAAGGTGGTTCCTGCCCGTTGAGCAGCCACCTGCTGAAAATAGGTGCTGGCCACCTCATAGGACTGCTGATGGAGATAGACCAATCCGACGCCGAGCTGTGCTTGCGCACCCCAGGTGGTGTCCGGGTATTGCGTCAACAATTGCTGATAGGCTGTTTTCGCCCGCGCCATGTGCAACGCGCGGCGGCTGATGTCTCCCTCCCAAAACAACACCTCTGGCCAGAGCCGGTCATTGGCAGTTAAACGTGTCTTGAGCCGATCCAGTTCGCGCAAGGCATCGTTCGCCTGCTGCAGTCGGTCCAGACTGAGCGCGAGCCACAGCCAAACGCGCGGCACTTCTGGAACCTGCGGGTTTTGCAGAATGAAGGTTTGCGCCAGGGAAGCCACGCGGTCAAATTGTTCCTGAAGGAACGCGGTTTGGATCGCCGTGTAGCCTGGGGTGGGATCAGCCTGGGCCAGCGCAGCGCGCAGGAGCCACGCGACTATCATAAAACTGATTGTTCGTTGATGACGCCACATTACCGCACCACGTGACCCGTGAGGGGTCGGCGGACACCCTGCAGGAGCGGCTGGAGAAACCGCCCGGTCCACGATTCAGCCACGGCCGCCACCACCTCAGGGGTTCCGGCAGCCACCAATCGGCCGCCGGCGGCGCCACCTTCCGGACCCAGATCAATCAGATAGTCCGCTGTCTTGACTACATCAAGGTTGTGCTCAATGACGACCACCGTATTCCCGTGCTCCACCAACCGGTGGAGCACGCCCAGCAGCTGCTCAATATCGGCAACATGCAGCCCGGTCGTCGGCTCATCCAGGAGATACAGCGTGCGTCCGGTCGCTCGACGCGACAGCTCGCGCGATAATTTGATGCGTTGCGCTTCTCCTCCTGACAGCGTGGTCGCCGATTGTCCCAGCTCGAGGTAGTCTAAACCCACCGCCCGGATCGTCCGCAGCTTCTCGCCAATCGCCGGCACATCGGCAAAAACCTGGAGCGCCTCCTCGACTGTCATCGCTAACACATCTGCGATCGACCGATCTTTGTAGGTGATGTGTAGCGTGTGCTCGTTGAACCGTTTGCCTTTGCAGACCTCGCAGCGTACGTACACATCTGGCAGGAAATGCATTTCGATCCGCTTGATCCCGTCCCCTTCGCACGCCTCGCACCGACCACCTTTGACATTGAAACTAAATCGTCCAGGCCCGAACCCGCGTAGCTTCGCCGCCGGGGTGTGACTGAACAGCTCCCGAATCGGACCAAACGCACCGGTATACGTGGCTGGGTTTGACCGGGGCGTGCGACCGATCGGTGATTGATCAATCACGATGACCTTATCGATCTGCTCCAGGCCGGTGATTCGCTCGTGTCGACCAGGAGGCTCTCGACTGCCGTAGAACCGACGGGCCAACGCCCGGTAGAGGATATCATCGACCAGCGTCGACTTGCCAGACCCAGACACCCCAGTCACGCAGACAAAACAGCCCAGCGGGATCTTCACGTCAATGTGTTGCAGATTATGCTCAGCGGCGCCATGGATCACCAGGGCCTCGCGATCCGATGGCCGGCGCTGCGACGGCACAGGGATTCGCCGTGCTCCGGTGAGGAACTGGGCGGTGACGCTGCGAGGCGCCGTGAGAATCTCATGGAGCGTCCCGCTGGCGACGACTTCTCCGCCATGTTTGCCGGCTCCTGGCCCCAAGTCGACGATATGATCAGCGCGGCGAATGGTCGCCTCGTCATGCTCGACCACCACCAGCGTGTTGCCAACATCCCGTAAGCGTTCCAGGGTCGTGAGCAGTTTTTCGTTGTCTCGTTGGTGCAGGCCAATGGACGGTTCATCCAAGATATAGAGGACGCCGACCAACCCTGATCCGACCTGGGTCGCGAGTCGAATGCGCTGCGCTTCACCCCCTGACAAGCTGGCTGATGCGCGATCCAAGGTGAGATAGCCCAGTCCGACATCCAGCAGAAATTGCAGCCGGCGGCCGATCTCTTTCAAGATCGGTTCGGCCACCGCGTGTTGCTGCGTGGTCCATCGCAGCGTCACCAGCCATTGCTGGGCCGCGGCGATCGACTCGGTCGTCACCTCGGCAATCGATCGGCCAGCGATCCGCACCGCCAGACTGGCTGGTTTCAACCGAGCGCCGTGGCACTCCGGGCATGGCAGCACACTCATGAACCGAGCGATGTCTTCCTTCACATAGTCTGAATCGGTCTGCCGGAACCGACGCTCAAGATTTGGGATGATTCCTTCGAACAGACCTCCCCACGTCGGCTGGTCTGATCCATAAAGCAGGATCTTCTGCAGTCGCCGGTCGACCGAACGAAATGGCACATCCAAGCTGATCTGGTACTGCTGCGCCACCTCGCGAATCAACCGGTTATAGTACATCATCATATGCATCCCGCCCCGCTTCCACGGCTCAATCGCTCCGTCGCGCAGCGACTTCTCCGGGTGTGGCACCACCAGCTCTGGATCGATCTCTAATCGCGTGCCGAGCCCATCACATGTTGGGCAAGCGCCATACGGGGAGTTAAAGGAGAGGCTTCGCGGCGACAGCTCTTCCACGCTAAATCCGCATTGCGGGCAGGCGTAGAGCTCGCTAAAAGCCAGCTCTCGCGAGCCGGCGATCACCCGCAGAATTCCTTTGCCGGCCTTCAACGCCGTCTCGACAGACTCGGTCAGGCGTGCCGTGGTCTCGGCGTCGCGTGGCGGCGGCTCAAGGGTCAGTCGGTCAACGACCACCTCAATGGTATGCGCACGCCGTTTATCCAGCCGAATCGGATCATCCAGATCCTGAAGCCGTCCATCGATTCTGGCTCGCACAAACCCTTGCCGTTTGATATCCCGCAACAGCTCGACATATTCGCCTTTTCGCCCACGAATCACCGGAGCTAACAAGCTCAATGACCCGGCTGGCAACGCCAAGAGCTGGCCAACGATTTCCTGTGCGGATTGTTGCGTAATCGGGATCTGACACTGGGGACAATGTGGCGTGCCGACCCGAGCAAACAACACGCGGTAGTAATCATAAATCTCGGTCTGCGTGGCGACGGTTGAGCGGGGATTGCTCCCCGCGGTGCGCTGCTCAATGGCAATGGTGGGCGACAGCCCGTCGATGGATTCCACATCAGGTTTTTCGAGCCGCTCGAGAAACTGTCGCGCATAGGCGGACAGACTTTCCACATAGCGGCGCTGCCCCTCGGCATACAGCGTGTCGAAGGCCAAGGAGGATTTCCCTGAGCCGGACAGGCCGGTAATGACGATGAGGCGATTGCGTGGCAGGACCAGATCGACGTGCTTGAGGTTATGCTCGCTGGCCCCTCGGATACGAATTGCGTCGTTGGTTGACATGTTGATGCGTTTGGGACGCCCGTGTGCGGTGGAGAAATGGATGGGACGCAGAGGCCAGACCCGGGAAGGGCCTGGCCTCTTCAACGTCTGTGAACGACTTACCGGCTCCGCCGGCTGCGGCGACGCTGACCACCTCGAGCCATCTTGGCTCTCGAGATGTCACCTTGCTTATCAACGAAGTACAAATAGCCGGCCTGCTTCTTGACTCCGACTTTTGCCACCTTCTCTGCCACGACACGTCACCCCCTTCCCCGTCCGCGTGTCCAGGTTATCACTGATCGCCACCCCGGGTTGTGGCGACCTCCTTGGTTCATGTGCCGATTTGGATGGGGCTGAACAGCCGCTCCAGCGTCGCGATGGCCGAGCGAACCGCCAATTCACTCGTCTTGGGATTGGCGCTGGGCCGACTCTCAATCACGCAGCGGATTCGCCCACAATCGCCTTCGATGTCCAGCTCATGGCGGTTCATGCGCAGTTGCGGATCGGCGATCACGCGAATCCGAGGTTGGCGACTCGAGCCTTGGCTGGCCAAGGCGAGCGCGGCGGCGATATTGGTATTCTGTGGGAACGCGGCCACCGCCGCTGCTGGGGATCCGGTGAAGATGAGCTTGGCGCGGCGGAGACGGTCCAGTCGCAGGCCGCGTCGTCGTACGTATGGAGCGTCGGCCAATGCGCGAGCCGGCTTACGGGTCGTGAGGGAGAGTCGACGAATGCGGCCAGTGGCTAAGGCCTTGACGCCGTCGAGTCCGGCCAGCGCCCCGCTCGGCACATACATCCGGCGACCGGCCTGCTGCGCGAGCCGTTGCCATTCTGGAACTCGTAGCAGGCCACCGACACTCATGACGAACACATCACACCCGGCGCGCAGCGCTGCACGAACCACCTGGGGCACGATCTCGATCGATGCCGCCTCAAGGATAAGCTGACTGCGCTGAACCAAGGCAGGTAACTCGAGTACTGGCGGCTGGTGGCGGAGCTGCTGGCGGAGCGCGATGGCTCGCACGGCATCCCTGTCGTGCAGACCGACCAACCGAGCCGCATGCCCATACGACTGTTCAATGGCGTGTGCAAGCCTGGACCCAATGGTCCCACAACCAACCAGACCTACCCGAAGCATTACTCGTTGGAGCACGCCTCGGTGACAACCTGGCGGATCCGGTTCTCCTCATCCACTAACACGATTTTCGGCGTCAATTCGCTGAGTTCTTCTCGTGTCACGTGCGCGTAGGCGATAATGATGATCTGATCACCGGCGGATATCAGTCGGGCTGCGGCGCCGTTGATGCACACAGTGCCTGACCCTGGCGTTCCCTCAATGCAATACGTCACCAGACGAGCTCCATTGGTGACATCCACCACATGGACTTGCTCGTAGGGTGCCAGATCAGCGGCCTGCATGAGCTCAGCATCCAGCGTCAAACTTCCCGTATACGCCAGATTGGCTTCGGTCACCGTCGCACGATGAATTTTTGCTCTGCAGACTGTGCGCAACATCGTCGAGACATTATGGCACGTCGACGAGAATATTGTCAATCAGCCGCGTCCGGCCGATCCAGACGGCGACCAGGATCGCCAGCGCCCCGTGCAACCGCCATTGCGGCTCTAGTGTGCGCGCGTGGACGATGGCGACATAATCGATTCGCGCCGACGTCGCTGCGCTGATCAGTTGACGCATCTCGTCGATCAACGGGCCAGCATCCCCCGCGCCGGCCTGGATGCGGGTTCGTGCCAACTCCAACGCCTGGACCAGCACGGTCGCCTGCCGACGCTCAGCCGGACGAAGAGATGCGTTGCGCGAACTCATTGCGAGGCCATCAGCTTCACGGACCGTTGGCAGCACATGGATCCGACATCGGAACCGCAGATCGGCGGCCATGCGACGAATCACCACGCTTTGCTGATAGTCCTTCTGGCCGACGTAGGCGTTGGTCGGCTGAGTGAGCTGGAACAGGATCGCCACCACCGTGGCCACACCACGGAAATGGCCTAATCGTGAAGCGCCTTCCCACCGCGCAACCAGCTCTCCGACATCAATGCCGGTTTGGAACCCTGCTGGGTAGATCTCGGTGATGGACGGGGCGAACACCAGATCCGCCCCAGTGGCTGCTGCCAGACGCCTGTCCTTGGTCAACGATCTGGGATACCGCTTGAAATCTTCCTGCGGGCCGAACTGAAGTGGATTCACAAAAATGGTCACGATGACGATATCATTCTGCTCACGCGCGACTCGAATGAGCGAGAGGTGTCCCTCATGCAGCGCACCCATAGTCGGCACCACACCCACGCGACGGCGCTGTTGCTGATACCCAGCCGTCAGCGCGGCCATCTGTTTGACAGACCGGACCAGCTTCATGGACTACAGCTCATCGCGCGAATCGGGGACAGCCACTGATCTCCTATCCGTAAACTGAGAGATCAGTGGCTGTCCCCGATTTTAGCTCATCGAGCAGTTGCTGGATCGTGCGATTTAGGATGGGATGCGTGACCTCAGGAGCGAGTTGAGCCAACGGCTCAAGGACAAATCGCCGCTGGTGCAGACGCGGATGCGGGATCATCAGTCTTGGATCGTGGACCACGCGATCGTCATACAGTAGCAGGTCCAGATCAATCGGCCGTGGACCCCAACGCTCGGCTGATCGCGTTCGCCCCAGGCCCTGCTCAATGCTGTGAAGGATTCGGAGCAGATCGGCGGGCTCATGTTCGGTGTGAATTTCAATCGCGGTATTGAAATAGTTGTCTTGCGGCGGCCCGCCCTCTGGCTGGGTCTCGATGATCGATGCCATCTGTACCACCCGGATCTGCGGCGTCTGGCTGAGCCGACGGATGGCTTGGGAGATCTGTTCGAGCCGGTCGCCTTGGTTCGACCCTATACCGATAAAGGCACGGGTCATCGTCAATCGCTGCCTTAGAGGATCTGTTGGATTCGCCTGACCGCTTCCTGGATCCGCTCAATCGGCATGGTAAGCGAGAAGCGCACATACCCTTCGCCTGCAGATCCGAATCCAACTCCAGGCGTGATCACCAGATGCGCGCGCTCCAAGACCCGCGTCGCAAATGCCATGGAGGATGATTCCGTGTTCGGCAGCCGAGCCCACACGTAAAAACTCGCTTTCGGCGCCGGGACGTCCCAGCCACAGCTCTTTAACCCAGCCACCAACGCATCTCGCCTCGCTTGGTAGGTGGTCACCGCGTGTCGCATCGGTTCCTGATCGCCTTCAAGCGCCTCGATTCCAGCCCACTGGATCGCCTGAAAAATTCCAGAGTCAAGGTTCGTCTTCAATTGCGTCAACGCAGCAATGACACCAGCGTTCCCGCACACCCATCCGATTCGCCAGCCGGTCATGTTGTAGGTCTTTGACAAGCTATGAAACTCGACCCCGACCGTCTTCGCATCCGGGACCTGGAGAAAGCTCATCGGCTGACATCCGTCGAACGCGATCTCTGAGTAGGCCGCGTCATGGGCGACCAGAATTCCATAGTCAGACGCCAATTGGACGGCCTGGGCGAACTGCTCCTCGGTGGCGACCGCGGCGGTCGGATTGTTCGGATAATTCAGGAACATCAGCTTCGCACGCTGGGCGGCCTTCTGGCTGACCCCGCCAAGATCTGGAAAAAACTGCAGGTCCTCTTCAAGCGGCATGGACACCACCTCAGCGCCGGCGAACCGTGCGCCGCTACGATACGGTGGATAACAGGGATCCGGGACCAGCACGACATCGCCTGGATTGGCCACCGCCAATGGCAAGTGCGCGATCCCTTCCTTTGATCCTAGCAGCGGCAAGATCTCCATCTCTGGGTCAAGCGCCACATGGAATCGTCGCCCATACCAGCGCGCGATCGCTTCACGTAACGGTTTGATCCCCTCGCTAAAGCTATACCGATGGTTCGATGGATCATCAACGGCGGTCTTCAACCGTTCTCGAATATGGGATGGGGTCGGCAGATCCGGGTCGCCAACACCGAGATCAATCACATCCTTGCCCTCGCTGATCAGTCGCCGCTTGGCTCGATCCAACTCAACGAACACATAGGGCGGCAGCTGTTTCAAACGATCCGCTTTGCACTCTGTGGCAATCGCAGGGGTCATCAGTCACCTCAACGGATTCTAGCGCCCCGGCTCAGTCGCCCGAAGCACATGGCTCATGTCATACAGCCCTGGGGGTTGCGTTGCGACAAATTGCGCAGCGCGCACAGCCCCCTGAGCAAAGATCTCACGGCTCTGCGCGCGGTGCGTCAACTCGATCCGCTCTGCACCCGCCGCAAAGATTACCGTATGATCGCCGATGATCTCTCCGGCCCGGATCGCATGCATCGGGATTGCGCCAGGCGATTGGTGTCGGGCAGACGCCACGACGTCGGCCAACCGCTTGGCAGTGCCGCTGGGCGAATCCTTTTTCCCTTTGTGATGACTTTCAACAATGTCAACGTCCACCGATGGACCCAGCCGTCGCGCCGCCAATTCGACCAGCTCGAACAGGACAGTGACACCGATACTCATGTTCGGGCTGAGCAGAATCGGCACGCGTCGCGCAGCGGCTTGCACCACCGCACGCTGAGCATCGGTCAACCCGGTAGTGCCAATGACCATCGGTTTGCCCAGTGATTGCGCCAGCTCCACATGCTGCACCGTGGGCTCTGGCAGGGTGAACTCGATCAGGACATCTCCACGACTGATCGCCGTCTTGGCATCCTCGCTGACCGGCGGCAGCCCGTTCATTTGCAGACCGAGCACGGTAGCGTACGATTGTCCGATGGCTGGATGGCCGGGCGCTTCAAACGCCGCGACCACGCTCGCTGCCGACTCGCGTAACGCACATCGGGCAATGGCCTGCCCCATGCGTCCACAACACCCGCTGATCGTCAGCTTGAGAGCCATTGGATTCAGATATCAGAGGCCAGAGGGCAGAGATCAGAAGAAACATGCTGCGTAGCCCTCATGCTCTCCTTCCCCCTTGTCCCTTAACATCTCGTTCTCTGACTTCTGACTTCTGACCTCTGACCTCTGGAGTTTTCAGCAGCCCGTGCCGCTCTAGTGCGGACGTCAGGCGAGCGAGGTTCGCTTCTGACATCGGGCACAACGGCAACCGGAGTCCAGGCTCGATCAGGCCCAGGAGTCCCATCGCGGTCTTGACTGGGATCGGATTGGTCTCAACAAACAGCGCCTTGGCCAACGGCAATAATTTCCGATGCCATTCCAGCGCCTCAGCCTGTCGGCCGGCCAGCGCGGCACCCACCATCGCCGCGGTGTCGGCTGGAACCAGATTCGCCACGACAGAGATGACCCCGGTGCCACCGATCGACATTACCGGTAACGTGAGTCCATCATCGCCTGAGAGCAGCGTCAGCTTGCCGTTGGTCAATTCCAGGATCCGCGCCATCTGTTCAAGGTTACCGCTCGCTTCTTTCACGCCGATGATGGTCGGGATCTCCGCCAGCCTCGCGAACGTCTCCGGCTCGATATTCACGGCGGTCCTCGAGGCAATGTTATAGAGCACCAGCGGCAGATCCACCGCCTCAGCAATTGCCTTGAAATGCAGATACAGGCCTTGCTGCGTCGGCCGGTTGTAGTACGGGGCAATCAACAGCGCCGCATCCGCGCCAGCTTCTTTAGCATGCCGTGTGAGCCGAATGGCTTCTCTGGTGTTGTTGGAACCGGTCCCGGCAATCACCGGGATCCTCCCCCGGGCCGCCTGGACGGTGACATCGATCACCTGATCGTGCTCATCAAACGACAACGTCGCGGATTCGCCGGTGGTCCCGCATGGCACCAGCGCCGTGGTCCCGGACTCGATCTGGTGCTCAATCAGCCGCCGCAACGCTGCTTCATCGACCGCCTCCTGTCGAAACGGCGTCACCATGGCGACCATCGATCCGCGCAGGGCGAGTGTCATCGATGTCGGTGACCGTTCCACGGCACGGTGCCTTGCGTCATTTGCCGGACCTCTCCTTCAAGGAACGCCTGTCCACAGATCATTTGACGACGCCGCGGATTGTAGCGCGCGCTCAATTCGACTCTGAGCTGGCCACCCGGAACATCAACGTCAATTTCAAACCGCGCAGTCGACCGCCTCGCGTCCTGGCGGCCAGAGACGATCTTGTACGCAACACTGGCGGCAGCGGCAACAGCGCCGGTGCCGCAGGCATGCGTTTCAGCCTCAACGCCGCGTTCGTACGTTCGCATCGCCATCTGCACCTTCCATACCCCTCTGGTTTGTGTGATCGCGCCGAGGGATGGGACACGAATGAAATCGACGTTCGTCCCCGCGGGTTGGAACCGGCGATGGGACCGCAGTGCGTGGCCCAACGATTGCACCGGCACGCGACGAAGGTCGTTCATCCAACACACCAGATGCGGCACGCCAGAATCGATCACATCGACTCTGGCAAACGCCCGCCCGCCGGCGCGCAATCCTGGCAGATGATCCAGCACTCTTGGAACGCCCATGTCCACCCGCACCCGATGACCTGGCAAGATCGTGGCGCGCCGAACCCCGGCGTTCGTTTGAATCGTTAGTCGTGTTCCCAAGCCATGCGCCGCCGCATACGCCGCGACACACCGGACCCCATTGCCGCACATCGATGGCTCAGATCCGTCCGGGTTAAAAATCCGCATGCGCACATCAGCCCGGGGAGACCGCCCAAGCACCAAGAGCCCATCCGCTCCGATGTTGGCGCGCCGGTCACACAATGTTGTCGCAAGCCGTGTCCATCGAGGCTGGCTGGTCGCCTGCTGTTGCCGCGCATCGATCAAAATAAACTCGTTCCCGGTCCCGGTCAATTTCGTATACCGAATGGTGGTCATCGGATGAGCGATCGGGGTATCACGTCGTGCCGGATCAGATCTTTCAATGTCTCACGCTGGCGGATCACCGCCCATCGTCGCCCACGGACCAGCACTTCGGCCGGACGAAGCCGGCCATTATAGTTTGATGTCATCGTGGACCCATAGGCGCCGGCACCCAAGATGGCGAGAAGCACTCCTGGTTCCATCACGCCAAGCGACCGACGACGGGCCAGCACATCAGCGCTCTCGCACACCGGCCCCACCACATCATACACCCCTGCTCTATGCCACCCAGTCACCGGGGCGGTGACCGGCATGACTTCATGATAGGCGCCGTACAACGCTGGGCGAATCAAATCGTTCATCCCGGCATCCACGACAGCGAACCGCTTGCCGCGCGCCTGTTTGATATACAGCAGCTCGGTCACGAGCAACCCAGCGTTACCGATGATGAACCGTCCTGGCTCAAGAATGAGTCGAACCTGCAGCTGTCGGATCAGCGGCAGCACCGCCGCCGCAAACGCCTGTGGCGTCTGCGGGCGCTCGTCCTTATAGATAATCCCCAATCCGCCACCAAGGTTGAGCCATTCCAGCGGGACACCGACCGCCCGACCCTGCTCTAACACCTCAGCGACTCGGCGGATCGCTTTGACAAATGGCGCCGAGTCGCTAATTTGCGAGCCGATATGCACATGCAGCCCGATGAACCGGATCCCAGGATAGTCAGCATGCCGGCGCAGCAAGGTGATCGCGGTGACCCGATCGATTCCAAATTTGGTCTCTGCGACCCCGGTGGTAATGTAGGTGTGGGTGTGCGCATCCACATCCGGGTTGATCCGCAACGCTACCCTAGCGGTGGTACGCATCCGTCGTGCGATATCGTTGATCGCTGCTAGTTCTGGCGCGGATTCAACGTTGAAGCAAAAAATCCCGGCGGTCAGCGCGTGGCGGATCTCATCCGGCCGCTTGCCCACGCTGGCAAATACGATCCGCGAAGCCGGACAACCGGCTTGCTGGGCCTTGTACAGCTCACCGCCAGAAACAATATCCAATCCAGCGCCCTGCTGCACCACCAGCCGCAGGATCGCCAGATTGCCGTTGGCTTTCACCGAAAAACAGATCAGCGGGGCGTGCGCACCGAACGCGGCTCGCAGCCGTCTGACATGCTCCACCAGCGTCTTGTAGCTATAGATGTAGACCGGTGTCCCAACCGCTTTGGCAATCCGAGCAACCAGGACCTGCTCGCAGCACAGGTCCCCATGGCGACGATGCAGATCATGCGGGTAGTACATGGTCACCGGGTGTTCAGTCGTCGGCGCCACCGGGCAATCGCCTGGGCCACCAGACGGGGGTTCGGACTTCCAACGCTGCGTTTGCGCCACACCGACCGATTCGGATCGAGGATCTCGCGCGCGTGGGCATCGAACAACGTTGAAACCTGCTGGAGCTCGTTCATCTGAAGTTCCTGTAACCGTTTGCCCTGGCGCTCGCTCAGCGCCACCAGGGTTCCGACAATTCGATGGGCATCGCTGAACGCCACCCCGCGCTGCACCAGATGGTCTGCGAGGTCAGTGGCGCACAGGGAGTCGGTCTCCAACAACCGATTCAACTGATCAGTCCGCACTCGCACATGTCCCAGGAACCGCGCGAACACGTCAAGCCCATCGCGCGTCAGATCGATTGACTCGAACAGCAGACGCTTATCCCACTGCAAATCTCGATTATACGTCAGCGGCAACCCTTTCATCACCGTCAAAAACGCCGTCAACTGTCCGATGACCAACCCGGCCTGCCCACGCAACAGCTCAAGCACATCCGGATTCTTTTTTTGTGGCATCAGGCTTGATCCAGTCGCCACCGCGTCATCCAACGCGAGAATACCGAACTCTTCGGTGGACCAGAGAATAAGATCTTCGGCCATGCGTGAAAGATTCACGCCCAGGATCGCGGCCGCGCTGAGCAATTCCATCACAAAGTCCCGATCTGCGACCGCATCTAAGCTATTCAGCGCGATCCGAGGAAATCCGAGCAGCTTCGCCACATAAGCGCGATCGATCGGCAGCGATGTCCCGGCCAGCGCCCCAGCCCCAAGCGGTAGCACATTGATCCGCCTCTCGACAGAAACCAGCCGCTCGCTGTCCCGAGCCAGCATCTCGACATACGCCAGTAGCTGATGCGCCAGCACGATCGGTTGGCCGCGTTGTAAATGCGTGTAGCCTGGGATCACCGTGCGCGTGTGGCCTGAGGCGAGTTGTATCAACGCCTGTTGGACGCGGACGATCGCCTGCTGGACGCGAGCGACTGCATCGCGACAATAGAGACGCAGATCCAGACTGACTTGATCGTTACGGCTGCGCGCGGTGTGGAGCGTGCGCGCGACCGGGCCGATGGTGCGCTCGAGTAACTGCTGAATGGCGGTATGCACATCTTCCGCTCGATGATCTGGTCGCCAGCCAGGCGCAGCCACAACCCGCCGAACCCGTTGCAAGCCGGTGACCAACCGCCGCGAGTCAGCCGCTGGAATAATACGGCACCGACCCAGCATCTTGGCGTGCGCGATCGAACCGTCCACATCGTAGACGGCCAATCGCTGGTCCACGGCCAGGCTTGAGGTGTACCGCTCAACCACGGGATCCGTCGCTTGAGAAAACCGTCCGCCCCATAGTTTGCGCGATCGAGCAGGCGCCATATCAACTCCGTCCAGGAATTCGACGACCTGATTGATGACTCCCCTCATACGGCAGGCCGAGCAGCTTGATAAACCCGGCTGCGGCGTGTTGATCAAACCGATCTCCGCTGGCATACGTGGCCAACTCGTGCTGATACAATCCATACGGGGAACGCCGACCCACAACGTGGCAACTGCCTCGGTACAACTTCAGGCGGACTTCTCCGGTCAGGCGTCGCTGGGTCGTATGGATAAACGCATCCAGCGCCTCCCGCAAGGGCGTCAACCACAACCCTTCGTAGATCAGATCCGCATAGGTTCCAGCCAACCCGTGCTTGACGCGCAGGAGCTGCCGATCCAGCACAAGCCGTTCCAGCTCTTGATGTGCCTCCAACAACAACGTGCCGGCTGGGGCTTCATACACTTCGCGCGATTTGATTCCTACGACCCGGCTTTCGATCATATCTGCCCGGCCAACCCCATGGGCCGCTCCAAGGATGTGCAACCGCTGAATTAACTCAACCGGCTTGAGCCGATGACCATTGACCTTGACCGGCTCGCCTCGTTCGAACGCGATGGTGACATAGCCGGCGCGAGCAGCGGCACGCTCAGGGGCCTGAAGAGATCGATACGTGTCTGGTGGCGGTTCGGTCCATGGATTCTCCAGTACGCCGGATTCGATGCTCGTGCCCCACAGATTCTGGTCGATGCTATAGGAGCTGCGCTTGGTTACGTCGATGGGAATTCGGTGCCGCAG